>NZ_JBQFLT010000005.1:0-275842 GCF_056531425.1 Ruegeria sp. N4
CCGCGATGGAAGGCAACAACCCGGAAATCGGCGAAGAGAAGATCAAGGAACTGATGGCGGCTGTTGATGACTACATCGACACGCCTGAGCGCGCTGTTGACCAGCCGTTCCTGATGCCGATCGAAGACGTGTTCTCGATCTCGGGCCGTGGTACCGTTGTGACCGGCCGTGTCGAGCGTGGCGTGATCAACGTCGGCGACGAGATCGAAATCGTCGGCATCCGCGACACCAGCAAAACCACCTGCACCGGCGTTGAAATGTTCCGCAAGCTGCTGGACCGCGGTGAAGCAGGCGACAATATCGGCGCCCTGCTGCGTGGTGTTGACCGTGACGGCGTTGAGCGTGGCCAGGTTCTGTGTAAGCCGGGTTCGGTTACTCCGCACACCAAGTTCGAAGCCGAAGCCTACATCCTGACCAAGGAAGAAGGCGGTCGTCACACTCCGTTCTTCGCGAACTACCGTCCTCAGTTCTACTTCCGTACAACTGACGTGACCGGCACCGTGACCCTGGCGGAAGGCACCGAGATGGTCATGCCCGGCGACAACGTGTCGTTCGGCGTTGAGCTGATCGCACCGATCGCGATGGAAAACGGTCTGCGCTTCGCCATCCGCGAAGGTGGCCGCACCGTTGGTGCGGGTGTTGTTTCCAAAATTATTGAATAATTCGCACCTGCGAATGATCAAACGGAAAGGGCGTCCCTCGGGACGCCTTTTTTGTTTGAACTCAATGATCCCGAGATACACCAAATGTAGTGTGTCGCAGATCATCGAGTAATCGGTAGGCCGGGCTTCAGCACGGCTCGTCGTTGAGACTAAGAAGGCCGCTCCCTAAGGGGCGCCCTTTTTTGTGGCGAGCCCTTCGCTGCGAAAGTCATCGCCGAACATTTGGCGTTAGCGCACAGTACTCAATAATACGACCGGGTTCCGCAATTCCGAAGAAAGACTGAACAGTTGATTTCGTCTAACAAAATAGATGTAATTTCATAATCTATTACTTTTCACGATTTTTGTGGGGGATTTCCCATGCCATTGTCAAAAAATGAAATGCAGGAACTGAGACATCCTACTGAGACTCCACGCTTTTACATAACCTTGTTTGTTTTGATTCCGTTTGGTTTCGTAACGGCGCTGCTAACAGTCGCAACTTTTGGAACCATTCTTTTGCTGGTTCCGATCATCCTTTTCTCGCTGTGGTTCAGCCTTAGGTTGGCTGTCGCGCATTGGATGAACAATTTTGTCCAGGTTTCAGCGGCGTCTTTCACTGAAGCCAACGATGCGATCAAAGAAGCGAAGGAGCTTTTTGGTTACAACCGAACGGTCGAGGCATATGTTCATGAGGATGGATCTTACAACGCATCAATCCTGTCGCTTCTCAACACCAAGATATTGCTTCTGAATTCCGAGCTTTTGAAGAACGAAAACACGAAGGACGAACTGCGATTCATTGTCGGGCGATTTGTGGGCGCATTGGCAGCTAAACACTTCCGGTTTGGCTGGCTGCAGTTCTTCATTAACAGTGTGGAGAAGCTATTGATCTTCAATATTTTGCTTTTCCCCTACGAACGCGCAACCAAACTATCAGGCGACAGAATGGGATTGCGCATGATTGATGGCAACACTCGGGTTGCTGCGAGGTCCATGATGAAAATGGCTGTAGGCTCCGAGATTGCCGACCGTGTCAACATTCGCGCGTATGTCGCACAGGGAAGAAAATACAATGGGAGTTTCTTTGGCTGGTTGGCCCGTGCTTTTTCGTCTTTCCCACACCACTGCACACGTGTGTCAGAGCTTATCGTCTTCGCGAAACAAAAATACCCAAGAAGCGTTTCCGCTTCCCGTGGCCGGGCCCGAAAACGCCGTGTCAGCGGCGCACGAATGGCTACATAGCGACTGACTTTGTGACCCGGGATCCATTCGGCACAGACCCAGTCAGCCGCCGCCATAAGCTGCTGAATTAGGACAACCCACCCTCAGCCGCCGCGCGAACGGCCCGGATGTTCTCACCATAAACCTCAGGCTGATCCACTGATCCACCCTTGAACACAGCCGACCCGGCCACCAGCACATCCGCGCCAGCCGCCGCAACCAGTGGTGCGGTCTTGGGATCAACGCCACCGTCAATCTCGATATGCACAGGGCGGTCGCCGATCATCTGGCGCAGTTTGCGGACCTTGGCGGTCATGTCGATGAACTTCTGGCCACCGAAACCGGGGTTCACGGTCATGACGCAGACCAGATCGGTCAGGTCCAGAAGATGCTCGACCGCCTCGGCCGGGGTGCCGGGGTTCAGGGCGACGCCAGCCTTCATACCTGCGGCGCGGATGGCCTGCAGGGTGCGGTGGGTGTGCGGGCCGGCCTCGACATGGGCGGTCAGGATGTCGGCGCCCGCATCTGCGTAGGCTTGAATGTAGGGGTCAACCGGCGTGATCATCAGATGCACGTCCATCACGGTTTTCACATGTGGGCGGAACGCCTTCACCGCCGGGGGGCCGAAGGTGAGGTTCGGCACGAAATGGCCGTCCATCACGTCGACATGTACCCAGTCTGCGCCTTGGGCTTCGATGGCCTGAATCTCGGCCCCGAAATTGGCGAAGTCGGCGGACAGGATCGACGGGGCGATCTTGATGGTGCGGTCAAAGCTCATGGCGGCCTCGTGTCAGCAAAAGAGTCGCGGTCGCGTATACCCGCGCCTTGCCCCGATGGGTAGCCCTAGTGGGACGTGCGGCGTTACAAAACTTTCACCGCAGTGACACATATCCGTTTACTGGCATCTGTAGCAGACCGCCAACACGAATTGGGGGTGGCACGTGCTGCGGATCGAGAAACTGACCAAGCGCTTTGGCGAGAATACAGCCGTGGACGCGGCAACGCTGGATGTGGACAAGCCGTGCATGATTGGCATCATCGGGCGTTCGGGTGCGGGCAAGTCGACCCTGTTGCGAATGATCAACCGCCTGACGGATTCGACTGAGGGTCAGATTCTGTTCAAAGGCCGCGATGTAACGCAGCTGAAAGGTCGTGAGAAACGCGCCTGGCAGGCGGACTGCGCGATGATCTTTCAGCAGTTCAACCTGGTGCCGCGCATGGATGTGGTCTCTAACGTTCTGCACGGCACTCTGAACCGCCATTCCACGCTGGCGACCATGTTCAACCTG
This sequence comes from Ruegeria sp. N4, assembly GCF_056531425.1. NCBI lineage: Bacteria > Pseudomonadati > Pseudomonadota > Alphaproteobacteria > Rhodobacterales > Roseobacteraceae > Ruegeria > Ruegeria sp. N4. Next base: position 3,155 of record NZ_JBQFLT010000005.1, read on the forward strand.
TATCCAATGGCCGAAATTCACCGCGCCATCGATATTCTGGACCGTCTGGGCATCGCCGAACATGCGCCCAAACGGGCCGAGGCGCTCTCGGGTGGACAACAGCAGCGTGTGGCCATTGCCCGCGCTCTGATGCAGGACCCCAAGATCATTCTGGCGGATGAGCCCATCGCCTCGCTCGACCCGATGAACGCGCAGGTGGTGATGCAGGCGCTGCGTCGTATCCACGAGGAAGATGGCCGCACCGTCATCGCCAATCTGCACACGCTGGACACGGCGCGCCGCTATTGCGACCGCGTCGTCGGAATGCGTGACGGTCGCATTGTCTTCGACGGCCTGCCCGAGCAACTGACAACCGGCGTCGCCCGCGAAATCTATGGCGCTGATGCCAGCTTCTCGGAAGAGGCGACCTCGACCGAGATCGACACTCTGGACGCCACCCAGAAGGCCCTGATGGAAGCAGAAGCCACCATCTAAGCCACCCGACCCCTTTCATCGACCGGCCGATGAAAGGCCGGCACAAAAACCTGGAGAGAGACAGATGAAAAAACTGATTGCTGCCCTTGCTGCAACCACCGCCTTGGCCGCGCCGGTCCTGGCTGACGACATCAGCGAGTTCCGCATTGGTATTCTGGGCGGTGAGAACGCTCAGGACCGCTTGAACAACAACGAATGCCTGCGTGAATACACCGAAGAAACACTGGGCGTTGAAACCAAGCTGTTCGCGCCTGCCGACTATGATGGCGTGATTCAGGGCCTGCTGGGCGGCACCATCGACATGGCGTGGCTGGGCGCATCGGGTTACGCAAAAACCTATCTGAGCGACCCCGAAGCGGTCGAGCCGGTTCTGGTCAAGGTCAACACCGATGGCGGATACGGCTACTACTCGATCGGGTTTGCCCGCAAGGACAGCGGCATCACCTCGCTGGAAGACATGAAGGACAAGACCTTTGGCTTCGGCGATCCGAACTCGACCTCGGGTTACCTGATCCCGTCCATCGAAATCCCTCAGGCCACTGGTTCGACCATGGAATCGGGCGACTACTTTGGTGAAGTGAAGTTTACCGGCGGTCATGAGCAGACCATCGTGGCGGTGAACAATGGTGACGTGGACGGCGGTGTGACCTGGGCCGACGGTCTGGGGGACTGGGAAGACGGTTTCAACTCGGGTGCGCTGCGCCGCGCGGTTGATGCGGGTCTGATCGACATGAACGACATGGTCATGATCTGGCAGTCCAAGCCGATACCGGAAGGCCCGGTTGTTCTGCGTACCGCTCTGCCTGCGGATGTGAAGGAAAAGATGACTGCGCTGATGGCGGGTCTGGCCGAAAAGGACCGTGAATGCTTCTACGGCGTTGCCGCTGGTGAGGCCAAAGCGTTCGAACCGATCACCCATGACGCTTACGAAATCATCATCGAAGCACGCAAGCTGAAGTCGAACTAAGCGTGCCTCCAAGATCGGGGTCCGGTACCTGCCGGGCCCCGTTTTTCCACTCAGGAGCATTCCATGACAGACCTGTCCGCAGGCCCCCCCAGCGTCGCCCAAATCCGGGCCGACTATTCCGAGATGACACGGCGCAAGCGGGTCTATGGTGGTATCCTTCTGATCCTGTTTGTGGCGCTGATGGTCGCCGGCTTTCGCACCGCGGACAGCCGCAATGCGGGCAGCTTTATCGACGGCTGGCACCGCATCTTCGATTACCCGTCCGAGGTTCTGGCCGAGGCGTGGGAGAAGATCGGGGCGATGCCCGAGAATCTGGTCACGTTCTTCCCGGCCCTGATCGAGACCATCAATATCGCCGCAGCATCGACCCTGATCGGGACCATCGCAGGAACGTTTCTGGCCCTGATGTCGACGCGGGGCATGGCGCTTTGGCCTTCGCTGATCCCGCTGTTCCGCCGCATTGCCGACATTTGTCGGGCGATACCGGAGATCGTGATCGCACTGGTCCTGATCTTTGTTCTGGGCGGTGGTCCGGTTCCGGCGATGATCGCGATTGCCATTCATACGGCTGGGGCCTTGGGCAAGCTGTTCTCGGAAGTGAATGAAAACGCCTCGCTGAAACCGGTCGAGGGGCTGCATTCGGTCGGTGCGAACTGGTCACAGCGGATGTATCTGGGTGTGATCCCGCAGGTCGGGCCGAACTATGTCAGCTATGCCCTGCTGCGGTTCGAGATCAACATCCGCGCCTCGGCCATCCTCGGCTTCGTCGGGGCCGGTGGTCTGGGCTATGAGCTGCGCAACTCGATGTCCTGGGGGCAGGGGCGCTATGACGAGGCCGCCGCCATCTTCCTTCTTCTCTTTGTCACTATTGTCGTCGTGGACCAGATCTCGGGTGTGCTGCGCGACCGCTTGACCCACGGGTCGGAAAAAGGAGCTTCGGTATGAGCACCTTCGCAACCGATCTGACCGTTGTTGAACTGAAGGCCGAAGCGGACCGTCTGTTCAGCCGAAAACGTCTGGTGAATTTCGGCTTTCCGGCTTTGGTGCTGGTCTATCTTGTCTATGTGTTCTTCGCCTTCGACGTGCCGGGTTTGGCAGGGCGGGCGAACCTGGAAAACGGCAGAACTCTGGTCGCCGACAGTTATAGTTACAAAACCCATATCGAGCGGGACAATCGCACAGGTGAGGTCTCAGCCGCCATCGAAGGAGAACGCAAGGGCGCCTACCCTGATGGCGACGCGCCGGAGTGGGTGACACTGGGCGAAACGACGGTGATCGATCTGGAAGACGGTCATGTCGTGCGTTTTGGTTCGGAGACCATCGAATATGACATTCCCGGCTACGGCACCGTGCGCGCCACGCCGACCCGATCCGCCGGGGTGCAGGCCGAACTGCCGCCGGGTGATGTGCCCGACTGGATCAATGTTTCAAAGAACCGGATGGCGATCACCACGGATGCCGGTCGCCTGACCGTGACCCGGAACCGGGCCGAGGTGTTTCGGTATTTCACCGGGTGGGAGCTGTTTTGGTTCACTTTGGACAGTCCCTATTATGGCCAGTCATTCTCCGATCTCGCCGGGCGCGCTGCATCCGGCGAAGCCGGGGCGATCTTCAACGATTTCTGGACCAACAAGATGTGGCGGCACCAGGACGTGGCCTGGGCCATATTCGAAACGATCCTGATGGCGTTTCTGGGCACGTTCGGCGCGGCCATCGTGGCCCTGCCACTGGCGTTTCTGGCCACGCGCAACTTCAACCCGCTGAAATCCGTTCGGTTCGCCACACGACGTATCTTTGACTTTGTGCGCGGCGTGGACGCCTTGATCTGGACGGTTGTTCTGGCCCGCGCCTTTGGGCCCGGCCCGTTGACCGGCGCTTTGGCCATGCTGGTGACGGATACCGGCACCTTCGGCAAGATATTCTCGGAAGCGCTGGAGAATGTGGACCAGAAACAGATTGAGGGCGTGCAATCAACCGGTGCAAACGCGCCGCAGCGCTATCGCTTTGGGGTTATCCCGCAGATCACCCCTGTTTTGTTGAGCCAGCTTCTCTATTTCCTCGAATCCAACACCCGCAGCGCCACCGTGATCGGTGCGATCACGGGCGGCGGTATCGGCCTGTTGCTGACCCAAGCGATCATCACGCAGAAAGACTGGGAAGAGGTCGCCTATTACATCGTCCTGATCATCCTGATGGTGATGCTGATGGATTGGTTCTCGGGCTGGCTGCGGCGTCGACTGATCCAAGGAGAAACAGGGAAGATGCGCAAACCGCGCGATCCCAAGCGCAAAGCCTTCCTGTTGCCCTAATCAGAGAGTTGGAAGAAACGATGCCACGATTGCGCGCGGATCAGCCGTTCATTCATCCTGATTGTCAGATCAGCAACAGCCAGTTTGGTGAGTATGTCGAGATCGGCGCAGGCAGTCGTGTCGCAAACTCGGTCTGGGGCGATTACTCCTATTGCGACCGCACCTGTGACATTGCCAATGCCGAGATTGGCAAATTCGCCAATATCGCCAGCTTCACTCGGATCGGCGCGACGGATCACCCGATGGAGAAAGCCTCGCTGCATCATTTCCTCTATCGGTCCGCGGACTATTGGGACGGCGAGGAGGACGACGCAGAGTGGTTTGCTCATCGCGCCAGTCGCACGGCACGGATCGGCCATGATACATGGATCGGCCATGCTGCGATCATCAAGCCCGAGGTGACTATTGGGCACGGAGCTGTTGTCGCGTCCGGTGCAGTCGTGACCAAGGATGTCGCGCCTTACACCATTGTTGGGGGTGTCACGGCCACAGAGATACGCCCGCGATTTTCAGAAGCAATCGCTGACCGAATGCTTGCCCTGGCGTGGTGGGACTGGGACAATCCGCGGTTGCGAGCAGCCTTGCCGGATTTTCGCGCCTTGGGTGCCGAGGCTTTCCTGGAAAAATACGAATAGCCCCATTGCATCAGCAAACGCTCCCGCGCCCGCAGGTGCATCGGCTTCGCCGATCCCCCTTAGAGGCCTTGGGCCCGGCGCCGCGCTTTGCTCGGCGCTACGCCCAACGGGATGAGACCTCCGCAAGGAGGTCGAAGACGGGCGGGAGCCCCGTTGGCTCACTCCTCATTTAGAGTCAGTGTGACCCGCTCCCCTGCAAATACGGTTTTCCCATATTCTACCGGATTGCCGTCTGGATCGGCATTGATGCCAATCGAGAATAAAACCGGCGCGCCTTCGCTCAGGCGTAAGTGCAGGGCTTGTGTCGCAGTCGCGGCGCGGGCCGTCAGACGGGTCGAGATGCGTGTGTAGTCACCCACGCCGCAGCTTTGCAGCGCTTTGGTCACTGATTGCGTGTCGGTCAGGGCGTCCAGAAGATCCGGGAATCGATCCGCAGGAAAGACACTCTGGAACAGTCCGATGGGTTGCCCGTCTGCAAGGGATAGGCCGTCATAGACATGCACCGAAGCACCCCGGGCCAAGTCAAGCGCCTCGGCCTCAGCCTCATCGGCTGCACGGGTCGTCAGGGCGAGGATCTGTTTGCCGGGCATCTTGCCGCTGGCCGAAATGTTCTTGTGATACCGGACCCGCTTGCCGATGGGGTAGTCGGTGGGCCGGGCCGCCACAAAGACACCTGCGCCGCGTCGCGCATGGACCAGGCCTTGATCGGCCATATCCGACAAGGCCCGCCGCACCGTGTGCCGGTTAACTCCATGGGTCGCCGCCAATTGCGCTTCGGTCGGCAGCCTATCGCCCGTTTGGTAACGTCCTTCGGCAATGTCCGAAGTCAAACTGAGGGCGATGCTTTTCCAGATCGGTGTTTTGCTCATGTCATCAAATATTCACAGAGTTCCGATTGCACGGCGGGCGCGCGCACGCTAATATTTGTCTAGTTGTATAGTATAGATAGACAACCCAGCCAAGAGGCTTTGATGACACATCAAACAGAAATCGCGACGGCTGCCCGGCAAGAGTGGATGGGCCTTTTGGCGCGCGCTCCGGAAGATGCGATGTTGACGCTTTGGAAGGATCTTGCGGACCGTCCCAGCTTTGAGTGGCTGCGTCGGCCCGAAACCGGCGGCGTGATGGTGCGCGGACGCGCGGGCGGAACCGGTGCGCCGTTCAACCTGGGTGAAATGACGGTGACACGCTGTTCGGTCGTTCTGAAGGACGGCACGGTTGGGCATGGCTACGTTCAGGGACGCTCGAAACCCAAGGCCGGGGCGGCGGCGGTGATCGATGCGATGATGCAGACGACGGCGGCGTCAACCCTGCGGTCCGAACTCCTTGATCCGCTGAAACAGCAGATGCAGACGGCCAAGGCCACGCGCGCGGCCAAAGCAGCCGCAACCAAGGTCGAGTTTTTCACGATGGTCCGGGGGGAAGATTGATGTCGGCGCAAACGCAATTCTCGGGTGGCTTCGACAACGCACCGATCCAGGCCGCCCATGCCTTTCGCGCTGCCATGACGGTGATGGCGCGCCCCGGCGAAATCCGCCCGCTGACCGGTGTTGTGCCGCCCGACCCGCTGTCCGTGGCCGCCGGAACCTTGCTTCTGACGCTGTGTGACCCGGAAACCAAGCTGCATCTGGCTGGGGCTGTTGACACCGACGCTGTCCGCAAGTGGCTGACCTTTCACACCGGCGCTCCGCTGGTACCCGCGCCCGAGGCCGACTTTGCGGTTGGAACCTGGGATGCGTTGGCCCCGCTTGACGTCTATCGCATCGGAACGCCGGAATACCCGGATCGCTCGGCCACTCTGATTGTCGAATGCGAGGCTCTGGAACAGGCAGGCGCCACCTTGTCCGGTCCCGGCATCAAGGATGTGGCGCATCTGTCTGTGCCCGACATCGCTGCGTTTCAGGCGAATTCGAAACTCTACCCGTTGGGGTGCGATTTCTTTCTGACCTGCGGCGAACAGGTCGCTGCCGTGCCCCGCAGCACGCAGATCAGGGCGGAGGGCTAAGTAATGTATGTCGCTGTCAAAGGGGGCGAAAAAGCCATTGAGAACGCCCATAGCTGGCTTGCCGAGGAACGGCGCGGCGCGACAGATGTGGCGGAACTCAGCCTCGACCAAATCCGGGAACAGCTGAGCCTTGCGGTCAACCGGGTCATGGCCGAAGGGTCCCTGTACGATCCTGATCTCGCCGCCTTGGCGATCAAACAGGCGCGCGGGGACCTGATCGAGGCTATCTTTCTGATCCGCGCCTATCGCACCACCCTGCCACGCTTTGGCTACTCGAACCCTGTCGAGACAGGGCAGATGGCTTGCGACCGTCGCATCTCGGCCACCTTCAAGGACGCACCGGGCGGGCAAGTTCTGGGCCCGACTTTTGATTACACCCACCGGTTGCTGGATTTCAAACTGGCCGCAGATGGCGAGGTGCCTGCCACCCCTGAAGGATCAGCGCGTACCGAACCAACGCCGCATATCACCGAATTCCTCAAAGGCGAGGATATCATCCAAGACGAACCCCTTAGCGATGAAACCCCGGGCGATCTGACACGTGAACCGATGGAGTTTCCCTCGAACCGCCCGCTGCGCCTGCAATCTCTGACGCGCGGGGATGAAGGGTTTGTGCTGGGCATGGCCTACTCGACCCAGCGCGGCTATGCCCGCAACCACGCCTTTGTCGGCGAGTTGCGGTTCGGCAAGGTCACGGTTGAGATGGACATCCCGGAACTGGGTTTTGCCATCGACATTGGCGAGGTCGAACTGACCGAATGCGAGACGGTAAACCAGTTCAAAGGCTCAAAAACCGAACTGCCGCAATTCACGCGCGGTTATGGGCTGGTCTTTGGTCAATCCGAACGCAAATCGATCTCGATGGCTCTGGTCGACCGGGCGCTGCGGTGGGAGGAGTTGGGAGAGGAAAATCTGGGTGCCCCCGCGCAGGATGAAGAATTTGTTCTGAGCCATGCGGATAACATTCAGGCCACAGGGTTCCTCGAACACATCAAGTTGCCGCATTACGTGGATTTTCAGTCCGAACTGGAACTGGTGCGCAAACTGCGCCGCGAGGCGGAAGAACGGATCACGCCCAGGGAGGCTGCGGAATGAGTTTATTCATCAAGATCGCAACCCCAATCCCGGTCGTTAAACCTGTTGCGTTCCTTCCACCATGCGCCACCGTGTTTGTCAGGGTGGATGGGGGAACGCCCCATACTGCCATCGAACTCTTCCCAAACCCAATAGCCGAACCTGTCTTGCCTGAGCGATCTTCTCCGGCGTCGTTGGCGGGCGCCGAGATGAAGGGTGAATACCAGCAGAGCGACCAAAGCCAGAACTATGGTGATTTCCAAGAATTGCTCCAACTGCCGGAAGTACGAAATTATGTCTGAGTACAACTTTGCATATCTGGACGAGCAAACCAAGCGGATGATCCGTCGCGCTGTTCTCAAAGGGCTGGCCGTTCCGGGCTATCAGGTGCCCTTTGCCAGCCGCGAGATGCCGATGCCCTATGGCTGGGGTACGGGCGGGGTGCAGGTCTCGGCTGCAACCCTGACGCCCGACGATACGTTCAAAGTGATTGATCAGGGGGCGGATGACACCACCAATGCCGTTTCGATCCGCAAGTTCTTTGAAAACACGGCAGGCGTCGCAACCACCGAACAGACCGAGAAGGCGACCGTCATCCAGACCCGCCACCGCATCCCCGAGGCTAGGCTGACCGAGGATCAGATCCTGGTGTATCAGGTGCCGATCCCGGAACCCTTGCGCTTTCTGGAGCCGCGAGAGACCGAAACGCGGAAGATGCACAGCCTTGAAGAATACGGGCTGATGCATGTGAAACTGTATGAAGACATCAGCCAGCACGGGGCGATTTCGACCTCATACGCTTACCCGGTGAAAGTGTCCGACCGCTATGTGATGGACCCATCGCCGATTCCGAAATTCGACAACCCCAAGCTGGAAATGGACGCGATCCAACTGTTTGGTGCCGGGCGTGAGCAGCGGATTTACGCGGTGCCGCCGCATACCAAGGTCGTCAGCCTCGATTTCGAGGATTATCCGTTTGAGGCCACCAAGGCCGATCACGCCTGCGATTTGTGCGGGGCCGAAGACAGCTATCTGGATGAGGTCATCATGGATGATGCGGGAAACCGGATGTTTGTTTGCTCGGATACCGATTACTGCCGCTCGCGCCGCGCGGCGGGCCATTTGGGGCGATTGGGCGAAACACAGCCAGAATTGCAAGGAGAGATGAGATGACAGGAAGGCCTTCGATTGTTCCCTATTTCAGCTATGTCGATGCAAAGGCTGCGGTTGAGTTTTTGCAGCGTGCGTTTGGGTTGGAGGTTGTTCAGGCCTTTGATGGCGAGGACGGTCGGCTGATGCATGGCGAGATGCGATATGGAAACGGCGTCATCATGATGGGCACGGTCGACGATGCCGTGCAGGTGCAGAGCCCCGGTGTTTATCTGGTCGTCGAGGATGTGGACGCCCATTTCGAAACCGCAAAGGCGGCTGGCGCCGAAATTGTTTACCCGCCCGAGGATACTGAATTCGGAACGCGCCGTTATCGGGCGCGCGATCCAGAAGGGCATGAGTGGTCGTTTGGCAGCTATCAGCCTCAGACGGTTGCTCCGGATTGGGGCGCGGAATGATGGGGCAAAACGTGCCATTGTTGAGCGTCAAGGGCATCGAGAAACGCTATGGCGCACGGATCGGCTGTGCGGATGTCAGCTTCGATCTCTACCCCGGCGAGGTGATGGGGATTGTTGGCGAAAGCGGGTCGGGGAAATCCACGCTGCTGAACTGTCTGGCCGGGCATTTGGTGCCGGATACGGGGCAGGTGATCTTTGACACCCGTGCAGATGGACCGGTGGATACAGTCACCATGTCTGAGCCCGAACGTCGGATGCTGGGCCGAACCGATTGGGCCTTTGTGCACCAGCACGCGCGCGACGGGTTGCGCATGTCGGTCAGTGCCGGGGGCAACATTGGTGAACGGCTGATGGCCGTAGGCGACCGGCATTTTGGCGATATCCGGGACAAGGCGATTGACTGGCTGGGCAGGGTCGAAATCGCAGCATCCCGGGTCGACGACCGCCCGACCGCGTTTTCCGGCGGGATGCAGCAGCGGTTGCAGATTGCGCGCAATCTGGTCACGGGCCCTCGACTGGTGTTCATGGATGAGCCGACCGGGGGGCTGGACGTCTCGGTTCAGGCGCGTCTGCTGGACCTGTTGCGCGGGTTGGTCCGCGAAATGGGCCTGAGCGCGATCATTGTGACCCATGATCTGGCCGTGGTGCGCCTGCTGGCGGATCGATTGATGGTGATGAAGGACGGGCACGTGGTCGAGGCCGGGTTGACCGATCAGGTGCTGGACGATCCGCAACATGCCTATACGCAGTTGCTTGTGTCCAGCGTCCTGCAGGTTTGAGTATTTGGGAAAAGATGAAGTGATGATTGAGCTGAAGGACGTCAGCAAGAGCTTTACCCTGCACAACCAGGGCAGTGCGGTGATCCCGGTTATGGAGGGGGCTTCCCTGACGGTGGCGCCGGGCGAATGTGTTGCCCTGACAGGGGCGTCTGGTGCGGGGAAGTCCACCTTGATGCGGGTGATCTATGGCAACTATCTGGCCGCGTCCGGTTCGGTACTGGTTGCTGGGTTGGATGTTGCGCAAGCCGAACCGCGCGAGATTCTGGCTCTGCGGCGGGACACGCTTGGCTATGTCAGCCAGTTTCTGCGGGTTGTGCCAAGGGTGCCGACGCTGGAGGTGGTGGCCGAGCCGTTACTGGCGATTGGATGCGACCGACAGGTGGCTTTGGACAAGGCGGCGGGATTGTTGGCGCGGTTGAACATTCCGGAACGGCTGTGGTCCCTGAGCCCGACGACCTTTTCCGGAGGCGAACAACAACGTGTGAACATCGCGCGCGGCTTCGCGCATGAGTATCCGGCGATGTTGCTGGACGAACCGACCGCCAGTCTGGATGCACAGAACCGGGAAACCGTTCTTTCGCTGATCGATGAGGCCAAGGCGCGTGGCGCGGCGATAGTTGGGATATTCCACGACGTTGATGCGCGTGATCGGGTCTGCGACCGCGCGGTGGATGTGTCCACATTCACGCCCGGACAGGCGGCATGAGTCTTGCCCCGGTCATAGCGGTTGTGGGTCCATCAGGCGTTGGCAAGGACAGCGTCATGGCGGCGCTGGAGGCGCGCGCGCCGGGTATTCAGCGATTGCGGCGGGTGATCACCCGGCCCGAAGGGGAAGAGGGCGAGGAGTTCGACCGTGTCTCGGTCGAGGTGTTCGAGCAGATGGTGCTGGACGGTGCCTTTGCCATGCACTGGCCTGCGCATGGGTTGCTGTATGGCGTACCAGCCGGGATCGCCGAGCAGCGACAAAACTGTCAGGCGGTGCTGGTCAATTTCTCACGCGCTGTGCTGGTGCAGGCGCAGAAGGTGTTTGGCGATCTGATCGTAATCTCTCTGACCGCTGATGCCCATGTGCTTGCACAGCGGCTGGCCGCGCGGGATCGCGAAAGCGCGGCGGATCAGGCCAAGCGTCTGGGCCGGGCCAAAACGCCCCTGCCGGACGGGCTGAACCGGGTGATCGAGATCGACAATTCGGGTGCTTTGGATAACACGGTCAGCCAAATCCTTGCGCAGCTTCAGCCGGAAAGGGCGTAGCGATGGATCAGGTGAAAGCGACCGTCCTGAGCCTCGCCCATCAGGGCCAGATCGTTGATCTGGAAGGGCGACGGCAGCAGCGGGGCCAGATGAACGGCCAGTGCGCTTTCGACGTCTGTCAGCGTAGCTTTGTCCAATCGCCCGCTGAGCGTGATGTGAAATCGGAACGCGTCCAGCACGTAGGGATAGCCCCACTGAACAAGATTGGCGTCCTGTTCCGGGGTCAGCTTTGCCGCCCGGCGGCGGGCCAGTTCCGCCTCGGACGCGGGCGCGCGAAACGTATCCAGATCCTGCACGCAGCCAGCGGCCAGAGCGTTCAGGGCAGCTGTGTTCCCAACGGGGCGCAACGCCAGAAACCGGCCCAGACGCGCGATCTCGAGCCCGTCCAGCGTGACCGGCGCGTGACGCGCGGCCAGCGCGGCGCAGGCATCGTGCAGCGCGTCCACGGAATGGCCGTCTCGCAAGCGAAAGGGCGGCTTCATCGTTGCGTGCAGCCCGTATTTGCGCGGAACCTCGGTGACGGTGGCCACGTCGATGCCGTCGACAATCGGGTGCGTGACCTGCGTTCCGACCTCCATGTCCCAGCCCAGCCAACGGGTGGCAAATCTCGTCCATTCCGCGTCAGCGGGCGGGGCAAAATAGATTGCGTATCGCGTGAATGTCACATTGGCCTCCTAGCTACGTGGCCGTTCAATATCTCAAACTGCGTGAAGTTCAGATGACAGAAGAAATGATCCTTGCCAATGCCACGCTTGTGTTGCCCGAAGAGACCGTGACCGGCAGCGTTCGGATCGTCGGTGGCACCATTGCGGAGATGGACACAGGCACCTCGGTTCCGACGGGGGCGATCGATTGCGGCGGCGACTATGTCTGCCCCGGATTGGTGGAGTTGCACACGGACAATCTGGAACGCCATATCCAGCCGCGCCCTCGGGTGGACTGGCCGCATGCCGCCGCGATCCTTGCCCACGATGCCGAACTGGCCAGCACCGGGATCACCACTGTCTTCGATGCCATGCGCGTGGGCTCGATCCCGTCAGGGGCCGCGCGATACGGGAAATACGCCCGTGATCTGTCCCAAGAATTATGGGATTTGCGAGAGCAGGACGCGCTGAAGATCAGCCATTTCCTGCATCTGCGGGCCGAGGTGTGCTCGGAAACGCTGGTCGAGGAGCTGGATGAGTTCGGCCCCGAGGATCGGGTTGGGCTGGTGTCGATCATGGACCATACGCCGGGCCAGCGGCAGTTTCGCGATCTGTCAAAGTTCGAGGCCTATATGAAGGGCAAATACGCGATGGACGACGATACGTTTCTGCAGCATGTGGCGCAGTTGAAGGGCCTGCGCGACCAACACGGTGACACGCACGAGGTCGAAACCGTGAAGGCCGCGCAACGGTTCGGGGCGGTGATCGCCAGCCATGATGACACGACCGAAGATCAGGTGAAGGTTTCTGCAGGCCACGGCATTCATCTGGCCGAGTTCCCAACAACGGTCGAGGCCGCGCGCGCCTGTCATGACCACGACATCAAGGTGATGATGGGGGCGCCGAACATCATACGTGGCGGCTCTCATTCCGGGAATGTGGCGGCCGAGGAACTGGCCCTGCTGGGCCATCTGGACATAATGTCGTCGGACTATGTGCCATCGGCCCTGTTGCTGTCGGCAGTGCGTCTGGGTGAGATGTGGGGCGACATGGCACGCGGTCTCAGGACCGTCACTCTGGCCCCGGCGCAAGCCGCAGGGTTGCACGACCGGGGAGAGCTGCGCAGCGGCGCGCGTGCCGACCTGATCCGGTTTCAGATGCGGGGCGATGTTCCGGCCTTGAAGGCGGTCTGGTCGCGTGGGCAGCGCGTGGCCTGATCAGGCAAGGTAAAACAAGTACCGGTCCGGTGCGATGGTTTCGGGCCCTTTGATCTGATCGAAGCCCACCAATGGCTGGCCCGAGATCAGCAACCCTCCGGGCTGCATCACCTGCGCGATCAACGGGCTGAGGCGGGCAGCTTCGGCCACGTCCTCTTCCTTGATCCCACGTCCGAAATCATAATGCGCCATGGCCATCTTGTGGCCTTCACGGGCCAGCCTTTCCAGCATCGGCTCGGCCTCGCCTTGCAGGAAATCCTGTTCGGGCGGGGTGCTGTCGGGGTGGCATTGCAACACCCGGTCCATCACCCAGATGCGCCGGTTGGGCAGGATCTCTCGCAGGTGGTCATAGGTGCGCCCGTTGCCCAGGCCCATGTCCAGCACATCGCCGTCCTTATCCGCGATCCGGGATGCGGCCCAGTTCAGCCCGTCGCGCTGGGCAGTCAGGCGACGCAGCATGGAATCCAATCGGCTCATCAGGGGAACTCCGTTCTTCAGGTCTTGGGGGCGGTCCACGCCTGTGCGGGGCCGTCCAGTAGTTTCGTCAGCAGGGCCTCGGTGAAGGCCCAGATGTTCGGGTCGTGGACAAGGTGGTGGGTCAGCACTCCGAACGGTTCAGCATTCTCTGCCCGTCCATTGCGGCGATCCTTGAGAAAGTCCACGACCTGCAAGATCAAAACATCCGGAGCAACCAGCCCGCGTGTTCCACGCCAGTCAATCGGATCGAGATGGGTGTTGATCTGTTCCAGCCCCGGTGCGGCCATCGCAGCCTTGCGCGGCGTTGCCGTGGACAGGGTGCGAAAGCCAAGCGCGGGCAGTTGCGCGACGGTTTCATCGCCGATCCGGTTCCAAGGGGGGACAAACATTGGTCGCAGCCGATCACCGAACATCTCTGTCATACGGGTAAGCCCCGCTTTTGCATCGGCGACAACCGCATCCAATGGTCGATGCGCCCTAAACTCGGACTTCTTTTCACCTTCGGGTGCGTGATTCTGATGCGCCCATCCATGGACAACGGGGATCAATGTCGGATGCCGTTCGACATATCCCGCAAGTCTTGCATCCGCATCCCGAGGGATCACCGCCAGATGGACAGGCAAGCCCAACCGCTCGGACAGTTCGGTCAGCCTGTCCAATTGCGCTGTGTGCGTCGTCGCATCGTCGTCCCGCCACCAGAGGGGCAGGGTCAGGTCGCCTTCGCGCCACAGCGCCAGTTCGGCGTCCAGAGGGTTCCAATCGGGGTTCACAGCCGCTGCTCCCACAAGTGTTTTGCGATTTCAACACTGCGCTGTGCACCGTCAAACCCTGCGCGTTCCGGCTTGCGCCGCCCTTCCGAGATCACGCGTTCGACCCGCCGGGCCAAAGCAATCCCGGTCAGGTCCTGACTGTGCAACAGCTCGATTGCGGGCAAACCCGAGAGGCTCTGACCGCGCAGCCCCTGTTCGACTTCCTTGCCATCATCAAAGGGTACAAACACCGCAGGCGTTCCGGATTGCAGGATATCCAAAGCGGTGTTGTAGCCGCACATGCTGACCGAGGCCGCGGCATGGGGCAGCATCTGCCTGAAATCCGGGCGCACTGGTTCCAGCGTCACCGGTGCCCCATCAACGTACCCGGACAACTCGGCAATGCGGTCCTTTGCGTCCCGCCCGCCCACCAACAGGCGCCAGCGCCTGTTGGACATCTTTCGGGCGGCCTCGATGGCCGCGCGAAAGATCGGCTGGCCGACAGATCCGCCGCCTGCGCTGACCAAAACTTCGTCCCGTCCCACGGCGTCTGGATGCAGGCTTGGTGCCTCTGGTGCGACAAACCCCGTATAATGCAGCCGTTCGGCAAGGCGTTCCGACACCGGCCAACTGACCGAAAGCGGGGTGATGTTTTCATCAGAATGCACCAGCACACCATCATAATAACGCTGCACGATGTCATCGGCGCGTTCGGCCTTCGCGGGTTTCGAGGGCGGCGCCAGAATGTCGCGGATCGAACAAAGAATGATGGGCCGCGATTCCAGTGCGTGTGCGGCTTCCAGCCCCGCTTCGAACTCGGCGGCCAGCACACGGCGGCCAAAGGGGAAAAGCTCGGTGATCAGAACCTGGGGCTGAAAGCTGTGTATCGCCTGAACCAAAGCGGTGCTCCGCGCAGTCAGATACCCTGCATCGGCGACCTCGCCGGTCTCTGTCAGAAGGCGGGTGAAATTCGTCCCGTCCGAGCGCAACGGCGGCAGGCCAAGCAGGGTCATGCCATCCGAGTTCAATTGCGGCGCGGGCATGCCGCCCGACACAACCAGCTCCTGCTGCCCATCATCCACAAAGGCGCGGCCCAATGTCAGCGCGCGGCTCAGATGACCTGTGCCCAGCAGATGGGTGACGACGATCATCACTCTCATTGCGTGGCTCCGCGTGGGATCAGGCGCACAGGGTCAGGTTCGGCGGTCAGGTCAGGCATCTCAACGATATAAAGCCGATTGCGTTTGATCTTGAAAGGCGCGGGGCCTTCAAAATTCCAACCCCAGGCGCGGGCGAGGATCACCCGCATGATGCCGATATGGCAGACCGCGACCGAGTCTTTCTGCAACCCAGACAGCCATGGTTGCAAGCGTCTCCAGACCTCGGCGGGGCTTTCGCCATTGGGCGGGCGGTAGTCCCAGCCCCAGTCTTCGATATGGCGATAGCCGCTTTTGGGGTCTTCAATCAGATCGACGCCGCGCAGCCCCTCCCAATCGCCCCAGTTCATCTCGGTCAGGGCCGCAGATGTCTGCGGAATGCGACCCGATACCAACTGCGCCGTCTCGTGGGCGCGGGCCAATGGGCTGGACCAGATGTCAGCCTGCTCCCATCCGGGTGGAAGATCGTAGCCCGCCATTTCAGCCCGCGCGTCATCATCAAGGGGAATATCGCTGCGCCCTTGTATCTGCCCGGCGCGGTTCCAGCTTGTGTGCCCGTGTCGCAAGAGGGCCAGTCTGGTCATGCCGATGCCTCCACCAACGGGCGCACCGCCGCCCAGAAGGTTTCGGTTGCGCGCGGCATCAGGTGATGCGCTGCCACATGCGCCCGCGCGTCGGCACCAAGGGTTCGGCGTCTGGCGGGGTCATCCAGCAGCGCCTGAAGATGCGTGGCAAATCCCGGTACTCCGGCGTCCACGGATGGGTAATCCGACGGACAGAGAACATCCCGAACCCCCGGCCGATCCTGCGCCACAACGGGCAGACCGGCCGCCTGCGCTTCGAGGTAGACCATCCCATAGGCCTCATTCACGCCAGGCCAGACGAACAGGCTGGCGGCTTGGTAGGCAGCTTGCAGAGCGTCCCGATCCAGTTGACCCAAGAAGGTGACGCGATCCGCAAAGGGTGCCATCAGGGCCTCGACCTCGGGGCGGGCGGGGCCGTCCCCCGCGATGTTGAGGTGCCAGTCGCCAGTCAGATGCGCCAAGGCTTCGGTGAGAATGGTGTACGAGGCCAGCTTGTCCCCGTGGCGCATCATCCCGACGCTCAGCATCGGGCCGTCCGCGGTGCCGCTTGGTGGCAGGTCGGAGATCGGTAAGAAAGGTGGCAACTCGACCAAAGCCTGATTGTTGCAGCGGTCGCGCTGCAGGGTGATCAGGTCATTTGCCGTGTGATAGAAAATCACCTGCGCCGCATCGCAGGCCGCGTGCGCCGCCCGGGCGAAGCCCGACCAGGGGCCGGTCAGGCGGCTGGAGGCGCGGGTGCTTTCCAACTGAACATAAGGAATGCCGCGCGCCTTTGATACCACAGGGCCCAACAGATCGGGGGCCTTGTAGTAGTTGTGATAGGTCACCCAAAGATCGACGTCCGACGGCAACCGGGAAATCAACCGCTGCGCCTCGGCCTCAGCCGCCAAACGCAGCGATTGCTGATGTGCCGCATCTCCGGTTTTGTCATAGATGCGCAGGTCCGAGATCAGATCGACCCGGTCCCCTTGCGCCGAAATGGCCTGCATCAGGTTGCGGGCCATTTCCCGGTCGCCCGAAGGTTTTGGGCTGTCGGGGGACTTCATCGGCGCATAGAACGCGACGCGCGCCATCAGGCGGCGTCCGTGCACAAAGCGCTCAGCCGGGCCGACAATCGAGCGATGCCCGGGTCCATCCGGAATTCGGCAAGCAAACGATCATAAGCTGCTTGGGCCATCTGGGCAGTTTTCGCTGGCTGCGCCGCCATCTGGGCAATCGCCTCGGCCAAAGCCGCTGGGTCATCCTTGGACAGAACGCCATGCGTTCCGGTCTCGATAAACTCGGGAATGGCGGAAACGGGCGTCGAAAGGATCGGCAGTTTTTGCGAGGCCGCTTCCATCAGCACATTCGGCAATCCGTCCCGGTCGCCGTCATCGGCAATTCGGCTGGGCAGCACGAACAGGTCCGCATCCCGCATCGCCGCAATCACCTCGGGCTGATCACAAGCGCCTTTCCAGGTGATGCGGTGCGCAACGCCTGCCGCCTTTGCCTGATCCTGCAGCGCCTGACCCAGGCCGCCGCCGCCGATGTGGGTCCAGTGCCAGTCCAGTGTCTTGGGCAGCAGGGCGAAGGCAGCGATCAGGCGATCAAAGCCCTTTTTCTCAACCAGCCGCCCGACCGAGACCATGTGAAAGGGTCCATTTGCATCGCGCAACGCGCGCTCGGGCGGGGACGGAAAGCGGCCTAGGTCCAGCCCGTGGTAAATCAGATCGACCCGATCCGGGGTATCCGCCAAACCGCGCAGGTGTTGCGCCCCGATGGCGGTGCAGGTGGCCCCGAAGGCTGCGCCATGCGTCGTCGCCTGCAGCTTTTCGCGTTTCTCCCACTCCGGCGAGGTCCAGATATCCTTGGCGTGGGCAGAAAAGCTCCACGGAACGCCGCGCATGATGGCCGCATAGCGCGCGACCGAGGACGGGGTGTGCATGAAATGCGCATAAAGCGCCCGTGTGTCGCCGGGCAGTTCCGCAGCCAGAACGCAGGCCTGCCCGAAGCGGCGGATGCGGTTGTGGGTGGGATCACGACGCAGGTCTTGCCGCCATACCCGGTATGATTCTGCATAGCCCGGAAGACCCTGGGCAATCGCGCGTGCGGACCAGACCCGCAGGGGTTCCTGATACAGGTATTCGGGCAGGTAGTGCACGCGACCGGTAAAGCGGTCATGCAGCGGATGGCGTTTGGTGTCCGTCGGGTGGCGGAGTGACCAGATGTCAAACGCGTGGCCCGCGTCCTGAAGGGCGACCAGTTCCTGCGCGATGAACGTCTCGGACAGGCGCGGCCAGCCTTTGACCAGCACCGCCAGCTTCGGCGTATTTGCACTCATCCGGTGGCCCGTTCCTGTTCGCCGGTCAGCAGGGTTTCGATCCGGTCGGTCACGTAATCCAGACCGTCAAGCAGGCCAGCCTGGATCGTCTCGGACGGCAACGGCTGTTGCGGCAGTGCACGAATGGCCTGAATCATCGCATCAGGCGTCAGGCCGTCGCGGGTTTCGTCCAGCATTCGGACAAGACCCAACCCCTCGGCCTGCGAGGCGCGGATCCACTGTTCCAGACGCGGTGTGGTACGCGGAACGATGACGGCGCGTTTATCGAAGGACAGAACCTCGCAAAAGGTGTTGTAGCCCCCCATGCAGACCACACCGGCAGCACCGGCAAACAGGGTTTCGATCTGGGATTCGAAACCCACAGCCGTCACCCGACCATTCAGCGCCGCCACGCGGGCTTCAAAATCCTCGCGCAGTTCGCCGGACAGGAATGGCCCATAGACCAGAACGGCACGGGGCGACAGATTGGGGTCTTGTTCGTAGGCAGACAGAACCAGATTGACCATGGCCTTGCCATCGCCGCCCCCACCGGGGGTGATCAGGATATAGGGCTGTTCAGGCGGTTCACCGACAGGGCCAAGGTCACGCCGCAGATAGCCGGTCCAATGAATGCGGGACTGCGTTGCAGGGTTCAGAGGCAACTCAGCGGTCGGGTCGTAGATCGAGCGCAGGCCATAAACCCAGATCTCGTCATAAAACCGCTCGGTCGCGGTAACGGCGTCTTTCCGGTCCCATTCGGCGGCCAGCACCTCGGGCTCGTCCAGCACATCGCGCAGACCAAGGACCAGCTTGGTGCCGCAGTTGTTTTCCAGATATTCCAGCGTCGGCAACAATTCGCCGCGAAACCCGGTGGGTTCCTTGTCGACGATCAGCATGTCCGGATCGAATTGCTGCACCGCTGTCTGGATCAGACCTGCGCGCAGCTCGGTCACTTCATCGATTCCCATGCCGATGGTGCGCGCGGCATAAGATCCGTCGGCGCGCTTGGTCACGCCGGGCAGGCGCACATGGTCGACGCGGCGGGGAAAGGTGAACCGCCCGGCCACGGGCGAGCCGGTCAGGATCAGCGCCGATGCGGTTGGGTCTGCCTGTGTTGCCGCCGCCGCCAATGCGCGCGAGCGTCGCAGATGACCCAAACCAAAGGTATCATGGCTGTAAAACAGGATGCGCGGCGCGCGACCGGATTTAAGAGTGTTTGTGCCGAGGCTCATATTGGTGCCTGTTTTTCTGGTCTTGGTGCAGGATCCGCGCGTTCGCACCAGTTATCTTATATTGTTAAGCCTTGCTTGCCAAAGGCGGAAAGGCCCAATCGCAAATGCGCGAGGCATTGCGAATTGGCAACAGAAGAATGTTGTATCGCGAGCATTTTTCTCCGGGGTTTGGCATTGTTAGCGGAATGGTCGAGAAAACGGCCAGTTGGGCAGCGCCTGGGCGCAATACAGGTCATATTCAATTTTTACGAAGTTGAAAATACCCGCAGTGACCCATTGCGCCAGGACCACGCCCCGGCACGATATTGAGTTCGATGGCCGTGATGGTTTGAACAGAGCGTAAGGGTTCTGTATTCTGAGCGGCATCTTGAGTTTAGGATGCAAGACCCTATGAAACCTAACTTTCTGGCTGGATTGATCCTGGCGTTGCTGACCGTTCTTCTGGTCTTGCCCGTTGGCGTTTCTGCGCAAACCTCTCTGATCCCCGGTTATCCGACAGGATCAACTGACGAGACCGAGACAGCCAGCGAAGGCGATCTGGCCGCCGCGATCCGCGCCGCCAGCGAGGCTGGCGCCAGCGTCATCGTGATCGACAGTGCGGGGCAGGTTGTGACCTCGACCATTGGCGGAGGGGCTGCGTCCGAGGACTCGGCAGAAAACCCAATGGCCGACGGATCGCAACTGATGCGGGCGCAAGAGCGGTTTTCGAAGTTCCGCGAGTCGGTCGCCTCGCGCCTGGAAGCCTTGCCCTATTCGGTATTCGAGGTTCAGTACGTCCTGCGCCAAACCAGCCCCGATGGGCGCATTCAGACCTATGTCGAGGTTCTGGTCTGGAACGTCCTGTTCCTGTTGTTGGGCCGATGGCTGTCGACGGAAATCTACGGCAAACGCTTTGCCAAACGCTGGGTCGTGGCCCGAAGCAAAGAAAACCCCCAAGGCTATCGCGAAAAAATGCCGTTCCTT
Organism: Ruegeria sp. N4; assembly: GCF_056531425.1. Taxonomy (NCBI): domain Bacteria; kingdom Pseudomonadati; phylum Pseudomonadota; class Alphaproteobacteria; order Rhodobacterales; family Roseobacteraceae; genus Ruegeria; species Ruegeria sp. N4. The sequence continues at coordinate 23,539 of NZ_JBQFLT010000005.1, forward strand.
GTGTTCCGCTTCCTGATGGGAATCGGCGGAACCATATTTGCGATGCTGATGGCCCTGATCGTCGGGTACCTGTTTTTTGGCGAGGCCGAGGATATCTCGATCCAATTCACGGTAACGGCCATCTTCACAGCCTTTTTCCTGTCACGCACGGTGTCCGACCTGTGGCGGATGGTGCTGTCGCCGTATCTGAGCCAATATCGCCTGCCGCCCTTTTCCGACCGCAACGCGAAGCGGCTGTATATCTGGGCGTCGGCACTGGCCACCTATGACATCTCGGTCGTCATGTTCTCGACCTGGGTGGCGGATTTCGGGCTGAACTACAATGTCTATGCCATGGTCTATGGTGGTCTGACCATGGTGGGGGCCTTGGGCAATATCCTGATGATCCTGTTCAATGCAGGTGCCATTTCCAATGCGATCCGGGGTGGGCGCGCGCCCGGTCAGGTGTCGTGGATCTTGCGGTTCATCTCATTCGCCTGGGCCCCGGTGCTGATCATTTACATGGTATTCAGCTGGTTCAAGCTGGCAGTGGATCTGGTTCTGGAGAATGAAAACTCGGTCCCGATTGTGGCCAGCAGCTACGCGATCTTCATGTCCGTCGTCGTGGCCTATGGTGCGATGAACTATCTGCTGGAACGCTATTTCAACCGCAGCCGCCAGATCGAAGAAAAGAATGCCACGGCGGACGAACCTCTGGAGGGCGAACTCGTTTCGGACACGCCAGAGGCCACGCAACGAAAGCACACGATCCTGACCTACGAGGATCTGGCCCGCCGTGTTGCTGGTATTCTGGCCTTTGTGGTCGGCATGTACGCGCTGGTCGTGATCTGGAACCCCGAGGCCAGCTGGAGCGAAGACCTGCCCGTCGGGCGCGCGTTGGATGTCATGGTGATCCTGTTCATCGGCTACATCCTGTTCAACTTCTTCCGCATCTGGATCGACAGTAAAATCGCCGAAGAATCCGATGACGGGACCGAGGCCGAACTGGGTGATGAAGGTGGCGAAGGCGGTCAAAGTCGGTTGGCGACTCTGTTGCCGCTGTTCCGGGGGGCGATTCTGGCCGTTGTCGTGGTAACGATTGTGCTGATCGTGCTGATGGAACTGGGCATCAATGTCAGCCCGCTGTTCGCCGGTGCTGGTGTGGTTGGTCTGGCCGTTGGGTTCGGCTCGCAAACGCTGGTCCGCGACATATTCTCGGGCGCGTTCTTCCTGTTGGATGATGCGTTCCGCAAGGGGGAGTATATCGACATTGGGGATGTGAAAGGGACGGTCGAAAAGATCTCGGTCCGGTCGTTCCAGTTGCGCCACCATCTGGGCGCGCTGAACACCATTCCCTTTGGTGAGATCAAGGTTCTGACCAACTATTCCCGCGACTGGGTAATCATGAAGCTGCCCCTGCGTGTCACCTATGACACCGATGTGGAAAAGGTCCGCAAACTGATCAAGAAGCTGGGCCAGCAATTGCTGAGCGATCCGGTGATCGGCGAGAACTTTATCCAGCCGCTGAAATCGCAGGGCGTGATCGAGATGCAGGATTCCGCGATGATCATCCGGGTCAAGTTCATGACCAAACCGGGCGATCAGTGGCTGGTGCGCAAGAAGGTGTATCAGGAAATCCGCGAATTGTTTGCCCGCGAAGGTATCCGTTTTGCCCATCGCGAGGTCACTGTGCGGCTGGCAGATGACAAGAACGCCGAAGACCTGACACCAAAGCAGCGCGAGGCTGTAACCGGCGCTGTTCAGGCCGCGATTGACGAGGATTATCTGGACGATATCGGCCCCGGCGGCGACGACCGCTAGGGGCTCTCCCGCCCCTTAGGTCTGCGTCTCTGACGAGACGCCACCCAAAGCGTTGGGCCGGGCCGCGCGTGCCGCGCGGCGGGTGTGTCAGGGGGCTGGCGTCGGCCAGACAGGATCAGATGTGCCCAGTTTGTTGGCGGGACGGGGCCAGCGCAGTTCGGTCCCGCCCACGGTAAGGGGCGGTTTCAGCCGGTATCCGGGCCCCCAGCCTGAATTTTCCATGGTTTTGGAATAGTCGCTTTTTGTGGCTTCCCTGATTTCGTCCGCTGCGTCGGTCTTGCCCAAAACGGCAAGAAGCTCGGCCGTGCGGGCAAGGGACAGTTGCGCATGCATGACCGAGTTGCTTTGCGCCGCCTCAGCCAGTGCAGACAGGACAGCGGCGGCCATCAGGTATCCGGTTGCATGATCCAATGCCTGAACCGGCAACGGGGTTGGTTTGTCCGCCTGCGCCCAGCTCATGCCGGTATGCGCAATTCCGGCGCTCATCTGCACCAGACTGTCGAACCCGCGCCGCCCGGCCCAGGGGCCTTGCCAGCCATAGGCATCCAACGTGACCTCGACCCGGTTCGGGGCCAGTTCGTCCCGCTTGGATTTGGTCAGGCCCAAGGCGTCCAAAGCACCGGGACGGTAGCCATGGACAAAGACATCCGCCTCGGCCAGCAGAGCCTGCAGTCGCGCCAGCCCATCAGTTGATTTCAGGTCCAGATAAGCGCAGTGCTTGCCCAGAGAAATATCGGGGATCACGCCGGGTTCATCCCAATCCGGTGGATCAATGCGCAACACGTCGGCCCCAAGCCCGGCGAGCGTACGGGTCGAGACCGGACCCGCCAGAACCCGCGTCAGGTCCAGCACGCGCAACCCTGCCAGCGGGCGTTCAGCGGTGGCCTGGGGCCGATCACGCAGCGTGATATGTCTGGGGCTGTGCCATCCGATCAGCGGGTCTCGGGCGACTGCACGACCTTGGGGGTGGTCCTGCCACTCGACCCGGCTGCGCATTGCAGCGGCAACGCCGCCTTCCGCGACGATGGCGTTTTCCAGATCACCAATGGACCACGACCTGAGGGCCTGCGTGACCGCATCCCGGTCGGCCTCGGTGCCCAGGACCTTCAGCGCGGCGGCCCGGTGGTGCGGCAAGTTGGTGTGCAGTCGAATCCAGCCATCTGCGGCACGGTAATCCCCTGCGATGGCGTCCCACAGGCTGGGCATCTGCCACCCATCGGGCTTGAAGGAATAGCGAAACCAGAGCGAGGCCAGACGTTGGTTGACCTCGATGTCGGGCGCTGTGGGCGTCAGATTGAGCGCCACCATCAGGCGCGATACCTCCTGACCCACGGCGGCAAGGCTGGCAGTTGCAAGCTCAGAAACCGCGAAGGCGCTGGGCAATACCCCGGACCCGGTGGTGCGATAGCCGTCGGACGCCGGCAAGGAGGCAAGCAGGCTCATTGCTGATAGGGATCAAGGCTGTCGCGCAATCCATCCCCAAGGAAGTTGAAGGCCAGAACAACGACGATGATCGGAAGCATCGGGATGGCGGTCCACGGGTAGATCTCGATCGAGGCCAGGTTCTGCGCATCGTTCAGCATCACCCCCCAACTGACCGCCGGGGCGCGCAGGCCGAGGCCCAGGAAGCTAAGCGCCGTTTCCCCAAGGATCATCGCCGGGATCGACAGTGTGGCCGAGGCGATCAGGTGGGACATGAAGTTGGGCAACAGGTGTTTGCGGATCACCCGACCCGAACTTGCGCCCATCATCTCGGCCGCGCGGACATATTCCTCTTCCCGCAGGGACAGGAACTTGGCGCGGACGGATCGGGCGAGGCCGGGCCAGTCGAGGATGCCAAGAATGATCGAGATGATGAAGAACACCGCGACCGGGCTCCAGTTCGATGGCACGGCGGCGGACAGGGCCAGCCACAGGGGAAGCTCGGGCAGAGAGCGCAGGACCTCGATGACCCGGTTGATGGTCCAGTCGATGCGCCCGCCGAAATACCCGGCCATGGAACCGAACAGGATGCCAAGGAAGAATGAGACCGAGATGCCGATCAGGCCCACGGTCAGGGATAGCTGCGCGCCGTAAAGGATACGGCTGAACACATCGCGGCCCAACCGGTCCGAGCCCCACAGGAACAGGGTTGCGCCGTCCGGGGCGCAGAACAGATGAGTGTCGGATTTTATCAGGCCGGCCAGTCGGTATTCCGACCCTTCGCAGAAGAAGCGGATCGGGCGCGGGTCTTCGGTATCGGGGACGAACTTCCACTGGAACGTCTCCAGATCCGCCTCGGCCACGATGGGATAGATGAACGGGCCTTTGAATTCGCCTTCGTGGAACCAGTTGATCGACTGAGGCGGAGCATAAAGGTGTTCGCCGTTCCGGTCATTTGGGCCATAGGGCGCGATGAACCCGGCGAATGGTAGCATCAGATAACACAGCAACAGGAAGATGCCCGAAATCAGGCCCAGCTTGTGCGTTCTGAATTTCCGCCAGACCAGCACCCAGTTTGGGGCGTCCAGATCGGCGCGCTCCAGTTGCTGGACCGAGGCTTGCGGGTCGAACGGGGCGTCATCGACAAAGCGATCATCGGGGCGGTCGGTCATGCTTCGCGCCCCTCATACCGAATGCGCGGATCGAGCATGACCAGCAGAATATCAGAGATCATAGTGCCGATCAGCGTCAGCAGTGCCACGAACATCAGGATGAAGGCCGACAGGAACTGATCCTGCGTCTTGAGTGCCGTCAGCAGGGTCGGGCCGATGGTCTGCAGGCCCAGAACGACCGAGACCAGAACCGAGCCGGATACCATCGAGGGTAGCAGGTTGCCGATATCGGCCACGAAAGGGTTAAAGGCCACGCGCAGGGGGTATTTGGTCAGCATCCGGGACGGGGCCATGCCCTTGGCGATGGCTGTTTCGACGTAAGGCTTGCCCAACTCATCCAGCATATTCGCCCGCAGGCGTTGCATCATGGCCGAGGCTCCGGATGTGCCGATGACGAAGGTTGGCACGATCAGGTGGATCAGGATGGATTTGAGTTTATCCCAACTCATCGGCTGGCCTTCGAATTTGGGGTCCATAAGCCCACCGATGGGCAAGTTGAAATACTGATGCCCGTAGTAAAACAGGATCAGCGCAAGCAGGAAGTTCGGCGTCGCCAGACCCAGATAGCCCACAAAGGCCGAGGTATAGTCGATCCATGTCCGCGACCGCGCGGCGGCAATCACGCCAAGGGGCAGGGCGACTGCATAGACAAACAGGATCGCGGCAAGGTTCACGACAACGGTCAGCCACAGCGTATCGCCAACGATCTCGGACACCGGGCGGTCGAATTCAAAGGACCAGCCCCAGTTGCCCTGCAACATGCCCGAAAAGCCGTGCGGGCCGGGCCAGAACCCCATCCAGATCAGGTATTGCTCCCACATCGGGCGGTCCAGCGCGTATTCCGTGCGCAGGAACTCGGCCTTGGCCACGCCTGCCGATTGGCCCGAGGCCTGAAGTTCGGCGATCTGATTGCTCAGATAGTCGCCGGGCGGCAGGTTGATGATCACGAAAATCAGGACCGAGACCACCAACAGGGTCAGCAGCATCGTGAAAAAGCGATACACCGCATAGCGCAGCATGACCATTTAGCTGCTCCTGTCAGTCGGCGAAGAAGAACTCATCCGGGCGGTGAACGCCGAAATGCGCGCCGGGCTCCCACGCCCACATGGCCTGTTCCGGAACATTGCGCAAACGGTTCGAGACGACGATAGGCTGCGGTGCGCCGTTCAGGATGCCAATGGCATAAAGCTGATCGGCGTGGATATTCAGCATTTCGGTCCAGGCGGCCTCACGCTCTTCATCCGTGGTGGCGATCTCCCATTCATGGGCCAGTTCCATCAGGCGCTCGGCCTCTGGCATATCGGGGGCTTCGCCAACCTCGCCACCGGTCTGATAATACTGGCCCCATTTCGGCCAGGCCAAAAAGACCTGATCGGTCGGTGCCAGATAAGACGGCGACGTATGGGCCTGCGGCAACCCGTCATCCCACCCGAACCAGACCGAGGCCATGGTGTTCCCGGCAAAGACACGGTTGCGCAGGATGTCGCGGTCCAGCGGGCGCATCACCAGTTTGACGCCAATCTCGCGCCACGTGTCGGTGACGATTTGCAGGGCGTTTTCAACCTCTTGTCGCTCACCGGCGGTTTCGATCACCAGTTCCATGGGGCGGCCATCGGGCAGCAGGCGGATGCCATTCTTGTCGCGCTGATCCAGCCCGGCCTCGTCCAGCAGGGCATTTGCCTGATCGACATCGAAGTCGGCCCAGGCCTTGGCGTTTTCCTCACTGTAGAAGGGTGAGGCGGGCAGGACCGACATCGCCATCGGCTTTGCCAGCTTGAAGTAAAGCGCCTGATTGATCGTGTTGCGATCAATTGCCAGCGACAGTGCACGGCGTACACGCACGTCGCGCAGCACATTGCGCCAAGCTTCGTCCGAGTAGTTCAGGTTGGGATAGATCGCGATCTGCGAGGCTACGCCGGTTTTCCACAGCAATGTCTTGTAGTTGCCAACCTCTTCCCCCTTTTTCAGGATCGAGGCATCGCGGAACGCCAGACCACGGCCTTGCAAATCGCTTTCCCCTGCGTTGGTCTTGGCTGCAACCAGTCCGGGGGCAACAATCTCCATCTCGACCACGTCGATATAGGGCAGTTGCACACCGTTCGAGTCGACGCGGTGGTAATAGGGGTTGCGGATAAAGCTGTGCCGGATCTTCTTGCCCGAACTGGCATTCAACCAGGGCTGCAAGGTAGGCAACTCACTATTGTCGAATTTATACAGGTTATCCAGCTTGTTATGCAGCGCCGCCCAGCTTTTGACGCGGGCATCTTCGACCTGAAAGGCCAGTTCTTCCGGGTCCGCGAATTTCTCGTGATATTGTTTCAGAAACGCAGCGGGCCGGTAGATGAACGGCGGACGGGCCTGCGCCAGCGATTGCAGGAAGTCCGGGTTGGGGTCATCCCATTCGAAGATCACGGTGGTCTCATCCGGGAATGAAACAGTGGGTGTTTTGCCTTCGACGATCAGAAAGTCCGGCGGGCCCGAGGGGCTGAGCAATTCGTTATTGGCAACATCTTCCCACCAATAGCGAAAATCCTCGGAAGTGAAGGGCGAGCCGTCCGACCACTTGTGCCCTTCGCGCAGGTTCAGGGTGAACTTGCGGTTGCCTTCGTTTTCGAACGAGGCCAGCAGGTCGGGGACAATCTCGTAATTCTCGTCAAAGCCGACCAGACGGGCATATCCGTAAACGACCATCTGGCGGATATCCTTGGACCGGGTCACCATGGTGCGCAGGGTCCCGCCGGGCGTTCCGAACTCGCGCCCTTTGGCGGCCAGATCGACGACCAAAGGCTCTTTTGGCAAGCGTTCGGTAACCGGTGGCAAGTCTCCGGCATCAACCTTTGCGGCCCAGTATTCGGCCTCTTGCGGGGTTGGTGTTTCGGCTGCGGCGGCCAAGGTCGAAGAAAAGGCCAGCGATGCGGCAAAAAACAAATGGCGAGTGGTCTTAAACATGACAACGTACCTTATGGCCCGGCTCCAATTCCACAAGTGAAGGTATCACGGTGTCAGAGAAACGAAAGGCTTCATCCCAACTGTCCGGCGCGCCGGCGCCCAATGAGACCATTTTCAGGTCGATCGGGCGGTTGATGTCGGGTTCTGGTTGAGCGGCAATCAACGCCTTGGTGTAGGGGTGGCGCGGATTGTAGAAAAGGGTTTCGGGTGGGGCTTGTTCAACGATCAACCCCCGGCGCATCACAGCGACCTCATCGGCAATGCGCGCCACGACCGCAAGGTCGTGAGAGATGAAGAAGTAGGACAGGTTCAGACTGTCCTGCAGGTTCTCAAGCAGTGTCAGGATTTGTTCCTGCACCGACACGTCCAGCGCCGAGGTCGGCTCGTCACACACAATCAGTTGCGGGTCCAGCATCATGGCGCGGGCGATGGACAGGCGCTGGCGCTGTCCGCCGGAAAAGGCGTGCGGGTAGCGTTTCAGCATGTCGGCGTTCAGACCAACGCGTTGCAACATCTCAGCGGCCTTGTCCCGCTGTTCCGAAGTCGAGCCGATCCGGTGAATCTCCAACGGCTCAGTCATCGCATCCTGAATCCGCATGCGGGGGCTGAGCGAGCTATAGGGGTCCTGAAACACCATCTGCGCCTTGCGCTGAAAGGCGGTGCGCTGGGCGCGGCTCATTTTGTGAACAGGGATCGGGTCTTCGGTTGCGGAGGTGCGGAACAGCACCTCTCCGCCCGGATCGGGCAGTTCCGCACCAAGGGCGATCCGGGCCGCGGTGGTCTTGCCCGAGCCGCTTTCACCTACGATGGCCAGCGTCTTGCCGCGCGCAAGTTTCAGATCGACGCCGCGACAGGCATGAATTTCCTTATCTGCCTGCCAGCCCTTGCTGGCCCGCATTGTGTAGGTCTTGGAAACCCCTTTCATCTGCAGGATCAGGTCTTCGTCGGGCATCGGTATTCCGACTGCATCCTGATCCGGAATCTCGGGCGCCGCATCGAACAATTGTTTGGTATAAGGATGCGCCGGCGCGGTCAGAATAGGCGCGGCGGGGCCGGCCTCCATCACGCGTCCCTTGTGCATGACCACGACTTGCTCGGCCATGTTGGCAACCACGCCAAGGTCATGAGTCACAAGGATCAGGGCCATCCCGGTTTCGCGTTGCAATTCCTTGATCAGCCCAAGCACCTGCGCCTGTGTTGTCACGTCCAGCGCGGTTGTCGGCTCATCCGCGATCAGCAGTTCAGGCTTGGCCACCATCGCCATCGCGATCATCGCGCGTTGACGCATACCGCCGGACAGTTCGAACGGGTACGAGTCATAGGCGCGCTGAGGATCGGGGAAACCGACACGTTCGAACTGCGTCAGCACCTCTTTGCGGGCCTGCGCCTCGGACGCGCCGCGATGCAGCCAGAGAACCTCGCTCACCTGATTGCCGATCTTGTGCAGCGGCGACAGCGAGCGCATGGGCTCCTGAAAAATCATCGAAATCCGATTGCCGCGAATGCCGCGCATCTCACGCTCGCCGATCTTTACAAGATCAGCGGTGCCCTTGGAATCGTTCAGAATGATCGAGCCGCTGCGAATCTGTGCGGTTCGGGGAAGGATGCGCAGCGCTGCCCGGCAGGAAATAGTCTTGCCCGACCCGGACTCGCCCACAAGGGCAAGCGTCTGCCCGGCATCGACGTCGAAATTCACGTCTGTGACCACAGGATCACCCACGCCAAAACCAATGCTGAGGTCTTTTACGGACAACAACGCGCTCATTCGGGTTTTCCACCCCGTTGGCCGTACGGTAGCATCGGCTGTATCAACTCCCCGTGATTTTTTAGTCAGTGTCGCGCGGTTCCGCCCGTCTAGTCAAACCCGTTCTTAGACTGAAATGTCTCGGGAATATGAAAGTTATGTCTTCGCTGCTACACAAACTCTTGAGTTTTTGTCATCTAGTGCACAGCCGCCTGCGTCTATGCTGGTGAGCGGTATCAAGGAGAGATTTCCCCGTGTCCGAGAATCAAAGCCGTCTGGATCTGTTCATCGACCGCATGGTGTCGCAGCGCGCCTGTCTGGATTTTGCGATAGCGCAGACCGCAGGGATGGAGGGGCCGGTATTCGAACTGGGTTTGGGTAATGGCCGGACTTATCATCACATGATCCGGCACATTCAGGACCGCCCGGTTTACGTGTTCGAGCGCGCGGTGGCCTCGCACCCGGACAGCACCCCGCCCGAGGATCGGGTCATTCTGGGCGATGTGCGCGAGACGCTGCCCGCCTCGGTCGCGCGTTTCGGCGCGTCTGCCAGCCTGATCCACGCGGATCTTGGCGGGCATAATCGCGAGAAGAACGATGCCTTTGCGCGCCTTGTTTCCCCGCTGATCGAGCCGCTGCTGGCCGAGGGCGGGCTGATGGTGTCGAGTGACCGAATGTATTTCGAAACGCTGACTGAACTGCCTTTGCCCGAAGGGGCCGTTGAGAGGCGCTGTTTCGTCTATCGCCGATGATCCGAAAAGGACCCAACCGATGATCTTCTATGATTGTTCAACCGCGCCAAACCCGCGCCGGGCCCGCATGTTTATCGCCGAAAAGGGGATCGACATCGAAACGCGCGAGGTCTCGATTGCCAAGGGCGAGCAACTGGAGGATGCGTTTCTGGCGGTGAACCCGCGCGCGACCCTGCCGGTTCTGGTGACGGACGAAGGCGCGGTCCTGACGGAAAACCTGGGAATCGCTGCCTATCTTGAGGCGCGCTTTCCCGAACCGCCCTTGATGGGGCGTACACCTGACGAAAAAGGCCAGGTGTTAATGTGGCACGCCCTTGTCGAACAACAGGGCGGTGCCCCGATTGCCGATGCGCTGCGGAACGCGCATCCGGCCTTCAAGGATCGCGCCATTCCCGGTCCGGTCGATTACGCCCAGATCCCTCAACTGGCGGAACGTGGTGCGGCACGTGTCGGGGCGTTTTTTGACTTGCTTGAGGGCAGATTGGCCGAGAGCCCCTTTGTCGCCGGGGATACCTTCAGCCTCGCCGATATCTCGACCTTCGTTTTCGTCGATTTCGCGCGCGTGATCAAAATGCGGATACCCGAGGGCAATACCGCCACGCAAACGTGGTTTCACACGGTTCAATCCAGGCCCAGCGCCAGTCTTTGAAAGCAGCCAAAACAGGCGGGTGTCTGATTGGGTCGATTACTGTACAGAAATGTCTAGACAGAAGTGAACAGTGCCACTAGCGTCTTTCCAGGTTCTGATTAGGGGAGGTCGGGATGAAATCCCAATACCGTGTCGTGGTCATCGGGGGCGGCGTTGTTGGCGCCTCGGTTCTGTATCATCTGGCCAAATTCGGCTGGTCGGATGTTGTGATGCTGGAACGGCGGCGGCTCGCCTCGGGCTCGTCCTGGCACGCGGCGGGTGGCATCCATGCGCTGAACGCGGATCCGAATATGGCCTCGCTACAGGCCTATACCATCGACCTGCTCAGCGAGATTGAAAAGGAATCGGGCCAGAATATCGGGTTGCACATGACCGGCGGCCTGACGCTGGCTGGCACGCCCGAACGGTGGGAGTGGTTGCAGGCCAATTACCGTATCTTCCAGTCTATCGGGATCGATGACTGCGAGTTGCTGACCCCGCAAGAGGCACAGAAACGCTGCCCGATCATGTCCACCGAAGGCGTTCTGGGCGCGATGTGGGCGGATCGCGAGGGGTATATCGACACCACCGGCACCGTTCAGGCTTACGCGACGGCTGCCAAGAAACGCGGGGCCGAATACTACGAAGAAACCAAGGTCGAACGCCTGACGCAGACGGCCGATGGCTGGGAAGTGGTGACCGACAAGGGCACGATTACCTGCGAACACGTGGTCAACGCCGCCGGTCTCTGGGCCAAGCACTTGGGCCGCATGGCGGGCGTGGAACTGCCGGTTTCGCCGCTCAAACACCACTATCTGATCACCGACACGGTGCCCGAGGTCGCGCAGGCCGATTTCGAGATGCCGATGACCGTGGACCTCGAAGGGTTCACCTATATGCGGCAGGACCAGAAGGGCGTTCTGGTCGGTATCTATGAGGTCGATCACGAACACTGGGCAATGGATGGCGCGCCGTGGAATTATGGCGAAGAGCTGTTTCAGGAACAACTCGACCGGATCGAGAACGAGTTGACGCTGGGTTTTGAGCGCTATCCTTCGATCCAGAACGTGGGCATCAAGACATGGGTAAACGGCGCGTTTACCTTCTCGCCCGATGGCAACCCTCTTGTCGGGCCGGTGCCGGGCAAGCGGGGCTATTGGTCGGCCTGCGCGGTGATGGCCGGGTTCCTTCAGGGTGGCGGCGTTGGCAAGACGCTGGCCGAGTGGATGATCCATGGTGAGCCCGAAGCCGACGCATGGCCGATGGACGTGGCCCGTTACGGAGACTTTGCGCAGAACAAGCGCTACATCCGCGAGACGACAGGCCAGTTCTATTCCCGTCGCTTTGTGATGACCTATCCGAATGAACAGCTTCCCGCAGGCCGTCCGTTGAAAATGACCCCGGCCCATGATGCGATGACCGAGGCGGGCTGCAAATGGGGCGTCAGCTGGGACCTTGAGGTGCCGCTGTATTTTGCGCCGAAAGGGTTCGAAGAGACGCCGACGCTGAAACGCTCGAACGCGCATGACATCGTGGCCGAGGAATGCAGGGTGATCCGCGACGGCGTTGGGCTGCTGGATATTTCAGGCTTTTCCCGGTTCGAGGTCACAGGGCCGAATGCCGAGATCTGGCTGGACAAGATCATGGCCTCGAAACTGCCCGCGCCGGGTCGGGCCAAGCTGGCCCCGATGCTGGGCGAGAACGGGCGCCTCAAAGGTGATCTGACCGTCCTGAACTGGGGTGATGGCACCTGGTGGATCATGGGCAGCTACTATCTGCGCGCCTGGCACATGCGCTGGTTCGACGATCACATGATCGACGGGGTCGAGGTCCGCGATCTGGGCGAAGAATACTGCGGGTTCGCCGTGGTTGGCCCGAAATCGCAGGCAGTGGTCGAGAAACTGGCCGAACAGGATATCTCGGGCCTGAAATTCATGGGCTGCGGAGATTTCGACATTGGTTTGGTCCGCGCCCGCGTGGCCCGCATGTCGGTGACGGGCGAGAAGGGGTACGAGATCAACTGCCGCTATGGCGATCACATCAAACTGCGGCGCATGCTATTGGAGGCCGGGGCCGAGGATGGCATTCGCGAGTGCGGTTTCAACGCAATGCTGTCGACTCGGCTTGAGAAAAGCTTTGGCATTTGGTCCGCCGAGTTCACCCAGGCCTATACCCCCGGCATGACCGGTATGGATCGCTGGATCGACTGGGATAAGAACTTTGTCGGCAAAGACGCTGCCTTGGCCGAGCGCGGTGGCAACGGCCCGGCGCAGGTGCAGGTAACGCTTGAGGTGGACGCGCTGGATGCCGATGCCAGCGGCTATGAACCCATCTGGTCGGGCGAGGACCGCGTTGGTTTCGTCACCTCGGGCGGTTATGGCCATTACACGGGCAAGTCGCTGGCCATGGCTTTGGTCAACCGCGACAAGGCCGCGCCGGGTACGGAACTGACCGTGCATGTGGTGGGGGTCGAACGACCCGCATGGGTGATCGCCCCATCGCCATATGATCCGCAGGGCAAGGCGATGAGGGGCTGAGGATGATCTCGCAAACCCCTGAGCGTGGCAGGCGACGGCGCGGACGCGGGGCCGAGGCCGCGCCCGCACCCAGCCGTGACGTAAATTACCGCCAATTGCGGAACCCGTTCCCGCAAATGGAGGTGTTCCCCGCCGATCAGATCGCCGATATGCACGAAACGGCCTTGCGCACCCTTCAGGAACTGGGGGTCAAAGTCCTGTTGCCCGAGGCCCGACGCCTGTTTGCGGCAGGTGGCGCAAAGGTGGATGACGACAGCGAAATGGTCTTTATCGGGCGCGATATGGTCGAGGCAGCTGTGGCCTCGGCCCCCAAATCGATCGCGTGCCGCGCCGGGGCACGGCGCAGGGATTTTACTTTGGAACTGGGTTCGCTGGTGTTTCAGCCCGGTGCTGGCGCACCCAACGCCACCGATCTGGAACGCGGGCGACGCCCCGCGACCGGGCAAGACTATCTGGAGTTCCTGAAACTCACCCATCATTTCGATGTTTTCCAGATGATCTCGCCCCAGGTCGAGCCGCAGGACGTGCCGACCCATCTGCGGCACTATTTCACCACGCAGGCGCAGATGGAACTGACGGACAAGTTCCCCTTTTTCTATTCGCGCGGCACGCCGCAGGTGATGGACAATTTCCAGATGCTCGCCATGGCACGCGGTCTGACGGATGAGGAGTTCCGCGCCAACCCGCACTGCTACACGATCATCAACACCAACAGTCCCCGTACGCTGGACATTCCCATGGCGCAGGGCCTGATTGACTTTGCGCGGCATGGGCAGATGTCGATCATCACCCCGTTCACCCTAATGGGCGCGATGGCCCCGATCACCGTGGCAGGCGCAATCACGCTGTCCCATGCCGAGGCACTAGCGGCGCTGACCCTGACCCAATTGGCCAAACCCGGCGCGCCGGTTTGTTATGGGACGTTCACCAGCAATGTGGACATGAAATCGGGTGCGCCTGCCTTTGGCACGCCTTCGCACTTCCAAGCCTCGCTTGCGGCAGGGCAACTGGCGCGGCATCTGGGTCTGCCATGGCGGTCGGCGGCGGGGTCGGCATCGAATATCAACGATGTGCAGGCCGCCAATGAAAATCAGTTTGGCCTCTGGGGTTGTCTGATGGCCGGGGCCACGGTGACCATCCATTCGGCAGGCTGGCTTGAGGGCGGTCTGACGGTATCTTTTGAGAAGATGATCTGCGACGCCGAGGTGCTGAACATGGTCGCGGAGCTTTGCGCCGGTGCGCAGGCCGGGACCGCCGAGATCGGCTTTGACACGGCGCTGGCCGAGGTCGAACCCAGCGGCCACTTCTTCGCCTCCAGCCAAACGATGGAGCGCTACAACACCGAGTTCTACCAGCCCCACGTCCACGACTACGCCAATTTCGGCACCTGGACCGAGCGGGGGGCCGCTGATGCCAACCATCGCGCGACCAGTGTCTGGAAGGCGATCCTGAACGATTTCAAGGCCCCTGCTGGCGACAGCGACCGGCTGGGTGCCTTACATGATTTCATCGCGCGCCGGACCGCCGAGGGCGGCGCACCGCCGGAGAGTTGAATGAACACCAAACCAATTCTGCATCGGGATGATCCACTGGCTGAACCCTTGGTCGGCAACATCAAGGTCACGCGCGACGACTGGCTGAATGTGGCCATGGACGTGCTGATCTCGGACGGTGTGGACCAGATCAAGGTCCTGAACCTGGCCGAGCGCATGGCAGTCTCGCGCTCGTCCTTCTATTGGTATTTCAAATCCCGGCAGGAGCTTCTGGACGCGCTGCTGTCGCGCTGGCAGGCCACCAATACGGCTGCGTTGGTCGCGCAGGCAGAGGCACCGGCCAGGACGATCACGGCAGCGGTCTGTAACGTGCATCGATGTGTGGTGAACACCGACCTGTTCGATACGGCGCTGGACTTTGCGGTGCGCGACTGGGCGCGCAAATCCGGCAAGGTGCGCCGCGCATTGGATCAATCGGATGCCCGACGATTGCAGGCGCTTCACGCCATGTTCGCGCGTTTTGGCTATTCCGAGATCGAATCCGAGACCCGCGCCCGCGTGCTGTATTACATGCAGATCGGATACGATCTGGCGCAGCTGAACGAGCCGATGGAGACGCGGCTGTCGATGGTTTCGCATTACCTGTACGTATTCACGGGTGTCGAGCCGCGCCCAGAAGAAGTGGAAGAATTCAGCGCCTATTCCAAGCGCTTTTGGGAAGGAGACACAGAATGAGCCAACCGGATGCAATCATCATAGGGACCGGAGTGATCGGTGCCGCCATCGCGTTTGAGATGGCCAAG
The DNA here is from genome assembly GCF_056531425.1 of Ruegeria sp. N4. Classification (NCBI taxonomy): domain Bacteria; kingdom Pseudomonadati; phylum Pseudomonadota; class Alphaproteobacteria; order Rhodobacterales; family Roseobacteraceae; genus Ruegeria; species Ruegeria sp. N4. The sequence continues at coordinate 38,839 of NZ_JBQFLT010000005.1, forward strand.
GCTGGATGGAAGACCCTGTCGCTGGATCGCAATGCGCAGGTCGGGCACGGCTCGACCGCAGGGTCTTGTGCAATCATTCGGATGCATTATTCGACCTTCGATGGCACGGCCTTTGCGTGGGAGGGCTATCACTACTGGCGCGATTGGGCCGAATATCTGGGCCTGCCGTCAGATGCCAATCTGGCGCAGTTCCGTGAAACGGGCTGTCTGGTGATGAAAACCGATGCCAATGGCATGCTGAAAAAGCACATGAAGAACAGCGCCGATCTGGATTGTCCGTTCGAGGAATGGTCGCCCGACAAGGTTGTTGAACGCCTGCCGGTCTATTCGCTGGACAGTTTCGCGCCCGCGCGCCGGATGGATGACCCGGAGTTCGGCCAACCCAATGGCCGCAAGATGCAGGGCGGTGTGTACTGGCCACAAGCGGGGTACGTGACCGACCCAGCCCTGTCGGCGCAGAACCTGATGGACGCGGCCAAACAACACGGGGCCGAGGTTCGCACCGGGGCCGAGGTGGTCGAGATCCTGACCGACGGCGGTCGTGTGGCCGGGGTCAAGCTGGCCTCGGGCGAGGAAATCCACGCCAAGGTGGTGGTGAACGTGGCGGGGCCGGGGTCGGCCATCATCAACAAACTGGCGAATGTGCTGGACGACATGACCATCGAAACCCGCCCCCTGCGGCAAGAGGTGGTGCATGTGCCCGCCCCCGAGGGGTTTGATTTCGAAAACGACGGCACCATCGTCTCGGACAGCGACATCGCGTGTTATTGCCGCCCCGAGCATGGCAACCACATCCTTGTCGGCTCAGAAGACCCGGAATGCGACCCGCATCAGTGGTGCGAGGATGACATCCACTACAACCACGATTTCACCGACCAGTGGACCACGCAGGCCATGCGCTACGCTCAGCGTGTGCCCAGCCTTGGCATTCCGTCCAAGACCCGCGGGGTGGTTGACCTGTATGACGCCTCGACCGACTGGATTCCGATCTATGACAAATCCAGTCTGCCGGGGTTTTACATGGCCTGCGGCACCAGCGGGAACCAGTACAAGAACGCTCCGATCGCCGGGAAGATGATGACTGCGCTTATCGACTATTGCGAGGGCGGAGCGGATCACGACGCCGAACCGCTTCAGTTTGAACTGCCCTATATCAAACGCATGATCGATGTCGGCTTTTATTCGCGCAAACGCCCGATCAACGAAGAAAGCAGTTTTTCGGTTCTGGGCTAGGAAAGGCGACCAAACGTTCTGAATGACTGGTGGCCCGATTTCTAGCGGGTCACACCTTGGTCAATATGCTGGTCATTGTCGCGCGATGGAAACACGACGCGGTCCCCATCAGTTTGCGAAAGCAACCCAGGCCCAGGCCATAGCGATGTAGGTCAGATTGTGCATCAACTGGTCCAGACCAGCAGCACGCCAGAATGCGGGCTGGTTGGGCTCTAGCCGTTTTTTGTCTGAATAGCTGGCTTTGGCGTAGTCGATATTGAAGTGAATAAACCACTCAAGCGCGCCGATGATCAGGATAAAGGCCAACGGCGTGCCAAAAATCAGAAAGACAATGATCGAGCCCACAACATGCACAGCGGCATGCTGCGCACGGCCCATGTGAAGATATTCACCCCGACCGGACAACATTTTCGGTGTTTGTAAGTAATAGTCAGCGAACATATGTTTGATCTGCAACAAGCAGAGCATGACAAACACTGCGCCAAAACTGGCAGTCAAAAGTTCCCTCCCGAAATCGTCCTTCAGCGGATACTAGGCGTGAATGCGTCAATTGGTAAATGAAGTAGTTCACATTTGGCAAAGAAATCTGAGGCTCGAAAACGTGTTTGCGAAATTTTGCTGGGATTGTGTAGATTTATACTGTTCAGTTTTCCGGCATATCGCCAATCATGAGTTTTGAGTACAAGCAGGGGCAGGTTCCATAGAGCGCACGATCTTTCGTTTTATCTGGAAGTATTCCAAACGCGACCAGCTGATCCTGCTGGCCGTGACCTCGACGCTATTTCCCTTGCTGTACCTGACGTTGGAGTTGCCCAAACGCATCATCAACGATGCGATCGGTGCCAGCAGCGATATTGTGGACGTCTGGGGATACAGCCTGCCGCAGACCAACTTTCTGATCATCCTGTGTTTTGCCTTCCTTGCTGCGGTTCTCGCCCATGGCCTGATGAAGATGCGCATCAACACCATGAAGGGGGTGCTGAGCGAGCGGATGCTGCGGCGCTTTCGCTATCAGTTGATCAGCCGTGCCCTGCGTTTCCCGCAGCCCTATTTCGAGCGGGTCAGTCAGGGCGAGATGGTGTCGATGATCACCGCCGAAAGCGAGCCGATGGGCGGGCTGATGGGGGATGCGATCAGCCAACCGGTTTTGCAGGCGGGGCAGATGATTACTATCCTGTCCTTCCTGTTCCTGCAAAGCGTCTGGTTCGGTCTGGCGGCGGTGGCTCTGATCCCCTTGCAGGCCTGGTTGATTCCGAAATTGCAGCGCCAGATCAACCTGTTGAACAAAAAACGCATACAAGAGGTGCGCGTGCTGGCCGCCCAGATCGGCGAGAATGCCGCCGGTGCCTCGACCCTTCGCGCCAATGGTGGCTGGCGTTATCGCCGCGCAATGATCTCGGATCAGTTGGGGCGGTTGTTCGGGATCCGGTTCGAGATCTATCAGAAGAAGTTCTTTATGAAGTTCATAAACAACTTCATCTCGCAACTGACCCCGTTCATGTTCTATCTGGTTGGCGGCTTGCTGGTGCTGCAGGGTTCGGTCTCGCTGGGGGCACTTGTGGCGGCTTTGGCAGCGTATAAGGACCTGAGCTCGCCGTGGAAGGAACTGCTGACCTATTACAACCAGACGCAGGATATGTCGCTGCGCTGGGACGTTGTGATCGAACGCTTCGCGCCTTCGGGAATGCAGGACGAGAGACTATTCGAGGGTGAGCCACAGGCACGCCCGCATCTGAACGGCGACATCGTTCTGGATCACGTCTCGGTCCGCGATATGGACGGCAATCAGGTGCTGGACGATCTGAACCTGACGTTCCCGGGCGGCAAGATCATCGGCATCGCGGCCCCAAGCGAAGAAGATCGGCGCGCCGTAAGCGAATTGCTGACGCGCGAGATTCTGCCAAGCGCGGGCAAGGTGGCAATCGGTGATCATAATCTGTCCGAGCTTCATCAAGGCGTGGTGGCGGCGCGGATCGGCTATGCCTCGTCCCGGCCGGTCATGTTTCAGGGCACGCTGGGTGACAACGTTATGATGCCGATGCGGTTCAAGCCCTTGTCCGATCAGACGGATGATCCGGACTTTGCTGAAACCTTGCGGGCGGGCAACAGCGACGATCCGTTCCAGACCGAATGGCTGGACCCGTCCCTTGCCGGTTTGCAGGATGCCAGCGAGTTGCGGGACTGGTGGTTGAAGCTGATCGATGGAATGGGATCGGGTGCCGCCTTGTTCCAACGCGGGGCCGAGCAGGTCTTTGATCCGGGCACCCACCCGGAGCTTGCGCGCAAACTGATCGATCTTCGCCCAAAGGTTCAAGAGGCTGTTCAAAAAGCGGGCCTGACGCAGCAGGCGCTGATTTTCGACCGCCAAAGCTATAACCCCGCGTTGCCGGTGGCCGAAAACCTGTTGTTCGCCACCCCACGCGTTCCGGTGACGCAGGATTTGCTGGCCAAACAGACCGTCTTCCTGGGCCAGTTGCGAGAGTTGGGTCTGGATGAAACGCTGATCGCCCTGACGCGCGATGTGATAGATATGTTGCGGCAGATCTTTGGTCTTGATGGCACCGATCACCCGCTGTTCCGCAAACTGGGGCTTGAGGCTGCAACCTACGAGACTGCGGTCGAACTGGTTGAGCGGACACGGAAAGAGGGTGCCTCGGGTCTGGATGATGAGCAATTGGCCAACCTGCTGGCCGTGCCATTGGTGATTTCCGCGGAACAGATCGGTCCGGCCTTCACGGATGAGTTGAAGAACCGCATTCTTGAACTGCGGCACAGCCATTCCGACAAGCTTTTGGCGCGGTTGCAGGATGTATTCGTTTCACTGGACCCGGATCAGTTCGCCCCCGGTCTGACGGTGATGGAGAACGCGCTGTTCGGCAAAGTCAGCCAAATCGGTGGCGCGCGATCCGATGAGGCGCGCAAGCTGATCGTCGATGTGCTGGCCGAAAACGGTGCGCGGCTTTTGGTTGTCGAGTTGATCTATGACGTTCCGGTTGCGCTGGGCGGTCAGAACCTGCCCGCCGTGTTTGCCGAGCCGCTGGCCTTCACCCGTGCGACGATCAAGAAACCCGACATCCTGATTCTGGAAAACGCGCTGGCCAGCTATGACATGCAAACGCAGGTTGCGGTCTACAAAAACCTGCGCGAACTGATGCCGGACACCACGGTCATCTACCTGAACGATCAGTTCGAGAACCCGGATGTATTCGACATGTATGTCGAAATCCGGCAAGGTCGTGTGGTCACGGACGAAGGACCTGCGGACGTGGAAGAAGACAGCGCCGCCTCGGCAGACCTTGCGCGCAAGCTGCGCGCCCTGGAACAAACACCTCTGTTTTCCGGTCTGGATCGCAGACAATTGCGACTACTGGCCTTTGGTGCGCGTTGGTTCGAGGCGATCCCGGGGCAGGTGGTGTTCCTGAAGGACGATCAGCCGACCGATGGGGCCTATGTGGTTCTGGAAGGTGAGGCGGGCCTGTTCCTGCCGCAACCCGACGGCCCCGATCAGCTGATTACCAAGGTGGGGCCGGGTGAGCTGGTGGGCGAGTTGGGCCTGATCCGCAAGGAACCCCGCGCGCTGAGCATGGTGGCCGAGACCAAGATGTCCTGCCTGCGCATTGGTGAGGAAGAGTTCCTGGCCGTGGTCGAAAACGACGCCGCGACCGCCTTCAAGCTGATGCAGGTGATTGCCGGTTATGTATCGAACTGACCGCTAACTGGCGGGCTTGCAAAACAGTTCATACAACAACCCGATCACCTGCCGTGTGTTCCCATCTGCCAGCGAATAATAGATGGTCTTGCCATCGCGGCGGGTGGACACCAGATTTTCCTCGCGCAGCCGCGCCAGCATCTGGCTGACGGCCGCCTGCCGGATTTGCAGCAGGTCTTCCAACTGCCCAACCGATTTTTCCCCGTCGCCCAGATGACACAGGATCATAAGACGCCCTTCATGGGCCAGTGTCTTGAGATAGGCCGCGGCGCTTGCCGCGTTTTCTTTCATATTTGCCGACGTATCAGGGGTTTCGTCGGTTAGTTCATTCAGGGTCACGGGTAGGCCACTTGTCCGATTGGGGTTGGCGCAATATGCCCCAACCCATACGGGCTTGTCACCCCTCGGTGGCGGGGGCTCCGCCCTGAAAGGCATTGCCGTTGGCATAATCGCAGGGGTCTTCCTGCATTTGCAGGTGCAACCCGTCCCCGGTGTACGGGTGCGCGCGGGCCAGATCTTCGTTGACTTCGATCCCCAGACCGGGCGCGCTTGGCGGTGTGACAAATCCGTCCTCGACCCGGATTGCGCCATTGATCAACTGATCATGGAACGGCGTTTCGATGGTTTCCAGCAACAGAAGATTCGGAATCGATGCGGCCAGATGCGTATTCGCGGCCCACTCCACCGGACCGGCATAAAGATGCGGGGCCATCTGCGCGTTGAAAACCTCGGCCATGGCGGCGACCTTCTTCATCTCCCATATCCCGCCAGCACGGCCCAGGGCGGGTTGCAGAATCTCGGCGGCACCGGCGCGCAACACTGCACCGAATTCGGCCTTGGTGGTCATGCGCTCGCCGGTTGCGACCGGGATGCGCACGTTGCGGGCGACGCGGGCCATATCCTCGATATTGTCCGGCGGGGTGGGTTCTTCGAACCACAGCGGCGAATAGGGCTCCAACGCCTGACCCAACCGAATTGCGCCCGCCGTGTTGAACTGACCATGGGTGCCGAACAGCAAGTCGGCTTTGTCACCAACCGCCTCACGGATCGCTTTGCAGAACGCCACGGACATTGAGATGTCGGACATCGCGGGCATATGCCCACCCCGGACCGTATAAGGGCCAGCCGGGTCGAACTTGACCGCGGTATAGCCGCGCCGGACCATTTCTGCGGCGCATTCCCCGGCCTGATCCGGTGCGGTCCAGAAATCATTCAGGTTATGCTGCGGCAGGGGGTACAGGTAGGTGTAAGAGCGGATGCGTTCGTTCATCAACCCGCCCAGCAAGGCATAGACAGGCCGGTCCCGATCCTTGCCCAGAATGTCCCAGCAGGCGATTTCGAGCCCCGAGAACGCACCCATGACGGTCAGGTCCGGGCGTTGGGTGAAACCGCTGGAATAGGCGCGGCGGAACATCAACTCGATATTCTCGGGGTTTTCGCCCAGCATGTGTCGTTCGAACACATCGCGGATCACGTGGCGCATGGCCTCGGGGCCGATGGATGAGGCATAGCATTCGCCCCAACCGGTAATGCCTGTGTCGGTGGTCACTTTGACCAATATCCAATAGCGCCCGCCCCATCCCGGTGCGGGTGGCGCTGTGATGATGATATCGAGGTCCTGCAGTTTCATCCCGTGCCCTCCGGCCCTGTGGGTTTGACGTATCGACGCGTCCGATGCGCCGGTCTGTTTCAGCCACGGTGGCGCGGGAAGATGCAGGCCGCAAGGCGGAAATCGTCAGTTTGATGTCGCTGTTACGCCCTGGACCGGGCGGGCGCGCAAAAACAGCACACACCCTGCCAGCATCAGAACCAGCGCCAATAGGAACGGCGCACCGGGCAGGTAGACAATTGTGTCCGGTCTGATGAACTGCGCGAAGATGCTGGTCATCAGTAGGGGTGAGATGACCATCGACAAGGCATGCAGCGATGTCAGGACACCCTGCAATTCCCCCTGTTGCGAATCCGGTGTGGCGCGCGACATCATTGCCTGCAGTGCAGGAGTAATGACGGCGCCGATGGCGGTGATCGGGATCAGCATCAGGGCGATCAGGCCATTGGTCAGAAAGCCCAGAATGCCAAAGCTGACGATTTCGAATACCATCCCGTATATGATTGTCACCCGTTCACCCAGATAGCGGGTGGCAGGGCGGATCAACCCGCCCTGAACGGCTGCCATGGCAAGGCCGTAGATGCCCAAAGACACGCCGATCATCTGCGGGGACCATCCGAACCGCTCGGTCGTGAAATAGGCCCAGATGGCCGGATAGACATAGATTGACACCGAATAGAGGAAATAGACCCACAGCAAGGGGCGAATGCCGGGCAGGGCGGCAATAGCCTTCAACGAATTGATCGGGTTCGCGCGCTTCAGACTGAAGGCCCGGCGGGTCTTGTCCGTCACCGTTTCCGGCATCACGAACATGCCAATGGCAAAGGTCAGTGCAGACAGGCCCGCAGCCGCCCAAAAAGGCGCGCGGGTGCCGTATTCGCTCAGCAATCCGCCCACGACAGGGCCCAGCACAAAACCGACGCCAAAAGCCGCCCCCAACAGCCCGAAATTCGCCGCCTTGTCCTGCGGTTTCGAGACGTCGGCCATGAAGGCGGCCGCCGTTGAATGCGTGGCCGCCGTGATGCCGCCGACGATACGACCCGCCAGAAGCAGCCAGATACTGCCCGCCAGCGCCATGACCACATAGTCCAACGCCATGACAAACAGGGATACCAGCAGAACGGATCGGCGTCCGTAAGCATCGGACAAGTTACCCAGAATCGGCCCGAACACGAACTGCATCGCGGCGAAAGCGGTGCTGAGGATGCCACCCCACACCGCCGCATTGGCCAGCGTACCGCCCTGAACCTCGACAATCAGTTGGGGCATGATCGGCATGACCAACCCGATGCCCATTGCGTCGATCATGACGATGGAAAGAACAAAGACAAAAGGCAGGCGCATCAGAACCGTCACGTCGTTTCAACCCTCGCACCCTAGGCGGGGTTACTACGTTAGGAAAGAGTTGCCCGAGGTCATCTATGTTTGGTGATGCGACAATTGCTGTTTCAGATCAGACAGGATGTTGGCCAGTTGATCCGGGTGCGAAAAGAAGGCCGAATGCCCCGAGTGGATGGTGCGTCGGAACGCGGACGGGATGCCCTCGCTCATCTTGCACTGATACTCGAACGGTACTGTGTGGTCATCGCTGGTGGCGATATAGGCGCGCGGGACCTTTTGGTAGCGCGCGCCAAGATGCAAGGGTGTATCTTGCGGACGAATGGCCTGAGGACACAAGCGTCCAAAGGCGTAGGGCGTGATGTCCGGGTCGCAGTCGTGGTAGAACAGCTCTCTCACGCAGTCCGGACGGACGGTATAGGACAGCCCGTCGGCGGATTTTTCCACCGCGTCGGCAATCGTCTGGCTGGGTCCGCGGCGGCGCATCTCGACCATCGACAGACCATCCTGCGGGACATAGGCGCTGAGGTAGATCAGCGCGCGCATGGCATCCGGCTGCGCCTCGGCCGCGGCACTGATGGGATACCCGCCCCACGAATGGCCCACGATGATCGTTTCCGGGGTTGTCGCCGACAGGATAGAATCCCTGCACCCATCCAGCGTGACATCTGCGATGGGGGTTGGATCAGCGCCATGGCTGGGCATGTCGATGGCGCGGACCGAGTGGCCGAGGGATTCCAGCACAGGAATCAGGTCGCGCCAACACCACGCGCCGTGGCAGGACCCGTGGACCAAAAGGAAATCAGCCATGTATTGGCTCCTTCAAATATGCCCGATACCGGTCAAGAATTCGTTCAGCAAAGCTGCGTAGTCTTCAGGTTTTTCCACGCAGGGCAGATGGCCCGCCCTGCGCATCAGTTTAAAATCTGCGCCCGGGATCAGCTCGACTGTCTCGCGCACCAAATCCGGTGGGGTCGAACCGTCCTCGCTGCCGGCGATGCCTAAGGTGGGCAGCCGCAAGCCGCTGGTGGGCGTATAAAAATCCGTGCCGGCAATGGCCGCGCAGCATCCAAGATAGCCTTCGACCGGCTGCCCAACCATCATATCTCGCCACTGCAGATGTTTCTGCGCTGCCCGGAAATCCCGGGAAAACCAGCGCTCCATCGTGGCATCGGCCAATGCTTCGATACCGCCCTGTTGCACGGCCTGTATCCGATCCTGCCAAATCGGCGGGTTGCCGATCTTGGCTGCAGTGTTCGACAAGACCAGCGCGCGGACCTGATCCATGCGTTTGACGGCCAGACCTTGCGCAATCATACCACCGATGGACAGACCGACAAAGACACAGTCGCGCACCTCAAGGTGATCCAGCAACCGTTCGACATCCCGAATCAGGGCACCCATGGAATAAGGGCCACGCGGGGCTGAGGATTGCCCATGCCCGCGTTTGTCATACCGGATGATCCGCAGGCCGGCGGGCAGATGGGGCAGCATCGCGTCCCAAAGATGCAGATCGGTGCCCAGCGAATTGGCAAAGACAATAGGGGTGCCATCCGGGGCGCCATCGATCCGGTAATGCAGCATTACATCGCCAAAATCCGCGCAGGTCATGCGTTTGATCCTTCTGTCCGTGTCGATGTTTTGCACAGAACTGTGGCGATTGTCAGGTCAGGAATTCCAACGCCTTTGCAAATACTTCCGGGTCGGCGTTTCCGCCGGATGCCACCACGATCACGGCGTCACCTTCGATCTCGTCTGTCCGGAACAGGGCCGAAGCCAGCGCCACGGCTCCGCCCGGTTCCAGCACGACTTTCAGGCGTAGGAAGGCCAAGGCCATGGTACGCAGCGCCTCGTCCTCGGTGATCGACAGGCCGGGGCCGCAAAGGCGTTTCAGAATCGGGAAGGTAATTTCACCCGGCTGCGGGGTCAGAATCGCATCGCAGATATTGCCCGAGGTCGCCGCGTTCTTCTGGATCAGCCCCGTTGCCAAAGAGCGTTTTACGTCATCGAACCCCTCGGGCTCACAAGGGCGGGGGCGCAGGTCGGGGGCGTGTTTCTCCAGCGCCAGCGCGATGCCCGAGGTCAAACCGCCACCGCCGCAACATACCAGCACATCAGCCTGAGTAACGCCCAACGCCTTGGCCTGACGTGCGATCTCAAGGCCCACCGTGCCTTGTCCGGCGATGACCTGAGGTTCGTCATAGGGGCGGATCAGGGTCAGCCCGCGATCCGAGGCAAAAGCCTCGCCAATCTCTTCACGGCTCTCGCTCGCGCGGTCATACAGCACCACTTCACCGCCCAAAGCGCGTGTGTTGATGATCTTCAACTGCGGCGCGTCCGAGGGCATGACGATCACCGACGCCACCCCATGTTTCGACGCCGCCATGGCAATGCCCTGCGCATGGTTGCCCGAGGAATAAGCGATCACCCCGCGTCGCCGTTGATCCGGTTCCAGCGCCGAGATGGCCGACCACGCGCCGCGAAATTTGAAGCTGCCGGTGTGTTGCAGGCACTCGGGCTTCACCAGAACACGTCGACCTGCGATCTGGTCCAGAAAGGGCGAGGTCAGAATCGGGGTTTCCCGAGCATGTCCATGCAGCCGTTCAGCGGCGGCTTCGATCAGTTCAATCGTACTCATGTCACACTCAGTACCCTGCGAATGATGTCTAAGGATTCGGGTTCATCCAGAAACGGGACATGCCCGCGATTCGGAATCTCGGCCGAAATCAAGCCGGGGTGGCGGTTGTGCATCTCGGTCAGCGTCTCGGCACCCAGAACATCCGAATTTGCGCCCCTCAGCACGCCCGTTGGAATGTCGCGCAGGGCTTCGAAGAACATCCACATGTCCGGGATCGCGCCGGTAGCCGCCTGTTCCAGCAAAGCCGTGCGCAAGGCAGGATCGTAGCGCAGGCTCAGGCCGTCAGAGGTTGCCGCGTACTGGATTTCGGCCTGCGCACGCCAGCGTTCGTATGGAACGCCCGGGAATTGCGGTTCCATCACGGATTGCAGGATCTTGGCGGCTTCGTCATAGGTTTTCGAAACCGGGGTCTTGCCGACGTAATCCATGATCTTGGCGATGCCCGCAGGTTCGATCACGGGGCCCACATCGTTCAGGATCACATGCGTCAAGCGTTCAGGGTGGCTGGCGGCAAGGGCCATGGCGATCAATCCGCCGCGTGACGTGCCCAGAATCGCAGCTTTCGGCACATCCAGATGATCCAGCAATTCGATCGCGTCGTGGGATTCGCGAAAGATGTTGTAGTTCATGAAATCCGGATCGTAATCGGACTGCCCGCGCCCCCGGTAGTCCATCATGATCAGGCGTTTGTCGCCAAGGTGCGGCTGCATAAAAGAAAAATCGCGGCTGTTTCGCGTCAATCCCGCCAGACACAGCACCGGTTGACCGGAGCCTGTATCCTCAAAATGAAGCCGCCTGCCGTCTGAGGTCGTGAAATCAGGCATCAAAGCCCCGCCAGTTCGGGGATCGAGGTCAGGTCGGACAGCACATGTGCGGGTGTCCAGGGCAGCCGGTCCATCGGTTCCCCGGCGCGGTTGACCCATGCGGTGACAAAGCCGTATCCGCTTGCCCCGGCAGCGTCCCAGCCGTTCGAACTGACGAACAAGACCTCGTCGCGGGCGCAGCCGAACCTGCCCTGCACCAGATCGTAGACTCGGACATGCGGCTTGAAGACACCAACACTTTCGACCGAAAGCACGTCGTCCAGAACGCCCTCGATCCCGGCCGATTTCACCGCGCCTTCCAGCATCGGGGGCGAGCCGTTGGACAAGATCGCCGTTTGCAGGCCGCCATCCTTGAGCGCCTTCAGCATGGCCGGAACTTCGGGGTAGGCTTGCAGTTCCCAGTACAGGTCCAGCAAACGCTGCCGCAGTTTGGCATCCCCTTGCAAACCGGCGGCTTCCAGCGACCAGTCCAGACCGTCCTGCGTCACATCCCAGAAATCGGCATGGGCATCGGCCACGGCCCGCAACCAGGTGTATTGCAACTGTTTCAGACGCCAATGCCCTGCAACCTCGGGCCAGGTGTCGCGCAATGCCTCAAAGCCGGGCTCGGATGCGGCCTGACGGGCGGCTGCGGCCACGTCGAACAACGTGCCATAGGCATCGAAGATACAAGTTGTGATTGCCATCTGCTCCCCTCCACATTCGGGCGCAGGTTGGCACACAAGGGCAGGGCGTTAAAGGGCGAAGGGTTTACATCATTGTGTAAGCCCCTAGGGTTGGCCGTTCAGTTCCCAAACGGCCCGGAGGCCCCAATGACCGACATCAAACAAGGCGACACGGTTCGCATCCACTACACCGGGACGCTGCTGGACGGAAACGTCTTTGACAGCTCGGACGGGCGCGATCCGCTGGAATTTGTCGTGGGTTCGGGCCAGATCATCCCCGGTCTGGACAGCGCCATGCCGGGGCTGGCGGTCGGGGACAAAAAACGGGTCGAGATTGCCTGCGTTGACGCTTATGGCCCGATCAACCCGGCGATGCGGCAGGTTATTCCTCGGGAAGGCATTCCGGATGACATTCCGCTTGAACCCGGTACGCAGTTGCAGATGCAAACCCCTGACGGTCAGGCGCTGCCGGTTATGGTGGTCGAGGCGAATGAGGCGACCGTGACGCTGGATGCCAACCATCCATTGGCCGGGCAGGACCTGATCTTCGAGATCGAGGTCGTCTCGGTCAACTGATCGTGGGGCTATCCCAGTAGGGCTTCGATCGCGCCGCGCACCTGCGGCTGCGTAAAGAACACGAACAGCACCAGCAGAGTGGTCAGGGTCAGCAACAGCACGCGGGCGCGTTGGCTCAGGAAGCCCGATTTGCGTCGGGCCGTCCGGGCATTGCTTGCGATGATCTGGTCAAATTTGCTCATGCTGCAATCCCTGCCGCTGAAAGATGGTTAAATCTTGGCGGCGGCAGGGAAAGATATGGTCACATGAAATCGGGCTGTGGCATTCCGAGCACGTGAAAACCGCCATCGACGCGGATAATCTCGCCCGATGTGCAGGCACCTGCGTCCGACGTCAGGTAAACCGCTGTCCCGCCAACAGCCTCCAGCGTGGCGTTCGAACGCATCGGTGCGTTCTGGTCGCAGAACTTGTAGGTCTTGCGCGCGCCGCCTATGGCCGCCCCCGCCAGCGTTTTCATCGGGCCGGGTGAAATGGCGTTCACGCGGATGCCTTCGGGGCCCAGATCATTGGCCAGATAGCGCGTTGCCGACTCCAGCGCGGCCTTGGCGACGCCCATGACGTTGTAGTTTGGAACAACCCGGTTCGACCCCTGGTAAGTCAGTGTCAGCAGCGAGCCGCCATTGTCCTTCATCATCGGATAGGCGCGGCGTGCGACTTCGACAAAGGAATAAGCCGAAACGTCCATCGAGTGCTTGAAGTTCGCCCGTGTGGTGTCCAGGAACCGGCCCGCCAGTTCCGACTTGTCGGAATAGGCAATTGCGTGAACCAGAAAATCAATCGTGGGCCAACGCGCGGCCAATTCTGCGAAGGCACGATCCAGCGAGGCGTCATCGGTGACATCCGCATCCACCATGAAATCGCTGCCAAGACTTTGGGCCAGCGGCGCCAACCGCTTGCCGAATGCCTCGCCCTGATAGGTGAATGCCAGCTCTGCGCCTGCTTCGTGCATGGCCTTGGCGATGCCCCACGCAATCGAGCGGTCATTGGCGACGCCCATGATCAGGCCGCGCTTACCCTTTAGAAGTTCCGACATCACATTCACCCGTTATACTTTGACAGAATCATGGATCCGTTGGTGCCGCCAAAGCCGAAGCTGTTGGTCATGACACTGTCCAGTCCTGCGTTTTCAACTGTTTTCGTTGCAATTTCACCGGGCAGGATGCCTTCGGCAAGTGTGTCGACATTGATCGACGGAGTAATAAAGTCGTTGTCCAGCATCAGCAGGCAGAAGATCGCCTCAAGCGCGCCAGCCGCGCCCTGCGCGTGGCCGGTCATCGACTTGGTCGAGGAAATCGGCGGCACGTTGCCTTCGCCAAAGATGCGGCGGACGGCTTCGACCTCACCCACGTCACCGACCGGGGTCGAGGTGCCGTGCGCGTTGATGTAGCCCACCTTGCGGCCCTCGGGCAGCGTATCCAGCGCCAGTCGCATGGCGCGTTCACCGCCTTCACCGGATGGGGCCACCATGTCGTGACCGTCCGAGGTGGCGGCATAGCCCGTGACCTCGGCATAGATCTTGGCACCGCGCGCCAGCGCATGTTCCAGCTCTTCCAGCACGACGATGCCGCCGCCGCCCGAGATCACGAATCCGTCGCGGTGTTCATCAAACGCGCGCGAGGCTTTTTTGGGCGTGTCATTGTATTTCGACGACATCGCGCCCATCGCGTCGAACAGGCAGGACAGGGTCCAGTCCAGTTCTTCGCCACCGCCTGCGAACATTACGTCCTGCTTGCCCAGCATGATCTGTTCCGCCGCGTTGCCAATGCAGTGCAGCGACGTCGAGCAGGCCGAGGTGATCGAGTAGTTGATACCCTTGATCTTGAACGCGGTCGCGAGGTTGGCGGAAATCGTCGAACACATGCATTTGGGAACCGCAAAGGGCCCGATCCGCTTGGTTGCGCCGGTTTTCAGAACCGTCTGATGCGCCGTCAGCATGGCGCTTGTGGATGGCCCGCCGGAACCGGCTACTAGACCCGTGCGCGGGTTGACCACCTGGTCTTCGCCCAACCCGGAATCGGCAATCGCCTGGCTCATGGCGATATGGGCATAGGCTGCGCCGGGGCCCATGAACCGCAGGGTGCGCTTGTCCACATGCTCGGCCACGTCGATCTTCAGCGTTCCGGCGATCTGGCTGCGAAAGCCGTGTTCGACCATCTGTTCGTTGGCTTCGATGCCGGGTTTGCCAGCTTTCAGCGAGGCCAGAACCTCTTGGGCATTGTTGCCGATAGAGGAGACGATCCCCAGACCGGTGACAACTACTCGACGCATGTGCGTGCTCCTTACATTCGGGCCGGTCAGGCTCAGGCTTCGGACAGAACGACTTTCATGTCTTTGACGTCGTAAATCATTTCACCGTCCGCTTCGACGATACCATCCGCGACGCCCATAGTCAGGCGGCGGGTCTGGATCGCCTTTTTGAAATCAATTTTGTATGTCAGCATCTTGCGGTCCGGGCGCACCATTCCGGTCAGCTTGACCTCGCCCACACCGACCGCCATGCCGCGCCCCTGCCAGCCGCGCCAGCCCAGGTTGAAGCCGGTCAGTTGCCACAAGCCGTCCAGACCAAGGCAGCCGGGCATGATCGGGTTGCCGGGGAAGTGACAGTCAAAGAACCAAAGGTCTGGCGTAATGTCGAACTCTGCCAGAACATGGCCTTTGCCATGCGCACCCCCGTCTGCCGAAATATCGGTGATCCGGTCCATCATCAGCATCGGCGGGGCGGGCAATTGCGCGTTGCCGGGGCCAAAAAGCTCGCCTCGGGCGCATTTCAGCAGATCGTCTTTGTCAAAGCTGCTCGGGAATTGGGCCATTCTTGCCGCCTCTCCTGCCAGGGGTCAGTTCGTTATATCTGGCCTCGTCTAACACCCGTATGCAAGGTCCTGCAAGAGCGGCAGGCCACGTCATGGTGTTCCAGCGACACTCTTTTCCCTGCACCCGCAAGGTTTTTGCGAATGAATTTCATTTGAAATTCCTGACCAAGCGACCCTATATATATAACCAGCAAGAACGGGTATCGGATTTATGACACCTCAGAGCCGGAACATAGCGACAAATTGGTTGGAAGGCGCGGGTTTGCGCCCGACGCGTCAGCGTGTGGCATTGGCCGAATTGCTGGTTGGGGACGGGCGTCATCGTCACGTGACAGCCGAAAGCCTGTTTGACTCGGCCAAGTCCAATGGCGACGCAGTGTCGCTGGCGACGGTCTACAACACCCTGCGTGCGTTTTGCGACGCCGGTGTTTTGCAGGAAATCACGGTGGACGGATCGAAAAGCTATTTCGACACCAACACGCATGACCACCCGCATTTCTTCTGGGAAGACGAGGGCCGCCTGAGCGATGCGCCATCAGAGCAACTGGTCATTCAACGCCTGCCCGAAGCCCCGGAAGGGGTCGAGATCGCCTCGGTCGACGTGGTTATCCGCTTGCGCAAAAAGCAGTGACCTAAAACGCTGTTAGTCTGTCCAGCAGGGTTTGCTCGGCCAGAGCGACTGTTGCATCGACCGGTCCTGTCCCGTGCCGGGCCGACACGACAGCCTCGGGCGCGTCTTTGTCTGTAATCGGAAGGCTGACCAAGGGCTTGGCGTCGTAGCTAAGCGCATTCGAAGGGCTGGCATAGCTGATCGCGATCCCCTCGCCATGTGCGGCAAGGCTGCGTTGAATCTCGAGCGTTGCGGCCCTGTGCGCGACCGTTGGGTGCAGCCCGTTTTGCCGGAACAGGGTCAGCACATGCTGCGCGGACAGGCCTTCCTTGGACAGAATAAGGGGGTCGTTTGCCAACCTTGCCAGCGACACAGTCCCAGCCGACGCCAGGGGATGATCCGGTGGGACAAGGGCGCAAGGCACAGAGTCGAACAGCTTTTGCCGGACGAAACCCGCATCCATGCCCGGATCATAGGTGATGGCAATGTCGATCTGTCCGTCGATGAGGCAGTCCTGCAATCCCTCGAAGCTTTCAACCCGGTAGGACACAGAAACATCCGGCATGACCGCCTTCAGGGCCTGCAACGCCGAGGCCAGATGGAAGGGGGCAAGATCGACGAAACAGCCCAACTTCAACTGGGATGAGCCCTGCGACACGGGCGAGGGGCCTTCGATCGCCGCCGCCGCGCTTACCAGCCCTTGTGCCTGTTCGATGAACCGGCGGCCCTGCGGCGTCAAAGCCATGGCCGCCCCGCGCCTGCGGGTGAACAGAGGATAGCCAAGATGCGATTCGACCCGCGTCAGCGCAGTGGACAGCGCCGGTTGCGAGACATTGAGGGCCTGAGCCGCCGCAGACAGGCTGCCATGACGCCCGATGGCGCAGACATATTCGTACTGGCGCAAGGAAATATATAACATCAGGTTATTTATAACTTCCAAAGATATGATTTGAACAGAAGGCATGGTTGGCATTTAACCGATGCAAACATCAAGGAGGTCGCCATGCCACATCCCCTCGTATCCAAAGAGATGATCGACACTTATCAGACCGACGGCGTTGTCCTGATAAAAGGGCTGTTTGCCGATCACGTGGATCAATTGCGCGACGGCGTGGCGGCGAACATGGCAGAGCCTGGGCCCTATGCCTCGGAGAACAGGAAAGAAGGTCAAACTGGCCTGTTCTTTGACGATTACTGCAACTGGACCCGAATTCCGCAGTTTCGCGAGGTGATTGAGAATTCTCCGGCGGCCGAAGTGGCGGCTGATCTGATGCAGTCGAACAGCGTGCAGATGTTCCACGATCATGTGCTGGTCAAAGAGCCCGGCACCTCGATGGCGACGCCCTGGCATCAGGACGGGCCGTATTACTTTGTCGAAGGGCAGCAGACCATCAGCTTCTGGTCACCGCTGGACCCGGTGAAACAGGCCACATTGCGTTGCGTTGCCGGATCGCATCGCTGGGAGAAAGAAGTTCTGCCGACCCGCTGGGTCAGTGAAGAGGGGTTCTTTCCGGATGAAGGCCAGTACATTCCCGTTCCCGATCCGGATGCCGAGGGCATGAAGGTTGTTGAGTTTGAGATGGAGCCGGGCGACGCCGTGGCCTTCAACTACCGCACGCTGCACGGTGCGCGTGGCAATCATTCGGACAGCCGCCGCAGGGCGTTCTCATTGCGGTTGGTTGGGGATGACGCGCGGTATGTGGACCGTCCGGGCCGGACCTCACCGCCATTTCCGGGGCATGACATGGTTCCGGGTCAGCGCCTGCGCGAGGATTGGTTCCCGGTCTTGCTGCAACGCTGATAGGGGGCTCTGCCCCCGCCGCGGCAAGCCGCGGCTCCCCCGGGATATTTTTGGCCAGATGAAGAGCGGATCAGAACCACTGGCCGGGCTCCATCAGACCCAGCTCCATCAACTGATCTGACCGCCATTGGAACGGAACCGAGTTGCGCCAGCGGAAGCTGGGGATGTCGAAGGTGGAGCCCGCATTGCTTTTCAGGGCTTTTGCAGCGCGGAACGAGCAGATCGCAGTCGTCAGGTTGTGATGCCAGGGGCAGGAATAGGTGTTGTATTCGGGCTGGTTGAATGTGTGGTCCGGTTGAAGCGTTAGCTCTTTTTCGGTCTTGAACAGGGCGATTCTGTCGATGCGGCGTCGTTCATAGGGGATATGGTCCTCGAACCGCCAACGCAGACCGCCGGACATGTCGAGTTGACGGTCGAGCGGTTGCCCCGTGGCGTCGTGGCGAGTGTGGGCATAGTAACCGGTGCTGTCGAGCATGGCGCTGTTCGGGGCGACGCCATTGGGGAATTGCGTCAGATCATCCGCGTACAGGTCGATCACATGGCATAGCATCGACGCGCGGCGTTCCTCGGTATGGAAGGCCAGCATCTCGCCCACGCTGCGCGTTTCGCAGAACGGGTAGAACAGGTACTCGGCATTGTAGCAGTAATACAGCCAGATACCCGGCGCGGCCTTTGTGATGCGGTTGACTGTGTCGAAGACAACGGACCCCGGGGCGCATTTCAATGTCACGCGATGCACTTGTTCGCTGATGGCCGCGCTCAGATCGAACTCGGCGGGCATGAAGGCGATCACGGATTTGAACCCGAGGCTCAGGTGGTG
This sequence comes from Ruegeria sp. N4, assembly GCF_056531425.1. Classification (NCBI taxonomy): domain Bacteria; kingdom Pseudomonadati; phylum Pseudomonadota; class Alphaproteobacteria; order Rhodobacterales; family Roseobacteraceae; genus Ruegeria; species Ruegeria sp. N4. Next base: position 57,472 of record NZ_JBQFLT010000005.1, read on the forward strand.
GTGCAGCGTGCTTTCGACCTCGACCTCATCCTCGGCAAAGACAAGCGCGACGGGACCTTTGCGCAGAGCGGTCTGACCCGATTTCAGGAAGGTATCGAGGGATTCGTACTGCATCGCCTGTTTTCGTTCGCGCCTTGCTGGAAAGTTCCGCCAAATTCGGGTAATTGCGCCCGCATTGCAAGCGGCGTTCGAAGCATATAGATGACGCCGATCCAGCGACTGCAAAGGCCCGATCCATGTCCGAACCGAAAAAGCTGTTTATCAAGACCTATGGCTGTCAGATGAACGTCTATGACAGCGAGCGCATGGCCGAGACGCTGGGCGGGCAGGGTTATGTCGAGACCAAGTCGGCGGACGATGCGGATATGATTCTGCTGAACACCTGTCACATCCGGGAAAAGGCGGCCGAGAAGGTGTATTCCGAACTGGGTCGGTTCAAGGGGCTGAAGGCCGAGAAACCCGATCTGAAAATTGGCGTTGCCGGGTGCGTGGCGCAGGCCGAGGGCGAAGAGATCATACGCCGTCAACCGTTGGTCGATCTGGTGGTTGGCCCGCAAAGCTATCACCGCTTGCCCGAGATGGAGGCCAAGACGCGTACCGGGGCCAAGGCGCTGGACACGGATTTCCCCGAAGAGGACAAGTTCGAGAAGCTGAAGAACCGCCCCAAGGCCAAGCGCGGCCCGACGGCGTTTTTGACAGTGCAGGAAGGCTGCGACAAGTTCTGTGCCTTTTGCGTCGTGCCCTATACCCGCGGGGCCGAGGTCAGCCGCCCGGCGGATCGTATCATCCGCGAAGCGCAGGATCTGGTGGAACGTGGGGTCCGCGAAATCACCCTGCTGGGTCAAAACGTCAACGCCTATCACGGGGCGGGCCAAAATGGCGACATGACGCTGGCCGGTCTGATCTGGGCGTTGAACAAGGTTGATGGGCTGGAGCGTATCCGCTTTACCACCTCGCACCCCAATGACATGGCGGATGATCTGATCGAGGCGCATGGCACCTGCGAGAAACTGATGCCGTATCTGCATTTGCCGGTTCAGTCGGGCTCGGACCGGATATTGAAACGGATGAACCGCAGCCACACGGCCGAAAGCTATCTGCGCCTGATCGAGCGTATCCGGGCGGCGCGTCCCGATATCGTGATGTCGGGTGACTTCATCGTCGGATTCCCGGAAGAAACCGAAGAGGATTTTCAGGCGACGCTGGATTTGGTTGAACAGGTCAAATACGGCTATGCCTATTCGTTCAAATACTCGACCCGACCGGGTACTCCGGCGGCAGAGCGGGCGCAGGTAGACCCGGATGCGGCCGATGATCGTTTACAGCGCTTGCAGGCCTTGATCACGCGCCATCAGCGCGAAATTCAGGATGCGATGGTGGGCCAAACGGTGCGTGTTCTGTTCGAAAAATCCGGGCGTCTTGATGGGCAGATGGTGGGTAAATCCGAGTATCTGCATTCGGTTCACGTCAAGGGCCCCGAAATAGCGGTTGGAGACCTGCGCGACGTTCGCATCACCGAATCGGGGGCAAATTCGCTGGCGGGTGAACTGCTTTAGGTTGACGATTATCCGTCGATGAAGAGCCAATTGTGGTGTTTGTTTCCAAAATTTACCCTTGATTTATTGCTTGGAACTATGTTCCGACGAAGGTCAGATTTTTGACAGACGAATATGGAAGCGTCTTTCAATTGTCGTTGGGCGTCGAATCACAGGCCTTGTCGACGTGTGATGGAGGGTACGAGTGGAAGTTCTTAGGGCATTGAAAATACCGGGTCCGTGGCGTGTTTTGCCGGTGGCCTCGGTCGTGACCATTCTGGCCAGTGCGACCATGGCGGGGGATGTGATCGGGGATATCACCGAACCGGATGTGGTCAGCCCGTTGCGTTACAGCAGCGATGTCCAAGCGTTCTACCTTGGATTGGGGGCAGGATACGGATCGGGCGGCGATGATCGCTTTGGCCTGAGGACCAGTACCGATGTTTTTGCGATTGGCGAACAGGACGTTAGCGGATCTTACGGTGAAATCCGCGGCGGTTGGCGGGGCGTTGTCCCGACAAGCCTGGGTCGAGACTATGTCTATGGGTTCGAGGTTGGCTACAATTTCGGTTCGTTGGATGACACTGTCTCAACGCAGATCGGCAGCGATACGGTGCGCGGCGGAACCGAGATTTCGAACGTGCTGTCCGTGCGCCTGCGAAATGGCCTGACCAACAAAAGCGGACGTATCCTGTATTTCGTGAGCGTTGGATATGTCTGGGGCGATATCGAAACCACCAGCAGTATCTCGTCCGAATTCGCCAGCCAGTCGTTTGAAGACTCGGACCGCCGTGGAGGATTCTCGGCCAGTATCGGGGCCGAGCATAAGTTGAACGACAATTGGTCGATCACCGGAGAGTATGAATATATCCGCTTCGACTCGCGCGATGTGGATCTCGGATCCGACTTTTCCACCAAATCCACGCCCGGATATCAGGGGCTGAAATTTGGCCTCAACTACACGTTCTGACACGGGTCCTTGATGTCCTTTCGTGCTGGCCGGTTGGCGGTTTTGTCATCCGAATCGGAATTTTTGAATCTGTGGCTTGCGCCCACCAAGATTTGTTGTCTACGCTCGGGGTGAAACGCCAAGACAGGAGAACGGATTGGCCATCGGTGCCCTGACCCCACCGCAAGATGAAATGCCCCAGCGCGAGGCGTTTGTAGAGTTTCCCGATAACCGTTTGTTGATTGATCTTTGCGGCGAATATGACCGCAATCTGACCGACATCGAACACAAGCTGTCCGTGCAGATCGTGCGCCGTGGCAACCAGTTGGTTGTGATGGGCGAAGAGGATGCTCAGAAGCAGGCGATTGAGGTTTTGCAGTCGCTTTATGCCCGTCTGGAGGGTGGCCGCGACGTCGAAGCCGCCGATGTGGACCGCGAATTGCGCATGGGCAATTCCGAACAGGGCACGGGCAGTCGCGACGGCGATCAGCTTGAGATGTTCAAGGGCGGCGCGGTTGAGATCAAGACGCGCAAGAAACTGGTCGAGCCGCGTACGGATGCGCAAAAAGCCTATGTGCAATCGCTGTTCAACAACGAATTGGCCTTTGGCATCGGGCCGGCGGGGACCGGCAAGACCTATCTGGCCGTGGCCGTTGGCGTGTCGATGTTCCTTGGGGGACACGTGGATCGCATCATCCTTAGCCGTCCTGCCGTCGAGGCGGGCGAAAAGCTGGGCTATCTGCCCGGCGATATGAAGGACAAGGTCGATCCCTATATGCAGCCGCTTTATGACGCGCTGAACGACTTCCTGCCGGGCAAGCAGCTGGCGAAACTGATCGAGGAAAAGCGAATCGAGATCGCTCCGCTGGCGTTCATGCGCGGTCGCACGCTGGCCAATGCGTTTGTGGTGCTGGATGAGGCGCAGAACGCCACGACCATGCAGATGAAGATGTTCCTGACGCGATTGGGCGAGGGCAGCCGCATGGTCATCACCGGCGACCGGTCGCAGGTCGATCTGCCGCGCGGCGTGCAATCGGGGCTGGCCGATGCCGAACGGCTGCTGAAGACCATTCCGAATATCAGTTTCAACTACTTCACGTCCAAGGATGTGGTGCGCCACCCGCTTGTCGCCGCCATTATCGAAGCGTATGAGGCCGATGCGGGCCGTGAGACAGGTTGATCCATGGCCCCAAGACGGGGCTTTGGGCTGACAACATGAACCTGGAAATAACAATCGAAGATCCACGTTGGCAGGGGCTGGAGGCGTTGGTCAAGCCAGCCATTGCGACGGGTCTGGACCATTGCGCGTTGGACGCCGAAATCTGCGAGATCAGCGTTCTGGGCTGCGATGACGACCGCATCGCCCAGCTCAACGCTGAGTTCCGGGGCAAACCCACGCCCACGAATGTGCTCAGTTGGCCTGCCGAGGATCTTGCCGCCGAGGAGCCGGGCGGCAAACCCGACCGGCCCGAGCCGGATTTCACTGGCGAAATCGCGTTGGGTGACATCGCGATCTCATATGACACCTGCGCGCGCGAGGCTGCCGAGGCGGGGAAATCCGCAGATGATCACGTGACACATCTGATCATTCACGGAATGTTGCATTTGCTGGGCTATGATCACATTCGTGACCCGGATGCCACCTTGATGGAGGCTGTTGAGGTCGAGATACTTGGCAAACTGGGTATCGATAACCCATATAATGGATGAAGCGGGTACTTTCACCCGGACAATTGGAACAGGAAAATGGGCGACACAGACGGCAGTTCTAGGGCGGCGCACAGCGCGCAACCACAGGACAGCACCACGGAAATAGCTGAGAGAAGCGGTTTCTTTTCTCGGATTTTTGACGCGTTTACCGGTCAGGACGAAGATCAGGAAAGTTCTGTCAACGGCCAGCAGGTCGCGGCCCATCAGCCCCGAGGCATGATCAACCTGCGCCGGATGCGGGTCGAAGATGTTGCGATCCCCACGGCCGAGATCATCTCGGTTCCGTCGACAACCACCAAGGACGAGTTGGCGCAGCTGTTCCGCGAAAGCGGCCTGTCACGCATACCGGTCTATGAAGGAACGTTGGACACGCCGCTTGGGTTTGTTCACCTCAAGGATTTCGCGCTGACGCATGGGTTCAACGGCGGATCGGCCGAGTTCGATCTGGTGTCAATGCTGCGCACCTTGCTGTTTGTGCCGCCGTCGATGCCGATCGGTGTGCTGATGACCAAGATGCAAACCGAACGCCGACACATGGCGCTTGTGATCGATGAATATGGCGGCGTCGATGGTCTGGTCACCATCGAGGATCTGATCGAACAGGTCGTGGGTGAGATTGCCGACGAGCATGATGCCGACGAAGATCAGCTATGGGTTCAGGAAAAACCCGGCTGCTACATCGTTCAGGCCCGCGTGCCGCTTGAGGATTTCGAGGCCGAGATCGGCCGGTCCCTGACCAGCCACGAGGATGTGGACGAGGAAGAAATCGACACTTTGGGCGGTCTTGTGTTCCTGCTGTCGGGTCGCGTGCCTGCACGGGGCGAGGTTGTCCTGCACCCAGAAGGCCCCGAGTTCGAGGTTCTGGACGCCGATCCCCGGCGCATCAAACGCCTGCGTGTCATGCTGCCGGACGTGACTGCATGACCCCTGTCCGGGGCTGGCCCTTCAGCCTGAGGTTTGTTGCAGCCGCCGCGTTAGGGGCGCTGGGCGCATTTGGTCTGGCCCCTTTCGGGTACTGGGTCGCCACTCTGCTGGCTTTTGTGCTAATCGCGCCGCTGTTTCTGGCATCTGAAACCCGCGCTCGTGCGGCTTGGTTGGGCTGGGCTTTTGCGACCGGATATTTCGCCCATGCGCTAAGCTGGATTATCGAGCCGTTTCAGGTGGATGCAGAACGCCACGCCTGGATGGCCCCATTCGCTCTTGTCTTCATGGCGGGTGGGTTGGCGCTGTTTTGGGCGGCGGCGTTCTGGGTCTCGCACGGGCGCGGGATCGCAATGCGTCAGGCCCTGTTGTTGGCTTTGGCCCTGTCGCTTGCCGAGTTTGCGCGGGGATATGTGCTGACCGGATTTCCTTGGGCTGGGTTGGCTCAGGTCTGGATCGATACGCCTGCAGCGCAGCTTTTGTCCTTGATTGGGCCTTACGGTCTAGGGGCGCTGATGCTGATGGTGACGCTACCTTTTGGTGCGGCGCTGACGGGCCAGCGAACCGGGCGTGGGTTTCTTGTGCCCGCCGTTTTTGTTGTGGCAAGCGTTGCGTTGACACTGGGCTATGCCGGTTCAAGGCCATCTGTTCTGAACACCGAAAACACAGTGCGGCTGGTCCAGCCAAACGCGCCTCAGCACCAAAAATGGGACCCGGCTTACGCGCCCCTGTTCTTCCTGCGGCAGATCGAGTTCACCGCGGCCGAGCCGCGGCCCGATCTGATTGTCTGGCCGGAAACCGCGGTTCCCGCATGGCTCAGCAGCGCCGATCCATATCTCGAAGCCATTGCCGATGCGGCGCAGGGCACGCCCGTCGTGCTGGGCATTCAGCGCGGAGACGGCCCGCGGATCTATAACTCGATGATCTATCTCGATGAGGTCGGCGCGCGGACAGGGCTCTATGACAAGCACCATCTTGCCCCGTTTGGGGAATACATCCCGTTTGGCGATCTGCTCGGCCAGTTCGGCATTCACGGTCTGGCTGCAACGACGGGCCACGGCTTCAGCGCCGGTCCGGGGCCAGAACTGTTAGACATTGGCGCCTTGGGCCGTGCCGTGCCGCTGATCTGTTACGAGGCCGTGTTCCCGCAGGACGTCAACGACGCGCCGGGGCGGGCGGATTTCCTGTTGCAGATCACCAATGATGCGTGGTTCGGCACCCGGTCCGGCCCCTACCAGCATTTGGTGCAGGCTCGTATGCGCGCCATTGAACAAGGCCTGCCCCTGATGCGCGCCGCCAATACCGGAGTGTCGGCAATGATCGATCCGCTGGGCCGGGTTACCGCGTCCTTGCCCTTGGGTGAGGCGGGCTATGTCGATGCCGTTTTGCCACAACCGCAGGCTCGGACCATTTATTCCCAAATCGGGGATAAAGCTGTCTTTGTCGCGCTATTGTTGCTTTTTTCCGGTGTCTTGGCCTTTGCCCGCAGGGGGCGATCTGAATTACCGATTGACCCGGTTTAACAAGGCGCGTATCCCCGCAAAAGCCTGTCACAACGGCTTCCTGGCGTGACAGAGAAATCTTAATGGAGCACTTTTATGTCCAGACAGAACTATACATTTACTTCGGAATCGGTTTCCGAAGGGCACCCGGATAAGGTTTGCGACCGGATCTCGGATGCCGTCCTTGACGCATTTCTGAATGAAGAACCCGAAGCACGCGTGGCGTGCGAAACCTTTGCGACCACTGATCGTGTCGTGATTGGTGGCGAAGTAGGCCTGTCTGATCAGGAAAAGCTGCACGACTATATGGGCCGCATCGACGAGATCGCACGCGCCTGTATCAAGGATATCGGCTACGAGCAGGACAAGTTCCACCACGAGACGGTCGAGGTGACGAACCTGCTGCATGAACAATCGGCCCATATCGCGCAGGGCGTGGATGCCTCGGGCGATAAAGACGAAGGTGCTGGTGATCAGGGCATCATGTTCGGTTACGCAACGACCGAGACGCCCGCGCTTATGCCCGCGCCGATCCAGTATTCCCATGCGATCCTGCGGCGTCTGGCCGAGGTGCGCAAAAACGGGTCCGAGCCCGCCCTGGGCCCTGACGCCAAATCGCAGCTGTCGGTTGTGTATCGCGACGGTAAACCGGTTGGCGTCAGCTCGATCGTGCTGTCGACCCAGCATCTGGACGAGGCGCTAAGCTCTGCCGACATCCGCGCCATTGTTGAGCCTTACATTCGTGAAACTCTGCCCGAAGGGTGGTTGAACAACGAAACCGAATGGCACGTGAACCCCACGGGTAAGTTCGTGATCGGCGGCCCCGATGGCGATGCCGGTCTGACCGGGCGCAAGATCATCGTGGATACCTATGGCGGCGCGGCCCCGCATGGCGGCGGCGCGTTCTCGGGCAAAGACCCGACCAAAGTGGACCGCTCGGCTGCATATGCGGCCCGTTATCTGGCGAAGAACGTGGTTGCCGCGGGTATGGCCGAACGCTGCACTATTCAGCTCAGCTATGCGATTGGCGTTTCCAAGCCGTTGTCGATCTACGCGGACACGCATGGTACAGGGGAAATCTCGGATGCCGAGATCGAGCAGGCCGTTGGGCAGGTCATGGACCTGACCCCACGCGGTATTCGCCAGCATCTGCAACTGAACAAGCCGATCTACCAGCGTACCGCAGCCTATGGCCATTTCGGGCGCACACCTGATGCTGATGGCGGTTTCAGCTGGGAACGGACCGACCTGACGGATGCGTTGAAAGCGGCGGTCTGACTTTCTGCTATCAAAAGGTGCGCCCTGACGGGCGCGCTCTTCTTTTTTTGAAATATCTCGGCGGTCGCTATCGGTTGCGCCATTGGTCCGAGAAACCAAGGGCGACGGGCTTGCCCCCACCTCTGCCTCTTGCCACTCGTGAGTTGTCACAGTAAGGCGACCGCCATGAGCACCGAGACCCCCCAACGCCCCCGCAGAAACTTCTATGGCCGCTTCAAGGGGAAGACCCTGAAGCAGAGCCAGAAGACGTATCTGAACGAAGACCTCGACGCCCTGTCGCCCGGCGCGGTGGATTGGGAAAGCAATCCTGAACGCCACCCTCTGGACCTGAATACCCTGTTCGGTGGCAAGGATGTCTGGCTTGAGGTCGGCTTTGGCGGCGGTGAGCATCTGGTGCATCAGGCCGCGAGCAATCCGGATATCGGGATCATCGGGGCCGAACCCTATATCAACGGCGTCGCCATGTTGCTGGGCAAGATCCGTAAGGCCGGGGTTGAAAACCTGGCCGTACATCCCGGCGATGCCCGCGACCTGTTCGACGTTTTGCCTGAGGCGAGTATCTCACGCGCCTTCCTGCTGTATCCCGACCCCTGGCCCAAAACCCGGCATCACCGCCGCCGCTTTGTCACGCCCGAGCATCTGGAACCTCTGGCCCGCGCCCTGAAGTCGGGGTCGATCTTCCGGGTTGCGACCGACATTCCCGATTATGTTCGCCAGACGCTTGAGGAAGTCCCCCGCGCAGGGTTCGAATGGCTGGCCGAGCGCCCCTCGGACTGGCGCGAGCCGTGGGACGACTGGATTTCCACCCGGTACGAACAGAAGGCGCTGCGCGAAGGGCGTACGCCCCACTATCTGACGTTCCGTCGACTGGGTTAGCTGTCGTTCAGCGCAGGGAATGCACGCCCTTTGGCAAACCATGCGATCCCAAAGGCCCATAAGGCGATGGCCTCGACAATGAAGGTCAGGTTCAGGCTGTTCCACCATTTAAGGAAACCCGGCCCGCCGATTTCGCCTTTGATCGCCAGCACCGCGACGCAGGCCAGAATGGTCAATCCGCAAATGCTGTAAAGCTTGTTGCGCCGCCGCTTGCTGTCGATCATCACGCCGTCCTTCTCGTGCCGTTGCGGGATGACCCGTTTCAGCACGATCAGGCAGTAGAGACCCAGATAGACGAACAGAATGCCTGCGGCGATCATGTGCCAGTTGCTGGCGGTGCTGAACAGGTTGAAAAAGCCTTGATCCGGTGCCTGTCCGACCTTGATGGGCGGGGCGTTCTTAACCTCGACAAAGACGCGCGACAGGAATGTCTGATGGCTTTCGCAGCCGCTGTCTAATGTGGGGACTGAGGCAACGATAAAAGCGCCGAACCCGGCGACGCTGCTCAGCGTGTCCTCAAAGAATGTATCACCTGTATAGGCGATCAGGAATCCACCAACGAAATAAAGCAACCCGACAAAGATCGCCCCCAGAAACTGGGCATAGTAAAAATGGCTGATACTGTCGCGAAAGCAGCTGCCGCCAAAGACTGCCCCGCCAGCCAGAATCAACGGCAGGCCGAAGGCAACGAGGCCGACAAGGAAAGCCAGCCTTTGTTCAATCTTGCTTTCAGGGCGCAGTGGATCTTTGGGGTGAAACAGGTCTCGGGGCCCTCGGGCCATCAGGGGTAAGGCGTCGGCCATGGCGTGTTCCTTCAATGTCAGGTTCAAAAATCAATCAAATCGAATGGCGGTATTGTAGCACCGAAGCGGCGTTTCTCACAGAATTAGCCGTTCGCCGGACCAAAGCGGCGTTTTGCGGGACCTTTGACGCTGGACCAACCGGTCCCAATTCGCTAAGCGGCTTGGGCACTGATAGCGCAAAAGGAGCCCCCATGTCCGGACACGGTACGCCCATTCCGATGACTTCGCATCCCTGCGGTCCGCTGACCGGTACTGCCGAAGTCCCCGGCGACAAGTCGATCTCGCACCGGTCCTTGATTTTGGGCGCGATGGCGGTTGGTGAGACAAAGATCTCGGGCCTTCTGGAGGGTGAGGACGTTCTGGACACCGCCAAGGCCATGCGCGCCTTCGGGGCCGAGGTGACGGATCATGGCGGTGGCGAATGGACCGTTCATGGCGTGGGCGTCGGCGGTTTTGCTGAACCCGATCAGGTGATCGACTGCGGCAACTCGGGCACCGGCGTGCGGCTGATCATGGGCGCGATGGCAACCTGTCCGATCACGGCGACATTCACCGGCGATGCCAGCCTGAATAAACGCCCGATGGCGCGGGTTACGGATCCTCTGGCGCTGTTCGGGGCGCAATCGGTGGGCCGCTCGGGTGGGCGTTTGCCGATGACTATTGTGGGTGCGGCAGAGCCTGTGCCGGTGCGCTATGAGGTTCCTGTGCCTTCGGCGCAGGTGAAGTCAGCTGTTCTGTTGGCCGGTCTGAACGCGCCCGGCAAGACCGTGGTGATCGAGCAAGAGGCCACGCGCGACCATTCCGAACGGATGCTGGCGGGCTTCGGGGCTGAAATCACGGTTGAGGACACCGATGAGGGGCGGGTCATCACCCTGACCGGTCGTCCCGAGTTGAAACCGCAGGTCATTGCCGTGCCGCGTGACCCCTCCAGCGCGGCCTTCCCGGTCTGCGCGGCGCTGATCACGCCCGGTTCGGACGTGCTGGTTCCGGGTATCGGTCTGAACCCGACCCGCGCGGGCCTGTTCACCACGCTGCGCGAAATGGGTGCGGACCTGACCTATGAGAATGAGCGTGAAGAGGGCGGCGAGCCGGTTGCCGATCTGCGCGCGAAATACTCTCCGAATATGCAGGGGATCGAGGTCCCGCCCGAGCGCGCGGCGTCGATGATCGACGAATACCCGGTGCTGTCCGTCGTTGCGGCCAACGCCACCGGCACCACCATGATGGGCGGCGTGAAAGAACTGCGCGTCAAGGAAAGCGATCGGATCGACGCGATGGCGCGCGGCCTGCGGGCCAACGGCGTCACGGTGAACGAAGGCGACGACTGGTGGTCGGTCGAGGGGCTGGGCATCGGCAAAGCCCTCGGCGGTGGCACCTGTGAGAGCTTTCTGGATCACCGCATCGCCATGTCATTCATGATCCTTGGGATGGGCGCCAAAAGCCCTGTGACGGTCGATGATGCGGGCCCGATTGCGACCTCGTTCCCGATCTTCGAGCCTTTGATGGCGCGCCTTGGGGCGCAGCTTGTCAGAAACAACCGGTAAGTCGGACCATGACCCAAAGTTTCACTGTTGCGATTGACGGCCCCGCTGCGGCAGGCAAGGGCACAGTATCAAAGGCCGTCGCGGCGCATTTCGGGTTTGCGCATCTGGATACGGGGCTTCTGTACCGCGCGGTTGGCCGCCGTACGCTGCAGGGCGTGGAGGCTGTGGAAGCGGCGCAGTCCCTGACGGCAGAAGAACTGGATCAGGGCGATCTGCGCACGGCTGACATTGCTCAGGCCGCGTCCAAAGTGGCTGTGATCCCCGAGGTGCGAGCCGCATTGGTTGATTTCCAGCGCGCCTTTGCCCGGCGGGCAGGGGGTGCGGTTCTGGACGGGCGTGACATTGGTACCGTGATTTGCCCACAGGCCGAGGTGAAACTGTTCATCACTGCCAGCCCCGAGGTACGGGCGGAACGGCGGTTTCTGGAACTTCACGCCAAAGGGGCCGACGTGACGCGGGCACAGGTGCTCGAGGATGTGCGCGAGCGCGATGCCCGCGACGCCGAACGCAGCACAGCCCCGATGAAAGCGGCGGATGATGCCGTTCTTCTGGATACGTCCGACCTGAGCATCGACGAAGCCCTGGCCGAGGCGCTTGCGGTGATAACACAGAAACTGCCCGCGATACGGTAGCGACGCGGGCAGTTCGGTCAGATTACAATTCGCCCACGGCGATGCTTTGAATCTTTGACCACTGATCGTCAGCAGTTTTTGCCGTTCCAGCAACATCTTTCAGGAAGGCGGCGCGGGTTTCGGCGTTCAGGAACAGATACAGCTTGCCATCTGTGACCAGATATTGATCCGGGTCGCCGTCGAACTTCTTGCCGACCGAAACACCAAACGAGCAGAAGCCACCATGTTGCGGCAGGAAGGCGGCGGGGTTGGCCTCGAACGCTTCGCGGTTTGCGGCGGTGATAAAGTAGTAGGACGCCCCGTCATAGGTGGCGGAATGGGTTGCAAAACCTTCGACCGGGTTGCCGTCATTGACCAACGCAACAAGGTCGACGCCGTGGGCGGCCAATGGCGCTCCGGCAGCGGAGATGCCGTTGGACACATTGATTTCATCTGCCGCAAAAGCGGGTGCGGCGGCCAGCGGCAGGGTTGCGATCAGAGAGGCCAAAACAAGTTTCTTCATGGTGTAGTCCTTTTCATTTTCAGTTTCGGGCCGAACCGGGTGTCGGCCTGTGAAACAGACATAGAGGCGGGGTTTTGAACGCGTTATCGCAGAAAGGCCCGCGTTTCTTGCAGATCGTTCAAACCTGCGGGCCTTGCATAAAATCCTGTTCACTAAGCTTTGTTTGGTCAGGGTCTGTCGCAGCGCCTATGGTTGGCTGGACACTTGCAGGAGATTGATCATGATCCGCCTCGCCCTTGCGCTGATGTTACTGGCCGGAAGTCTTGCCGCCCAAGAGGCTGAGCCTCCGATGGATTATGAAAGGCTGGGCAAGATCCTGTTTGCCCTGGACCCCGAGGCGCAGCCGATTGGGCCGGGGTTCCAGCTTACAATCTCGGACGTGCCGGTTCTGGTTGTAACCGATGTCAGCACCAACCGGATGCGTGCGATGGTGGCGGTTCGCAGTGCCGATGAGCTGTCGAAAGAGGAACTTCACCGCATGATGCAGGCCAATTTCGACACCGCTCTTGATGCCCGTTATGCGATTGCCAACGGAACCGTTTGGGCGACGTTCATCCACCCGCTTGCATCCTTGCAAAAGGACCAGCTGATCTCGGGTCTGGCGCAGACGGTGAATATCGCCGCGACCTATGGCACATCCTACACCGGCGGCGCGATTCAATTCGGTGGCGGCGACAGCGATGAGTTGCAGCGGCAGCTGATCGAGGATCTGCTGAAGAAGGGCGAGGAAATCTAGGGGTTTACGTTGAACTTGATGCTTGTCGCTTGCAGCGTTCACAGGTCCGGGCAGTGTGGGAACCCCCAACAAAATATAGCGTCATAGACCCTAGCTGGACACAAGAAAGATGCTATAGTCTCCCATAGCAAAAAAGGGACAGCTGCTACAAAAACCCCAAACAATAAGGGGTAGCAGCCATAAAATCCCCCAAGCCAACAGGGACAGAAATACATGAACAATCGTTTGCGCAAAATCACCATCGTGGGTGGCGGCACGGCGGGATGGATGACCGCGCTTATCCTCGAAATGGTGCTTTCCCGCACATCCGCCCCCAAAGACCGCCCGCGCATCTGCCTGATCGAAAGCCCCAATATCTCGACCGTGGGTGTGGGCGAGGCGACGGTTCCGCGCATGCCGGTCACATTGCGTCAGGCGGGTATTTCCGAGCGTGACTTTTTCCGTGAAACCAATGCCTCGTTCAAGCTGGGCGTGAAGTTCTGCAACTGGAACAAAGACGCCAAGGGCAATCGGATCGACTACGTAAACCCCTTTGCCCATGGGCAGTTGCTTGAGGGGTTGGAGGCCGCCGAGTATTTCCTGCGTTTTGGCAATGGGGATCGGGACTTTACGCAATCGATCTCACCTCATGACGATCTGGCCCGTCTGTGCAAGGGCGCGCGGGCCTTGGGGCAGCCGGAATTCGAGCAGCGCTTTGGCTATGCCTATCATCTGGATGCCGTGAAATTTGCAGGCATGCTGACTAAGGTCTGCACCAAGCGCGGCGTCGAACATATTCAGGATGAGGTGCAGGCGGTCGAACTGGACGAGCAGGGCAATGTCAGCCACCTGATGCTGGAACGCAAGGGCCGCCATGACGTCGAGATGGTCATAGATTGCACCGGCTTCCGCGGATTGATCATCAATCAGGCCCTCGGCGAGCCGTTCAAGGACTACTCTGAATACCTGCCGAATGATCGCGCCATGGCGTTGCAGGTCGAACATCCCGATCCGGAAAAGATCGAAAGCGTCACGCGGTCGACTGCATTGGGTGCGGGCTGGACGTGGCGGGTGCCGCTCTATAACCGTGTGGGCACCGGATATGTGTATTCGTCGGCGCATCGGACCGATGATCAGGCGGCGGATGAATACCTTGAATGGCTGGGCGACAGCGGCAAAGGTCTGACGCCGCGCGTCATCCCGATGCGCGTCGGGCGCGTGCGCAATGCCTGGGTCAAGAACTGCGTCGCCATCGGCCTGTCCGGTGGATTCATCGAGCCGCTGGAAAGCACCGCGATCCACATGATCGACCACGCCGTCCGCTGGTTTGCCGAGCATCTGCCCACGCGGGACATCGAGCCGCAGTTGCGCGACAGATACAATCGGCAGGTGAACAAGCTGTATGACGAGGTTCTGGATTTCATCTGTCTGCATTACCGGTTGGGCAACCGCACGGATGACCAATACTGGATCGACGCGCGTACCGAGATGAAAATCCCGGATCGACTGGCCGAGAATCTGGAATTGTGGCAGCACCGCCTGCCGATGGAGCACGATATCGAATTCGCAACGCTGTTCAATTTCCGCGTCTATCAGACGGTGCTTTTGGGCAAACAGGTCTATGATACGGGATATGGCACCGGCATTCGGGATCGTATTCGTCCGTTGAAAAAGCCGATCTGGTTCCAGTGGTGGAAGGGCGCGAAAGTGGACCTTGCGCAGATCCTCAAGACGATGCCGGACCACAAGACCCTGCTGCGCGACATCCGGGGTGAGTTGAAGCGACCTGCCTTTGACAAGGCCGTTGCGGCGAAACCAACCGTGGCGATGCCCGGTACGACTCCGGCGCCGCTGGTGGTGCAGAACATGCCGAACCTTGCCGAGATTCAACGCGGCGAGAAGGACTTGCAGTTGTTCTAGCAAGCCCTTCGATTTTGCGAAAAACCAAGATGATGGCGGTTTACGCCGGTACAGGCACCGGCGTCCGCTCACCCAGCAGATAGCGGATCACATCGACGTAGTCGAAGGCCAGCAAGATCACGATTGTCAGCAGGGCGAAGCGAATGATCCATCGGGGCGGCGTCGGCATATCGGCGCGGGCCTGTTGGAACCACAGGTAAATGGCCAGCGGCGTCCAGAACGGGATATGGCCCAGCCCCATCAGCCGCACATAGCCCATCTGAGTGAAGATAAACTTGACCCCCAGCGCCGCCAGCATGGTGCCGACGACCGTGACAACCGCAACAAGGCGCGATTGCCGCCAGATCAGCAGCGCAAAGGGCAGGATAAAGGCCCCGAGGGCCAGGACTTTCATCCAGATCTGGATCCACTGGGGCTGCTGTGAAACGATAAGGTCGAACTCTCCCATGGGGCGACGGCTCCTTGTCTTGTTGTGATTGACCGTCAGGTGCCGTGTCCCGCCAGCAGGGGCAACCGGCCATGCGCGGCATCAAGCAATTGTGAAACCGGCGGGTTCGGGCATGTCTTCGGGCGCGGATGGCTTTCGACTTGCGGGACCGGACCCAACCCGCTATAGAGCACCCGTCTTAACACGGGCGGTCAACGTCCGGATGACGTATCTGAGCAGGGCCGGGTCACCTCGGCCCTTTGTGTTTGTGTAATCGGATGCGCCCCGGATCACGCCTGAAGGCACCATGAAACAAGACCGGCGGAGACAACCGCTCGGCCAGCAAAAACGTATGTAAAGGAAAACAACGCCACATGGCTAACGCATCCATGGAGGAATTCGAAGCCCTCCTGAATGAAAGCTTCGAAATGGACACACCCGAAGAGGGTTCTGTTGTCAAAGGCAAGGTTCTGGCGATCGAAGCTGGCCAAGCCATCATCGACGTCGGCTACAAAATGGAAGGCCGCGTTGATCTGAAAGAATTCGCAAATCCCGGCGAAGCCCCTGAAATCGCTGTAGGTGACGAGGTCGAAGTTTACCTGCGCGCCGCAGAAAACGCCCGTGGCGAAGCCGTCATCTCGCGCGAGATGGCCCGCCGTGAAGAGGCATGGGATCGTCTGGAAAAAGCATATGCCGACGACCAGCGCGTCGAAGGTGCAATCTTTGGTCGCGTCAAAGGTGGCTTCACCGTCGATCTGGGTGGCGCAGTTGCGTTCCTGCCCGGCTCGCAGGTTGACGTTCGCCCCGTGCGCGACGCTGGCCCGCTGATGGGTCTGAAGCAGCCGTTCCAGATTCTGAAAATGGACCGCCGCCGTGGCAATATCGTTGTGTCGCGCCGCGCAATCCTGGAAGAATCGCGTGCCGAACAGCGTGCCGAAGTCATCGGTAACCTGTCCGAAGGTCAGACCGTCGAGGGTGTCGTCAAGAACATCACTGAATACGGTGCATTTGTTGATCTGGGCGGCGTTGACGGCCTGCTGCACGTCACCGACATGGCATGGCGTCGTGTCAACCACCCGTCCGAGATCCTGACGATCGGCGAAACCATCAAGGTTCAGGTCATCAAGATCAACAAAGAGACCCACCGCATCAGCCTGGGCATGAAGCAGCTTCAGGAAGATCCGTGGGATCTGGTTGCTGCGAAATACCCGCTGGGCTCGGTCCATCAGGGTCGCGTCACCAACATCACCGACTACGGCGCGTTCGTCGAGCTGGAAGCTGGTGTCGAAGGTCTGGTGCACGTGTCCGAGATGTCCTGGACCAAGAAAAACGTCCACCCCGGCAAGATCGTTTCGACCAGCCAGGAAGTCGACGTCATGGTTCTGGAAATCGACGGCGCCAAGCGTCGCGTGTCTCTGGGCCTGAAGCAGACCATGCGCAACCCGTGGGAAGTGTTTGCAGAAACGCACCCCGAGGGCACCGAGGTCGAAGGCGAAGTCAAGAACATCACCGAATTCGGTCTGTTCATTGGCCTCGAAGGCGACATCGACGGCATGGTTCACCTGTCGGACCTGTCCTGGGACGAGCGTGGCGAGGATGCGATCCAGAACTACCGCAAAGGCGACGTCGTTCAGGCGGTTGTCTCGGAAGTGGACGTCGAGAAAGAGCGTATCTCGCTGTCGATCAAAGCCCTGGGCGGTGACAAGTTCGCCGAAGCCGTGGGCGGCGTGAAGCGTGGCTCGGTCATCACTGTCGAAGTGACTGCTATCGAAGATGGCGGCATCGAGGTCGAGTACGAAGGCATGAAGTCCTTCATCCGTCGTTCCGACCTGTCGCGCGACCGTGCCGAACAGCGCCCCGAGCGTTTCTCGGTCGGTGACAAGGTCGACGTCCGCGTGACCAACGTTGACAGCAAGACCCGCCGTCTGGGCCTGTCGATCAAGGCACGCGAGATCGCCGAAGAGAAAGAGGCCGTGGAACAGTACGGTTCTTCCGACTCGGGCGCATCGCTGGGCGATATCCTGGGTGCAGCGCTGAAATCGGGCGACTAAGTCCGGGCGCAGTCCCAAACATGAATTACGGCCTCGCGCACCCGCGCGGGGCCGTTTTTGTTGCGAATCAATATGTTCCGATTCATCGGCTTATTCGGGGTATCGCTCGCGCATTAAGTGTGGAAAACGGGAAAACTGGCAAAAAATCGCGTGAGTCCGCGCCAAATTCCCATGCCTTCGCCCATAGTTTGCTTTCCCCTGATCCGGCTTTTTCCCTATACTGTCAGAACAGTAGACCTGTCACACCGGCCGCCTGGGAGGGGTAGTACGAATGATCCGTTCAGAATTGATTCAGAAGATTGCCGACGAAAATCCACATCTTTATCAGCGTGACGTCGAGCGGATCGTGAACACCGTATTTGAGGAAGTGACAGATGCCATGGCCCGCGGCGACCGGGTCGAGCTGCGCGGATTTGGTGCATTTTCTGTGAAAAAGCGCGATGCCCGTGTCGGGCGAAACCCTCGCACCGGTGAGACCGTTCAGGTCGAAGAAAAATGTGTACCATTTTTCAAGACGGGTAAGTTGCTAAGGGACCGATTGAACGGTAAAGCCTGACCCCATGATGCGCTACCTTCGATATGCTTTTCTCGGGACCCTTGGGATCATCCTGATTTCGGTGTCTCTGGCCAATGTTCAATCGGTTGAACTCAAGCTGATGCCTGACGCTCTGGCCGAGTTGCTGGGGTTCAATCTGACCACCACTTTGCCCTTGTTTCTGGTGGTGCTGGGTGGAGTTGTGGCCGGTCTGGTCATCGGGTTCCTGTGGGAATGGCTGCGTGAGCACAAGCATCGCAAGGACGCGACCGTGAAAAAAGGCGAAGTCCGCAAGCTTGAGCGTGAAGTCAAGAAGCTGAAGAAAAAGCAGAACGAAGGCAAAGACGAAGTTTTGGCCATTCTGGACGAAGCCAGCTAAGGCGCACCCAATGTCCGATGTAAGGTTCAAGATCTGCGGCTTGTCCGTCCCCGATCATGTGCGCGCTGCGGTCGAGGCCGGGGCGGGCTATGTTGGGTTTGTGTTCTTTCCCAAATCGCCCCGTAATGTGACGGCAGCAGACGCGGCCGAATTGGCGCATCTGGTTCCGGCAGGTGTTGCAAAAGTGGCTTTGGTCGTCAACGCGACGGATGAGGAATTGGACGCCATTACCTCAACCGTCGCGCTGGACATGTTGCAACTGCATGGCAAGGAAAGCCCCGACCGTGTGGCGCAAGTGCGGGCACGCTACGGCCTGCCCGTGATGAAAGCCATTGGCGTGGCCGAGGCCGAAGATCTGGCCGCGATTGACCTATATTCAGATGTGGCCGACCAACTGCTGATCGATGCCAAGCCACCCCGCAATGCAGAGCTTCCCGGCGGCAACGGGTTGGCCTTTGACTGGCGCTTGCTGGCCGGTCGCAAATACTGGCGGCGTCCCTGGATGCTGGCCGGCGGCCTGACGCCTGAAAACGTGGCTGAAGCGGTGCGCATGACCGGTGCGCAGCAGGTCGATGTTTCATCTGGCGTTGAATCGGCCCCGGGCGAAAAGGACGCGGCCCTGATCAAAACCTTCGCAGCCGCGCTGGGGTGATCTGATCCGCGCCTTGTTTCGTATTTCCTGCAAGGGGAGATGGAACATGCTGGCAGCCATTGGCGGTATTTCGTTGAAACATTGGTATAACGCGCCCGAGTTCTTCTGGCGCACGCGACAGGCGTTGCATCAGGCCAAGGGCGACCCGCTATGCGTCCATGCGGACGTGTTCCATCAGGCGGGCCTCTATTTCTCGCTCAGCGTCTGGCAGGATATCGAGGCGATGCTGACCTTCGCGCAATCCGGCCCGCACCGCCGCGTGATGCTGGCGGCTGACCGGCTGGCAAATGTGAACCGGTTTTATCACTTTCCTTGCATTGGCGTCCCGACGCCCGAACAGGCCGTGGACGTTTGGCAGCAGTACACAGATCGCGCGTCATGATGCGTTTTGCCCATGGCAAATCCCGCCGCCACCTCCTATGAACAACGGGTACGACGAGTGGAGACACCCATGGCCAACGATCTTTTCAACTCTTTCATGTCCGGCCCCGATGAACAGGGGCGTTTCGGTATCTTCGGCGGACGGTTCGTCAGTGAAACACTGATGCCCCTGATCCTGTCGCTGGAAGAGGAATACAACAAGGCCAAGGATGATCCGACTTTCTGGGCCGAGATGGATGATCTGTGGGCCAATTATGTGGGCCGCCCCTCGCCGCTGTATTACGCCGAACGCCTGACCGAGCATCTGGGCGGCGCGAAAATCTACCTGAAACGTGATGAGCTGAACCACACCGGCGCGCACAAGATCAACAACGTGCTGGGCCAGATCATTCTGGCACGCCGCATGGGCAAGACCCGGATCATCGCCGAAACCGGAGCAGGGCAGCACGGCGTTGCGACCGCCACCGTTTGCGCCAAGTTCGGCCTGAAATGCATCGTCTACATGGGTGCCCACGACGTACAGCGTCAGGCCCCGAACGTGTTCCGCATGCGTCTGCTGGGGGCCGAGGTGATCCCGGTGACAAGCGGCAGAGGCACGCTGAAAGACGCGATGAACGACGCGTTGCGGGATTGGGTAACCAATGTGCGCGACACGTTCTACTGCATCGGCACCGTCGCTGGCCCTCACCCCTATCCGGCGATGGTCCGCGACTTCCAGTCGATCATCGGCAAGGAAGCGAAAGAGCAGATGATGAAGGCCGAGGGCCGTCTGCCTGACACGATCATCGCCGCCATTGGCGGTGGTTCGAACGCGATGGGCCTGTTCTATCCGTTCCTCGACGACAAAGAGGTCAATATCATCGGCGTCGAGGCAGGTGGTAAGGGCGTGAACGAGAAGATGGAACACTGCGCCTCTCTGACCGGTGGTCGCCCCGGTGTGCTGCACGGCAACCGCACCTATCTGTTGCAGGATGACGATGGCCAGATCCTCGAAGGTTATTCAATCTCTGCCGGGCTGGATTACCCGGGTATCGGGCCCGAACACTCGTGGCTGAATGATATTGGCCGCGCAAACTATGTCGCAATCACCGACAAAGAAGCGCTGGAGGCGTTCCAGCTGTGCTGCGCCACTGAAGGCATTATTCCGGCGCTGGAGCCCAGCCATGCGCTGGCCCACGTGATGAAAATCGCGCCCGATCTGCCCAAAGATCACCTGATCTGCATGAACATGTGCGGGCGCGGGGACAAGGATGTACAGACCGTGGCGAAATACCTGAACTTCGACATGTCAGACACCGAAGGCCGCACGGCGGACTAAGCGCTAAAACCTTCGAACGGATAGAACCGGCCCACATGCATGGGGGGGCGGTTTTTCTTTGTCCTTCGTGCCGAACAGTTTCTAGCCCTTCGAATTACGCGGTGCCAAACGGACCTAAAAACGGTTCATTGCGATAAAGCTCAGGTGCTCCCTCGTGCGTTGTCGGGGATGCGTTGGCCAATCGGGTCTTGGCGGGCTGTGGTCTTTGATGCCGAATTTCAGGCGGCGTCAGTTGGTTTTGGAGGAGTGTTGACGCAATATCTCCAGCGGCACAATCTCCAGCGCCCGCTGATGCGTGGCCTCAAGATGCACCTGCGGGGCGCAGCCCTCGTCATGGGCTTGCAGGAACCGACCCGCGCACAGACACCAGCTATCGCCGGGTTTGAGACCAGGAAAATCGAATTCGGGACGTGGGGTGCTTAAATCGTTTCCGACATATTTCGAATAGGCCAAAAACTCGGCGGTCATCACGGCGCAGACCGTATGGCTGCCCTGATCCTCGGGGCAGGTGTTGCAGGCCCCATCGCGGAAGAACCCGGTCAGGGGATCGCGCGAGCAGGGGGCGAGAACGCCCCCCAACACATTGATGCTGTCCTGCTTTTGCATGGACCTATCTTACAGGCTTTCGGCAATCTTGCGAAACATTCCCAAATTCACATCGTTCATGCCCGGTTCACGGAACTTGCGATCCGCAGCCGTCGAGACGATCAGAACACCGCGCGCCCGGTCGATATAGATGTGCTGTCCATAGACACCACGGGCCATGAATTCACCTTCATGCGCGCCGGGCGGGATCCACCATTGATAGCCGTAGCCGTATTCATCGGGCGCTGTCGGGGCGCTGGGTGCAACGGCTTCGGCAATCCACTCAGCCGAAACAATCTGCTGTCCGTTGTATTCGCCCTCTTGCAGGATCATCTGACCGAACCGGGCGAAGTCTCGGGTGGTGAAGTTCAGACCGCCCAACACAAACGCAACCCCGTCACCATCGGTGATGTAGAAGCCATCTTGTTCCAGACCCAGCGGCTGTATGACCTTTTCCGTCAACAGGTCTGTCACGCTGCGCCCGGTCGCACCACGGATCACCATGCCGATGACATGGGTGTCGATCGATACATATTGCCAATCCTCGCCCGGGGTTACGAACGTGTCCTGCAACGAGGCCGCGAAATCGTCCAACTCACCGCCCAAAGCAATAACGCGGCCCATCCGGTTAATGTCCGAGTCGTAGTCCAGATAGTCTTCGTCGAAGGTGACGCCGCTGGCCATGTTCAACACATTGCGGATCGTCGCGCCGTCATAAGCTGTGCCCTTCAGGCTTGGCGCGTATTTCATCACCGGATCATCCAGCGAGTCGATAGCCCCCTCGGCCATCACGATACCGAACAAGGTGGCAAGATAGCTTTTGGCGACCGACCAGGAGATTCGCCGATCCTCGGGCGTGGTGCCCTGATAATAGTCTTCGAACAGAATCTGCCCGTCCTTGATCACCAGCAAGGATGTCAGCGACCGTTCCTCAAGCCATTGGTCGGTTCCGTCAGGCAGCTCGATACCAGCGCCATAAGGAAGTTCGGACACCGGCCCGTCACCGCGCGGCAGGTTCGCCGTCAGGAATGCCTCATCCATATGAGAGAAATTGTAGACAATTTTCTCCTCCGAAAACAGAGAGTTCACGGCCATCAGGCGCTTGATCTCTTCGCGCTTCCAGAATCCGACAACCGCCGCTGCCAGCACCAGAATGAGCAGGATGCGCAGCACCCACTTCAACAATTTTCTCATAGATCTCCTCCAATTTGCGGATTGTTGTAGAACGCGGTTCGTTCAATTCGCAATTGGGACGTGGCGGCCCTGCACGCGGATTCTACTTGAACTTATCCAGCAGTTTTTGCATCGCCGAACGGTCGTCCGGCTGGGGCTCTGGTTCGGCTTTGATGGCAGGCGCAGCCGGTTTTGCAGGGGGTTTGGATGATCGCGGTGGAGCGGTGCGCAGGGCGACCGCATTCATGAACTTGCCGCCATCGCCATCGGCCAGGTGCCCAGCACCATCCGAGACACCGCGCAGCACATCCTCAAGCCAATCGCCATCGGCTTTGGCAAAATCGCCTAGCACATAGGGCGACACCATTTCCTTGCGCCCCGGATGCCCGATGCCCAGCCGAACCCGGTCGTAGGCCGGGCTGATATGTTCGTGGATCGAACGCAGACCGTTATGCCCGGCATGCCCGCCGCCCGCCTTGACGCGCACCTTGCCGGGGGCCAGATCCAATTCGTCGTGAAACACCGTCACGTCGGTCGAGTCCAGCTTGTAGAACCGCATCGCCTCGCCCACGGATTGACCCGAACGGTTCATGAAGGTCTGGGGCTTGATCAGCAGCACTTTTTCGCCGCCAAGACGCCCTTCGGCGATCTCGGCCTGAAATTTGGACTTCCAGGGGCTAAACCCGTGATCCTCGGCAATCCGGTCCACGGCCATGAAGCCGATATTGTGCCGGTTGCGGGCGTATTTTGAACCCGGGTTCCCCAATCCGACAAACAGTTTCATCGTCTCGTCCTTCGTGCAGTGCAGGGGGTTGATGGCACGGAATACCACCCGATTCCAGCCCGACCAAAAGAAAACGGGGCCCGAAATGAGCCCCGTTTCAAAATCCAAATCGTTGGGTCCGGATTTATTCTTCTGCAGCTTCCTGGCCGACGACTTCCACTTCGTCCGCGGCCACTTCTTCGCCTTCTTCATCGTCGCTGGTCGACAGACCGGTCGGCGCCGAGATGTTGGCGATCACGAAGTCACGGTCGATGGTCGGCTTGGTGCCAGCAGGCAGATCAACCGACGAGATGGTGACAACGTCGTTGATGTTCAGACCGGTCAGATCAACGGTGATCTTCTCGGGAATGTCACCTGCGGTGCACATCAGTTCGACTTCCGGGCGAACAACAGTCAGAACGCCGCCCTTCTTGATACCGGGTGCTGCTTCTTCGTTGATGAACTCAACGGGGATGTACAGCGCGATCTTGGTGGTCCGACGCAGGCGCATCAGGTCCAGGTGGGTCGGCAGGTCTTTGACGACATCACGCTGAACGTCGCGGCAGATGACGCGAACGTCTTCGTGGCCTTCAACCTTCAGGTTCCACAGGGTCGACTTGAACCGACCCGCTTTCAGGCGCTTGAACAGAACGTTGAACGGGATCTGAATTGGCAGCGGCTCTTTATCGCCACCAAATACAATGCCCGGAACCATGCCGTCGCGGCGTGCTTGACGAGCGGCGCCCTTGCCTGTCCCCGTCCGTTCCAGAGCTACGAGATCAGGAATCTCTCCAGCCATGATAATTCTCCAATGTTAGGGCGGGCATCCTCCAAGGCTGTATGCCCGCGTGAAGTCGCGTCCTTAGCTTGATTCATTGGGTTTGGAAAGGGGTTTTTGGCGGTTTTCCTTTTTGCGAGGCTCTGCCTCGCGCTCCGGGATATTTATAGCCAGATGAATAAAGGATCCATGCTTCATCTGGCCACAAATATCCCGGGGGAGTCGCCCGGAGGGCGGCGGGGGCAGAGCCCCCTACACACGCCCATCAGCTTTGCCAACGCCCGCCGAAATCTTCTGGGACCAACAGGTTGTGACGACCCAGATCGGTCAATTTGCGTTCTCCGCAAAGCGCCATAGTGGTGTCGAGCTCTTTTTGGATCACCTCAAGGGCGGTGGTCACACCGGTTTGTCCCATCGCACCCAAGCCATAGACGAAGGCGCGACCGATATAGGTGCCTTTCGCACCAAGCGCCAAAGCTTTCAGAACGTCCTGCCCCGACCGGATGCCGCTGTCCAGATGCACTTCGGTATCTCCGCCAACCGCATCCATGATTTCCGGTAACACCCGGATCGAACTGAGCGCGCCGTCCAGTTGGCGACCGCCGTGATTTGACACAATAATAGCGTCTGCCCCCAGTTTGGCCGCCATTTTTGCGTCGTCGGCGTCCAATATACCCTTCAGGATCACCTTACCGCCCCATTGCTCCATCAGCTTTTCGACCTTCGTCCAGTCCAGGCTTGGATCGAACTGTTCCGCGGTCCATGCGCCCAGCGAGGACGCATCCGAAATGCCCTCGACATGGCCAACGATATTCCCGAACTCTCGCCGTTTGGCGCGCAGCATTTCGATGCCCCAAGACCATTTGGTCATCAGGTTCGCGATGGTTTTCGGGGTCAGCTTTGGCGGTGCGGACAGGCCGTTTTTCAGATCCTTGTGCCGCTGGCCCAGGATTTGCAGATCCAGCGTTATGACCAGAGCGGAACAATTTGCATCTTTCGCGCGCTGGATCAGTCGGCTGACATAATCTGTATCCTTCATTGTATAAAGCTGAAACCAGAACGGATTGGTTGTGTGCTCGGCCACATCCTCGATCGAGTTGATGGACATGGTGGACAAGGTGAACGGCACGCCGAATTCCTCGGCGGCCTTGGCGGCTTTCATTTCCCCATCCGCATGTTGCATTCCGGTCAGTCCGACAGGTGCAAGCGCAACAGGCATCGCTACATCCTGTCCGATCATTTGCGACGCTGTCGAACGCCCGGCCATGTCCACCGCGACCCGCTGGCGCAGTCGGATTTGTTCGAAGTCCGAGCTGTTTTCGTGAAAGGTCTGCTCGGTCCAGCTGCCGCTTTCCGCATAGTCGTAGAACATGCGTGGTACGCGGCGTTCATAGATGCGTTTGAGGTCTTCGATATTGGTAATCACGGGCATGAAGCAGACCTTTTAGGTTTTGGTTAGAATTTCTTACCAAGTTTTGAAGATCCTCACTACGCCTTTCGTGATTGCCTTTTCCGTGTTCACTCCCCGGCAAAACAAAAGCCGCAGCGGGGTGACCCGGCTGCGGCTTGATTCAAGTAGTTTATGATGTGTTTATTCAGACGGAATGTGCCCCGTCGGACAGGGATTTGACAAAATCCAGCACCTCGGCAACCGGCTTGCCTGCGCCGATCTGGCTGACAATGGCCGAACCGACGACCGCGCCGTCTGCAACAGTTGCAATCGCGCGCGATTTTTCAGGTGTGTTGATGCCAAAGCCGACTATGACGGGCAGATCGGTTGCGGATTTGATCCGTGCGACCTCGGGTCCGACATTGGTGGCTTCGGCCTCTGCCGCGCCGGTGATGCCCGTGATCGAGACATAGTAGACAAAGCCCGAGGTGTTCTGCAGGACGCGCGGCAGGCGTTTGTCGTCGGTTGTAGGCGTGGCCAGGCGAATGAAATTCAGGCCCGCCGCCTGAGCGGGCAGGCAAAGCTCTTCATCTTCTTCCGGCGGCAGGTCAACAACGATCAGGCCATCGATTCCCGCAGCCTTGGCATCCGCCAGAAACGCGTCCACACCCCGGCTGTAGATCGGGTTGTAGTAGCCCATCAGCACAATTGGCGTCGTGTCGTCGCTTTCACGGAAAGCGCGCGCCAGATCCAGTGTCCGCTGCAAGGTCATGCCGCCGTCCAGCGCGCGTTGACCTGCGGCCTGAATGGTGGGGCCGTCGGCCATCGGGTCGGTAAAGGGTAAACCCAGTTCGATCACGTCCACGCCTGCGCCCGGCAACCCTTTGACCACCTCCAGCGAGGTGTCATAATCGGGGTCGCCCGCCATGACATAGGCAACAAATGCTTTCTTGCCTTCAGCTTTCAGGGCGGCAAACTTGGCGTCGATACGGGTCATCGGATGTCCTTGCAATCAGGTTTGGACCTGATGTGCAGAAAGTTTCACCGAAAATCAATCCCGCCCGGACCAGAACGGATCAGAAGCCCAGATGATACCGCAAGAGAAGGGTGTTCACGCCCGGGTTCGGGTCCTGCGTGCTGGCGTTCGACTTGTGGGTGATCGCAACCGAGATTTTGTCGCCGCCATTCAGCGTATAGCCGAGGCCCAGAAGGCTGCGGATCTGGAAACTGCCGCCCAGATCGTTTTCATCGCTGCCTTCATTGTAGTATCCCGGCATCACGCTGCCTTCGACAAACCAGCGGTCGTTGAGGCTGTATACCCCGATCAGACCGGCCCCGAGATGGGCGCCGCCATCGGCGTCAACTGACAGGGCCGCACCCCAACCGGCGCTGAACCGGGTCGCCTGGTGAAAGGGTTGATGCTGGTATTCCAGCGAAACAAGGGCCTGATCATCGGCGGCATCATCGGAAAAATCCGCGTATCCGGCACCAAAAATCAAGGATTGAGCCTGGGCTGCTGCAGGAAGGGCAAGCGCCAAAGCAGAGGCGAAAAGGAACTTCTTCATAACCGTATTTCTAAGGCTGTTACATCGTTACGCGCTAAGTGGTTATCGTAAGATGTAAATTTCAATTCGCGCAAGAACACGATTTAGGAACAGTTTCGTGATGTGGCCATTTGGGCTCGGTCCGTTTCCCGTCACGCTACTGCTTGCGCATTCCACCGCAGGTGCATAGAAGACGCCGTCACATCGCTTTCAGGAGGCCGCAATGGGCTTTAAAATGGGAATCGTGGGTCTGCCGAATGTGGGCAAGTCGACCCTCTTCAACGCGCTGACCAAGACCGCGGCCGCGCAGGCGGCGAATTTCCCGTTCTGCACCATTGAACCCAATGTGGGGGATGTGGCGGTTCCTGACGACCGGTTGGACAAGCTGGCGGCGATTGCCTCATCGAAGCAGATCATCCCGACCCGGATGACGTTCGTGGACATTGCCGGTCTGGTCAAAGGGGCCTCAAAGGGCGAGGGGCTGGGCAACCAGTTTCTGGCCAATATTCGTGAGACCGACGCGATCGCCCATGTGCTGCGCTGTTTCGAAGATGGCGATGTGACCCATGTGGATGGCCGCGTCGATCCGGTGGCCGATGCCGACACCATCGAGACCGAGCTTATGCTGGCCGATCTGGAAAGCATCGAAAAGCGCCGTGCCAATCTGGTGCGCAAGCTGAAAGGCAACGACAAAGAGGCGCAGCAGCAGGAGCGTCTGCTGGCCGAGGCGCAGGCCATGCTGGAAAACGGCAAACCCGCGCGTCTGGTCGAAGTGTCCGACGAGGATGCCAAGGCGTGGAAGATGCTGCAACTGCTGACCACCAAGCCGGTGCTGTATGTCTGCAACGTGTCCGAGGAAGAAGCCGCCGAGGGCAACGCATATTCGGCCAAAGTGGCCGAAATGGCCGCCGCGCAGGGTAACGCGCATGTCATCATCAGCGCCAAGATCGAAGAAGAGATCAGCCTGCTGGAACAGGACGAAGCGCAGATGTTCCTGGAAGAGATGGGCCTGGAAGAACCCGGCCTCGACCGCCTGATCCGCGCGGGCTACGACCTGTTGAAACTGGAAACCTATTTCACCGTCGGCCCGAAAGAGGCCCGCGCCTGGACCATCCGCACCGGCACCGCCGCGCCTCAGGCTGCTGGTGTGATCCACGGCGATTTCGAAAAGGGTTTCATCCGCGCCGAGACCATCGCCTATGACGACTACATTGCCGCCAATGGTGAGCAAGGGGCCAAAGAGGCGGGCAAGATGCGGGCCGAGGGTAAGGGCTACATCGTCAAGGATGGCGATGTGATGCATTTTTTGTTTAATACCTGATGTGAACAAGGGCTCGGCAACGGGTCTGCGGGGCCGGTGCCAAAACCAAGGCGCGCTTGGAGTCGAAACCGCCGGCCCTCTGTATTGAAGTGACGGCTACAGGAGCGCTTTCAGCAGCGCGGTGCTTAGCCAAAGTCCAAGGCCAAAAATGGAATGAGTTAAGACACTTCGCGCACGCAGCTTCCAAGGCTCTGGAAGTTTTGAAACGGCAATACCCCAGCCAAATAGTGGTTGAAAAATAAACCAGGGCACAAGAACAGTGAGCAGGCCAAAGCTCAGGCCTTGCCTTGCGCTTGGTGAAGTCAGCGCTGTCGGTCCGAACATCAAGACAAAGCCGATCCCGAAAATCAGACCCAGTATGATATGCGCGCCCCAACCCAGCGCCGCTTCGGCGCTGACGGCTGGAGCTAGACGAATGTCGTTGTGGGTAATGCCAGAGCTTGGGATTGACCCCAACCAACGTCCAACCAAGCGGTAAAACCCGTTTGTAGCGCGCCATCCCTGGCGCAAAACACTCACAGCGTCAGTAGCAAGGGTTGCGCCAAGCCCGACCGCCGCGCCCCAAATCAACGATTCCGCGAAATTCATTTGCTTTCCTTTCATTGGAGAATCCCGCAATCTGTGTGCAACTTGAAGCAAGGTTTAAGTCAACATGTATCGTCTCGATATTGCAGAGGTCGCCCGGCGAAGCGGGTTCCCTCCTTCCACATTGCGATATTATGAAAAGCGAGGCCTAATTTCTTCTGAAGACAGGCAAGGACTGCGGCGGCAATATGATGACGGCGTTCTAAATAGGCTTGGCTTGATCTCGTTGAGGCAACGGGCTGGCTTTTCACTGAATGAATTATCGGACTTGTTGCAGCCGGAAGGAGAAAAGCTCGAACTTGATCGCAACAAATTACAGAGCCAAGCTGACAGTTTGCGCAAACAGGCGCGGGAAGTGCTGGCGACGGCAAACCTCCTTGATCACATCGCCGCCTGTACAGCACCTTCCCATCTGGAGTGTCCCCGGTTCCAAGCGCTGTTGGTGGATGCTCTCAACGTGAATCTGCGCTGATTCTTCTATCTGATCGAACTTGCAGCACGTTTCTTAACTTGAACGATTTCTTCGCATCAGCCTTCACTTCCCTCTGCCAAGAAAAAGTCGCTAGGTTGGTGACCGACGACTAATTGAGACAACACCAAATGATCGAAATCCGCGACCTCCAACTGCTCAGCGCCCTTGCGCGGCACCGCCATTTTGCCAAGGCGGCCGAGGAATGCGGGATTTCGCAGCCCGCCTTTTCGATGCGCATTCGCAACCTCGAAGATCGGTTGGGTGTGTCCATCGTCCGCCGTGCCAACCGGTTTCAGGGCCTGACCGAAGAGGGCGAGATGATTGTCCAGCGGGCGCGGCGCATTCTGGACGACACTAAGGCGCTGGAGCAGCAGGTGCTGGCGGCAAAGGGTGAGATCACCGGTACGCTGATCCTCGGCGTGATTCCGACCGCGATTGCCTTTACCGGGCGTCTGGTCAAGCGGTTGCGGGACGCTCATCCCCGAATTGTAACCCGGATCGAGACCATGTCCGCGACCGCGATCCAGCACCGGCTGGACGAGGGCAGTTTGGATGCGGGCATCACCTATGGCGACAGCATCGGCACCGATCTGCGGCAGGTGCAGCCCTTGTATGAAGAGACCTATGTTTTGCTGGTCCCGTCCCACATGACGGATGAAACCAGCCCGATCCCATGGGCGCAGGTGGCCGAATTCCCGCTCAGCCTGTTGGAACCGCAGATGCAGAACCGGCGCATCCTTGATCGGATTTTCGCCGAACAGGGCCTGCACCCGGATGTGGTGGCTGAAACCAGCGGCTTCACCGCCTCGATGGTCATGGCGCGTGAGGGGTTGGCGGCCACCGTTGTCCCCCGCGTTCTGGTGCGGGCGCTGGGCGATCTGAGGGGGACGCGCGTGTTGCCTCTGGTCGATCCCGTAGTCAGCAAACCGATTTGTCTGGCGACCCTGACCCGCGACCCGGAACTGCCCACGGTCGAGGCCCTGCGCGCTGTGGTGACGTCTTTGCGGTGATAAGCTGTCGTTATCGTGCGATTGCGACAAGCGATTTGACGATATGTTAGTCTGATGAGACACGGGCCTTAATCGGAGGGCATCATGGCACCATTAGACACCAAGCCATCAGGCGCACCCAAGGGCGTCTGGAAGTCAGGTAAAGGCAAGGGGCGTCACACGCCCAAAGGCCGTCAGTTCACGGATGAGGCGCAGGCGGAAATCACACGCCTACTGGGCGACCGCCCGCGCCGCCGCGACCTGCTGATCGAGTTCCTGCATCTGATTCAGGATGCGCATGGCCATATCAGCGCCGACCATATC
This sequence comes from Ruegeria sp. N4, assembly GCF_056531425.1. NCBI lineage: Bacteria > Pseudomonadati > Pseudomonadota > Alphaproteobacteria > Rhodobacterales > Roseobacteraceae > Ruegeria > Ruegeria sp. N4. The sequence goes on from NZ_JBQFLT010000005.1 coordinate 88,026, forward strand.
GCCGCCTTGGCGGTTGAGATGCGGATCGGGCAGGCCGAGATTTATGAGACCGCGACCTTCTATGCCCATTTCGATGTGGTGAAAGAGGGCGAGACGCCCCCGCCCGCGCTGACCATCCGGGTCTGCGATTCCCTGTCCTGCGAAATGGCCGGTGCGCAGCAGTTGCAGAAGGCGCTGGAAGACGGCTTGGATGCGTCACAGGTCCGCGTGGTGCGCGCGCCCTGCATGGGCCGCTGCGACACGGCTCCGGTTTTGGAGATCGGTCACAACCATATCGACCACGCCACCCCGGAAAAGGTGCAGGCGGCGATTGCGGCGGGAGACACCCACGCGCATTTGCCCGACTATGAGACCTTTGCCGCCTACGCCGAAAATGGCGGTTACGCCAAGCTGAAAGAGCTGCGCGACAGCGGCGATTGGGAGAAGGTGCAAGAAAGTGTTCTGGCCTCGGGCCTGCGCGGTCTGGGCGGCGCTGGTTTCCCGTCGGGCAAGAAATGGGGTTTCGTGCGCATGAACGAAGGCCCGCGTTATCTGGCCGTGAACGGCGATGAGGGCGAGCCCGGCACGTTCAAGGACCGTTACTATCTGGAACGCACGCCGCATGTCTTCCTCGAAGGCATGTTGATCGCCGCATGGGCGGTCGAGGCCGAGACCTGCTTTATCTATATGCGCGACGAATATCCGGCGGTGCTGGAGATCCTGCGCCGCGAGATTACCGCGCTGGAACAGGCCGGGATTGTTGAGAAAGGCTATATCGATCTGCGCCGCGGTGCCGGTGCCTATATCTGCGGTGAAGAATCCGCGATGATTGAATCCATCGAAGGCAAAAAGGGCCTGCCGCGCCATCGTCCTCCGTTCGTGGCGCAGGTTGGGGTCTTTAACCGTCCGACCTTGGTGCACAACGTTGAGACGCTGTATTGGGTCACCAAAGTCTGCCGCGAAGGTCCGGAATGCCTCAACAGCACAGAAAAGAATGGTCGTAAGGGCCTCCGCAGCTATTCGGTCTCGGGCCGGGTGGCGCAGCCGGGGGTCTACCTGCTGCCTGCGGGCTCGACCATTCTGGACGTGATCGAGGCGGCTGGTGGCATGGCCGAAGGGCAGACATTCAAGGCCTATCAGCCGGGTGGGCCGTCCTCGGGCCTGCTGCCTGCGTCGATGGATGACATCCCGCTGGATTTCGACACGCTGCAACCGCATGGCACCTTTATCGGGTCGGCCGCCGTGGTGGTCCTATCCGATCAGGACACCGCCCGCGATGCGGCACTGAACATGCTGCGCTTCTTCGAGGATGAAAGCTGCGGCCAGTGCACGCCCTGCCGGGCGGGCTGTGAGAAGGCGGTGAAGCTGATGCAGGCCGAAAAGTGGGATCAGGACCTGCTGGAGGATCTGTGTCAGGTCATGGGCGATGCGTCCATCTGCGGTCTGGGGCAGGCGGCCCCGAACCCGATCCGCCTTGTCATGAAACATTTCGCTGATGAAATCTGAGGGGAGACAGAGCCATGCTTGATGCAAGCCCAAACAAGACCGTCACCTTCAACCTGAACGGCGAAGACGTCACCGTGCCCGAAGGCTGGACCATCTGGGAAGCCGCCAAGGGGCAGGGGTTCACCATTCCGCACCTGTGCCACAAGCCGCAGCCGGGCTATCGCCCCGACGGCAACTGCCGCGCCTGTATGGTCGAGGTCGAAGGCGAGCGCACGTTGGTCGCCTCGTGCATCCGTCCGGCGGTGGACGGCATGGTCGTGAAAACCGACAGCGACCGCGCCGAGAAATCGCGCGCCATGGTCATGGAACTGCTGGTTGCCGACCAGCCCGAAGCGGCGCATGATGTCTCAAGCCATTTCTGGGACATGGCCAAGCTGAACGATGTCTCGGACAGCCGTTTTCCGGCAAAAGAGGCCGAGAAAATCCCGCTGCTGGACGACAGCCACGTTGCAATGCGCGTCAATCTGGACGCCTGCATCAACTGCAACCTCTGCGTCCGTGCCTGCCGGGAAGTGCAGGTGAATGACGTGATTGGCATGGCCGGTCGCGGGCATACGGCGCAGGTGGTGTTCGACCAGAACGATCCGATGGGGGATTCGACCTGTGTGGCCTGTGGCGAATGCGTTCAGGCCTGCCCGACCGGCGCCCTGATGCCTGCCACCGTGCTGGACGATCAGCAAAAGGGCGACAGCAAGGATTACGATTCCGAGACCGAAAGCGTCTGCCCGTTCTGCGGCGTTGGCTGCAAGGTCTCGCTGAAGGTCAAGGACGGTAAGGTCAAATATGTCGAAGGGATCAACGGCCCCGCCAACGAAGGCCGTCTGTGTGTCAAAGGCCGGTTTGGTTTCGACTATATCCATCACCCGCACCGTCTGACCAAGCCGCTGATTCGGCGCGAGGATGCGCCTGAAAAGGGGCTGAACGTCGATCCCGGCAATCTGGACACCCATTTCCGCGAAGCGACATGGGAAGAGGCGATGGATCTGGCCGCCTCCAAGCTGAAAGCCCTGCGCGACGAAGACCCGCGCAGCGTTGCGGGCTTCGGTTCGGCCAAATGCACCAACGAAGAGGCGTATCTGTTCCAGAAGTTCATCCGTCAGGGCTTCAAGCACAACAATGTCGACCACTGCACCCGTCTGTGCCATGCGTCGTCCGTTGCCGCGCTGATCGAGAATGTAGGTTCCGGCGCCGTGACCGCGACCTTCAATGAGATCGAAAACGCGGATGTGGCGATCATCATCGGGGCGAACCCGATTGAAAACCACCCCGTCGCCGCGACCTATTTCAAGCAGTTCACCAAGCGCGGTGGCAAGCTGATCGTGATGGACCCGCGCGGTGTCGGCATGCGCAAGTTTGCGGATGAGATGCTGCAATTCCGTCCGGGGGCGGATGTCTCGATGCTGAACGCGATCATGAACGTGATCGTCGAGGAAGAGCTGTATGACAGCCAGTACATCCACCGCTGGACCGAGAACTGGGAGGCCGAGAAAGAACATCTGCGCGCCTTCACGCCCGAGGCGATGGCCCCGATCTGCGGCATCGAACCCGATCAGCTGCGCCGCGTCGCGCGCACCTTTGCGCAGGCCAAGGCCGGTCTGATCTTCTGGGGTATGGGCGTCAGCCAGCACATTCACGGCACCGATAACTCGCGCTGCCTGATCAGCCTTGCGCTGATGACCGGCAATGTCGGCAAACCCGGCGCGGGTCTGCACCCGCTGCGGGGGCAGAACAACGTGCAGGGGGCCTCGGACGCTGGCCTGATCCCGATGTTCCTGCCGGATTACCAGTCGGTCATGGACGATGGTATCCGCGCCAAATTCAACAATGTCTGGAACTCGGATGACTTCTCGAACGAGAAGGGCCTGACCGTTACCGAGATCATTGATCAAGCCTATGCGGGCAACATCAAGGGCATGTACATCATGGGCGAAAACCCGGCCATGTCCGACCCGGATGTGAACCACGCGCGTGACGCGCTGGCCAAGCTGGATCTGATGATCGTGCAGGACATCTTCCTGACCGAAACAGCGAACTATGCCGATATCATCCTGCCCGCTTCGGCGCTGTATGAGAAAAACGGCACGGTGTCGAACACCAACCGTCAGGTACAGCGGGTGCGGCCCGCCGTGACACCTCCGGGTGAGGCGCGCGAGGATTGGAAGATCACGGTCGAACTGGCGCAGCGGATCGGGCTGAACTGGGATTACACCGACGTGTCTCAGGTCTTTGCCGAGATGAAGCTGACCATGGCCTCGCTGGACAACATCACGTGGGAGCGGCTTGAGACCGAAACCATCACCTATCCATCACTGTCCGAGACCGACCCGGGGCAGGCGATTGTATTTGGCGATGGCTTCCCCCGTGCCGATGGCAGGGCGCGGTTCACCCCGGCCAGTGTCATCCCGCCGGATGAAGCGCCGGATGACGAATACCCGATGATCGCCACCACGGGCCGTCAGTTGGAGCATTGGCATACGGGGTCGATGACCCGCCGTGCCACCGTTCTGGACGCCGTGGAACCGGAAGCGAACTGTTCGATGAACCCGCGTCAGCTAAAGCTGATGGGGATCGAGCCGGGCGAAACGATCCGCCTGACCACGCGCCGTGGATCGATTGAGATCATGGTGCGGGCCGACCGGGCAATTGCCGAAGATATGGTGTTCATCCCGTTTGCCTATGTCGAGGCGGCGGCAAATATCCTGACCAACTCGGCCATCGACCCCTATGGCAAAATCCCCGAGTTCAAGTTCTCGGCCATTCGCGTCGAAAAGATCGAAGACGCTATCGCGGCGGAATAGGCAGGAAAGCCATCCGAAACGACCAAGGTCGGCCCAAGCAAGAGCCGACCTTGGTTGCACTGTTTCTGTTCCCCACGACCGGGAAGCGAACCTAGCCTGAGACCAGAACCTTACCCTTTTGGGGTTTTGGCATTTTGCCTTTTGCCTGCTGCACGACATGGGTGATTTCGTGGGCAATCAGCTTGTTGTTCTTCGAATCCGCGCCTTTGCCAAAGTAAATGTCGTTCCCGTTGGTGAAGGCTTTTGCCTTCAACTCTTTGCAGATATCGGCGGCATTCCCGCCGATGTGAATGCGGACCTTGGACAAATCGGCACCCAACGCGCCTTCCAACCCGTCGCGCAGTTTCTTTTCCAGCTTGGTTGCCTTGGTCCCGGACACTTCGGTTCCGATTGCCTTTACTTTCGCCTTTTTGTTTTTCAATGCCCCGACGATTTTCTCGGCTTCTTCCACTTTCATAAATGGCTCTCCGTATTGATTTCGAAGCCTTTTTTGCGCCGACCCGGTTCTGGGTTCAGTGACACGTTTCACATATAGAAATCAGATTTTTTACTTTTTGAGAAAGGATTGAATTTTACCCCACGTAGGTAGCGCAGCGTTGCGGTCACGCACTTCCATACTGGACAGACGGGAAGTTTGTCGGCCTCATATTCTGACCCAGCGGAGACGACATGAGATGACCAATAGCCCCCTGTCCGGATATGACGGACCTTACCCGGCACCAGTGGAAATCTGGGGCTTTGACGTGAAACCGGAATGGATCGACTATAACGGCCATATGAATGTGGGCTATTACGGTGTCGCCTTCGATAATGCCTTCGAGGTTCTGCTGGTCGAGCATCTGGGCCTTGGTGAACCTCAGGTACAGGCCTACGGGCAGGGGCCGTACATTCTGCAGGCCCATCTGCATTTTTTGCGTGAGGTGATCGCTGGCGCGCCGTTCTACTTTCGGTTCCGATTGCTGGACGCCGATCACAAGCGCGGCCACTATTTCGCTCAGATGATCTCAGAGGAAGACGACGCCGTCTGCGCGACGCAAGAGGCGCTGTTCATGAATGTCAGCCATCAGACCGGGCGGTCGGTTGCTTATCCGGATTGGGCCATTGCGCGCCTGGCGCGGATGGTGGAGGACCACAAAACCTTGGAGAGCGCCTCTCAGATCGATCACCCAATCGGTATTCGCCGTTAGTAATCGCGTTCGAAGAACAGGCCGATGCCGGTTTCGCCCCGGCCATCGACCGTGCCCCGGACCGTAAAGTTATCATTCACGTCCAGGTTCAGGTTCACCTCGGTATCGCCCTCGGTGTTGACGGTGAAGTCCGTGTAGAGATTGTCGCTGAGATACGCGCCCGCGCCCAGGCGACCTGCGCCGCCCTCGGTCGCGCCGATATCGATGGTGTCGACGCCGGTAGAATCGCGCAGCCCCTTGGTGGCGTCGCCGCCCGCACCGCTGAGCTGTGCCAGCGACGCGGCCATTTGCGCGATGATAAACGGCGAGAGTTCCGAGAACCGGTTGCCGAACAACAACATGGCCAGCGCCTCTTCGGCGGGGCGTTCGGGGTCCGAGAATACATCGACTTCCGGGGAATCCAGCGGTCCGGCGATTTCAATCGTGGCGGTTCCGTCCGAGGTGCTGGCAGACGATTCGAACTCGATATACGGGGTCAGATCGCCTTGCAGTGTCACGATCCCCTTGGTCAAGGCCAGCCTGCGGCCCAAGATATCGAAATTACCCCGGATCAGTTCAATCTGGCCCGAGGGGACAACGGATCGCGTTGTGCCACCGATATTAATCCGCCCACCCAGCTCCGCGTTCACGCCGCGCCCGCGCACAAAGACGGCTTTGGGGGCCAGCAGACTGATATCCAGCGCAATGCGCGAGTCGCTTTGGGCGGCTTCCTCTTTCACCACCAACTGCGCCCGTTCCCGGGTGACATATTGCGCGCGGCTTTCGCCGACATGCGTGATCTCGGGGATCGGTGCCGCGCCCACGGCACCCGAGGCGGCGGCGAGGTTGATATTGGTTTCCTCAAACGTGATCTGACCGGACAGGGAACTGTTTCCGGCCAAAGTCCCCGCCATGACGATCTGACCGTTGAGCGTGGTCTCATACAGCAGTTGATCGGTCAGCACGAGGCTATTCAATGCGGTGGTGATTTGGGCGTTGAACGGCGGCGTCAGATCGACCGGGCCAGACACGGTAAACCCGCCACCGGCGCGCATGCCGCCATTCATTGAGATGGTGGCGCGGCTTTGCGCCAGATCAACCGACCCACTGATCCCTGTCACCGTCTGTCCCGCAGTTGGAATCGCAAAGGACGTTCCGGATGTGGTGATAGACCCGCTTAGGGACTCAAGCGCCGGTGCGCCCTTCAGCGCCAGATCGAACCGGGCCGCGCCTTCGATCTTGTTCGGTGTGATGAAGATATTGGCGATGCCAAGGTTGACGCCGCCCTGTGCCCTCAGATCAGCCGTGCCAGCGGTTTCGTCGAACGTCCCCGCCACGGTGCTGTTGATCCCGGCAGGTCCTTCAGCCTTGGCGTCGATGGTCCAGACCCCGTCTGACCGCTTTGCATTGCCGGTTGCCGCGACGGTGCCGGGGAAATCCGGCACAAACCGCTCGATCCGGTTGAGCCTGGCGTCAAAGTCCAGATCGGCAGAGCCATCGGTATCGACCGTTCCGACAAGGCTGGCGTAAGAGCTGTCGGGCCCCTGCAGATTGGCCGTGCCTTCCAGCCCCGATCCGGTTGGCGCAACATTGCCGTCCAGTTTCAGGGGGCCGGTGAGTGTTTCCGACAACCGCCCCAAGTCGTCGAGGGCGGCGGTAAAGTTCAGCCCCCCGGTCTCGCGGCTCAACTGACCCGAAGCATTGGCGGAAAGGGCCGTTCCTTTCAGGCGGAAGGTGCGGATGTTCAACCCGTTCTCATCGTTCAGGGCATCCACGGTCAGGGTCGTGCGCCCCTGCAGCAGCGCATCCACCTGCTCGATCCCCGCGCGGATGTCATCTGCCTTGACGCTGCCGTTCACATCGAAGGCCTTGCTGCCCACTGCGCCCTTGCCTTGAAGCTGCGCCTCGACCGATCCCGCCAGATCGCGGTTTGCAAGGCCCGAGAACAAGGACAGGTTTGGAACATCCACACTGGCCGTACCATCGACCGCAATATCTCCGGTGGGATCGTCAATCGTGGCCGCAACCTGGGCTGTCACGGCGTTTCCGTTGACCTTGGCCTCGCGGATCGTAATCTGATCCTCAGACACGGCCCCGTCAAACTCGACCGAAGTTTGCCCTGTCAGAAGCGGATCGATATCCGCCATCCCGGTTTTGATGTCCCGGCTTGTCATGCTGGCCTTACCATCAAACCGAGGCGTTTTAACGGCCCCGCTCCCTTGGACGCTGGCGTTGACCGACCCCGCCAGATCGCGGCCCGCAAGGCCCGAGAACAGCGTCAGGTCGGGAATAGACGCACTGGTCGCGCCATCGAAAGCAATGTCGCCGGTTGGATCGTCAATCGTCGCCGCGACTTGGGCCGTTACGGCATTCCCGTTGACCGTTGCCTCGCGGATCGTGATCTGATCTTGCGACAGCGCCCCGTCGAATTCGACAATGGTTTCGCCTTTCAGAAGGGGGTCAATCTCGGCCATCCCGGTTTTGATGTCGCGTGCCGTAACGCTGGCTGTGCCGTCGAATTCAAGGGTTTGAACCGTTCCGGCCCCTTGCAGGCTGGCCTGAACCGAGCCGCCAAGTTCGCGTTTCGCCAGACCGGAAAAGACTGACAGATCGCGCGCGGATAGTTTGGCCTGACCGTCAATTGACAGGTTGCCATCAGGGGTTGTGACCGTCCCGCTTGCCTGCGCCCGTGCCGCATCCGCAATCAAGGTAAAGTCGCGCAGGGTGATTCCATCGGCTCCGCGTTTGGCATCGACTGTGATGGTTGTCTCGCCCCGGATCACCGGATCGATGTCGTCGCGCCCGGTGGACAGATCGCTGCCCTTGACCTCTAGCTTGACGTCAAAGCTGCCCTCCAGCGGTGAGCCTTTGCCCACCAGCCGGGCTGATGCCTGCCCGCCCAGCTGCAACTGCGCGAGATCAGAGAACCGGGACAGATCCGTTGCGTCCAGCGAGGCCGAGCCATCCACGGCCAGCGCGCTGGTCAAACCGCTGATCAGCGCATCGACGCCCAGCGTATAGTCCGAGCCCACCAGCTCGAACCCCGACAGGTCAAGCGACTGATCGCTGCCATAGTCGAACACCCCGTCCAGCGTGATCCGGTCCCCCAGCGCGGTGTTCATCGCAGGGTCTGCCAGATCAAGCCCGTTCAGCGCTGCCTGCACGTCACCATCGACATTGACGATATCGCCCTGTTCCAGCGTGCCCTGCGCGGTGATCTGTGCCCGGTCCAGACTGATCTGAGGCGATTTGAACGCGTTGGCCGTCAGACTCAGGTCCCACAGATTGCCATTCGCCTGATCGAACAGGGCCGAGATTTGAGCGGCTTCAATCGAAGTTTCGCCGCCCGAGGCTGGCAAGACAACAGTTTCCCCATTGGGCGGTGATATGCGCCCCTGCAATGCGGCCAGTTGCAAGGTCCCACCCGCCGCCAATTGCAATTCGCCTTCCAGATTCAGGGCTTGGGACGTGAAATCCAGATCACTGATCTGCAACGCGCCTTCGGGCTGTGTTTTGCCGTCGACAAACAGGCGCGTGTCCTGACCAAAGAATACGTCCATGTCGTCGGCGACAAAGGGGGTCAGATCACCGCTTAGGTCTGCAGTGAAGGCAATCCCGTCTTCGGCCGTTTCATCCTCGGTCGCTGCCGAACGCAACCTGACCTGACCGGCCACCCGTTGCTGGTTGTCGCTGCTCAGTCCGATATCGGCGGTGAAATCGGTCAGCGGCCCTGATCCCTTGGCGGTCAGTCCAATGGGCGGGCTATCGGGGATTTTCAACGCCGTCGAGATCAACCCGCCCGAAGCTTCGGTCACGTTCAGATCCAGATCGATCTGACTGTTCGAGTTCTGGAACCCTGCCGCCAGCGTGATCTCATCCCCTGCACGGTCCAGCCTTGTAATGTCCAGATTTGTGTCCAGTGTACCGTCCGCCAATGAAAGGTCGCCGGTGACGGTCAGTTCTGCGGCCACGCCGATCAAGGGCTCACCCAAGGCCAATTCATCGATCCGGATCTCGCCGATTTCGATTGAGACCGGCAGTTCCGGCAATTGAAACGGCTGGGTTTCTGCTGACGGGGGTGGGGCCTCGGTCGTTGTAGTGCCCGGAGCGCGGGCCACGTCGATCTCTTGCGCAGTCAGGGCGTTGACCGAAAACCGGCCCCGGATCAGGGCAAGACGGTTCCAGTCCAGTTCCGCCCCTTTGATCGTCAGCCAGACGCCTTCGTCATCGGCCACCGTGATCTCTTCTATCGTTGCGCGTGAGCTCAGCGCGCCTTCCAAGCCTTTTACAGTTACGTTCTGATCGTCTCCCGACAGCGTGTCCTGCAGGAACCGCTCGATCATGCTGCCGCCTTCGTCCTGTGCGTATGCCGAAACCGGCGCGCAGGTCAGTGTGACGACCAGAACGGGGTATGAAAGACGCTGTATCAAAAGGCCTGTCCGATCCCGATGTAGAACTGCAACCCGTCGCCCGTGTCGCCCTGAACGGGCACGGCAAGGTCAAAGCGCAGCGGGCCAAAACCGCCCAGATCATATCTGACCCCAAGCCCAGCCCCGGCATGATCCTCGGCCCCGGTGCCGACGAATGAGGACGTGTCTACAATACCGTAGTCATAAAACCCAACCAGCGACAGGGTGTCGGTGATCTTGCCGCGCACCTCGCCAGAAAAGCCCAGGAACGATTTGCCGCCCGCAACGCCGGTGCCTACCGGAATGCCAAGGCTTTCAAACGGTTGCCCACGCACCGTCCCGGCCCCGCCCGAGAAGAACAGAAAGTCCGGCGTCACCCCATCCGGTGGTGGCCCGATGACCGAGCCCAGCTGGACCCGCCCCGCCAGAACAAGCCGGCCGCCGGTTCCAAGGCTGGTATAGGCGCGACCGTCAAAGAACAGCCGGATGCCGGTATCCGTACCCGAAAGCCCAACAAACGGCATGACCTGCGAATCCAGATAAAACCCTTTTGTCGCACTGACCTTGCTGTCGCGCTGATCCCATTCGGATCGGAATGGCAGGATAAAATACCGGAACTTGCGCCCGTCACCATAGGCATCATCTGCGTTCGACCACTGAAAGCCCGCCGACGCCTCGGCGTATAGCTGATCCGAAAAGGTGCGCCGTGCACCATAAGCCAGCGAGGCGACGGTCACGTTGTAATTGTCGGTGTTTCGACGCTCCAGCAGCGCGCTCCAGAAGGTGTTGTCGTCGGGGCCCAGCCGGTCGGGTTGATCCAGTCGCAGGCCAATGCGTCCATCCAGATCCTCGGCCCCGCCGATATTGCGCAGGGCGGCTTCGAACCGCAGACGTTCGGCCCGGCGAAAGACATTGCGGTGGGTCCAGGTGGCGGTGACGTCGACACCATCGCGGGATGCAAGCTCGACACCAAAGGTCAGACGGCGTTTGGGCAGATCTTCGAAGGTTGCGTCGAAATCCAGCGTCCCATCGGGGTTTGGCGTCTCACGCTCTTGCAGGGACACCACGTTGAACGTCCCGGTGCGGCGCAAGCGGGTGCCGACTTTCTGGATTTTGGCGGGCGAATAAACCTCGCCGCTGGGAAAGCCAGCGATCTTTTCAATCGACCGGTGACGAACATCGGTGTCGCCCTTGATGAACATCTGGCCAAAAGTCAGTCGCCTGTCCGGGTCCAGATCAATCTCGGCGTCCAGCCGCGCCTGGGCATGGCGCGCGATCACCCGTTGCCCGGCCACACTTGCCTTGGCGTGGCCCGCATCGCGCCACGCCTGAACACCGGCCGAGGCCGCCTGTTGGATCGCGCCCGTGGTGGCCAGCTTGCTGGTGGCGAATTCCTCGGGCAGCACCGTGTCAGGGGCCAGAGGTTGCACAACTGCCGTGCCGAATTTGAAGGTCGGGCCGGTTTCCACTGTGATAACCGCGCGGTTGATCTGATTGGGAACGGTGAGCGAGCTCATCTCGGCCGCTTCCTGCCCGTCCAGTTTGATACTAACGACCGGGCTGAAATACCCCTCGTCATACAGGATCTGTACCAGCGTCCGGTAATCCGACAGGGCGGCAGACAGAATTTCCAGCGGCGTGTCCAGCCCGCGATCTTCGGCGGTGGCGACGGAAGAGGTTTCTTTCAGGCGCTCGACAACTTCCTTGGGGGCTCCGGGGGCGGTCAGTGTGGTTTCCAACGCAACCAGCGTTGTTGGCGCAAGGGCGGTGACAGCGCCCAATAGCCAGCATCTCAGACCGCGTCGCGGCTTGCTTCCCTGCATCAGTTGGCTCCAACTGCCCCCGAGTCGAAATCTCTTGTGCCGTGTTTCTGCACGGCTCTTTGAATTCAAGTTAGAGCATCTGAAACCGTTTGGGGGAAGGGGTTAATCGCGCGATGCGCCGAATTGCCGTGATCCGTGACCGCGTTACAGCCCGGCGTTGCGGACCCATCGGATGATGGCATCGCGATCTTCTGGTTCCATAAAGGTCACATTGGCCGGCGGCATCGCATGGGTCACACCGGCCTGCAGGTAGATCTGCTGCGCGTTGCGGGCAATATCCGCCTCGGTTTCCAGCAAAACGCCTTTGGGGGCCCAAAGGATGCCCTCCCAAACCGGCTCACGTGCATGACACATCGAACAGCGCCCCAGAACGATATCATGTGCCTGCTCAAACCCCTCGGCAGCCGCGAATTTCTGTTCATAGGGCGTCAATGGCTGCGCCTCGGCCTCTTCAATCGGTTCATACATCGGTGCGGTCGACAGCCACATGATGGCGATGAACAGCAAGGCGGTTGCCAGCCAGGTCCAGGTGGGGTTGCCTGCACGCGCGTGGCGGGTGTTGAAATAGTGCCGGATGGTGACGCCCATCAGGAACACCAGCGCGGCAATGATCCAGTTGTACTGGGTCGCGAATGCCAGCGGGTAGTGGTTGGACAACATCAGGAACAGAACCGGCAGGGTCAGATAGTTGTTGTGGGTCGAGCGCAGCTTGGCGATCTTGCCGTATTTCGGGTCGGGCGTGCGGCCATTCTTCAGATCATCCACAACGATGCGCTGGTTCGGCATGATGATGAAGAACACGTTGGCCGTCATGATCGTGGCGGTAAACGCCCCAAGATGCAGCATCATCGCGCGCCCGGTGAAAATCTGGTTGTAACCCCAGCCCATAGCCACCAGCAGGACGAACAGCAGTACCATCAACAGGGTTGGACGCTCGCCCAGACCGGATTTGCACAGAAAGTCATAGACCAGCCATCCGATAGTCAGGGACGCTGCCGAGATCAGAATGCCTTGCCACAGTGCCAGATCGGCCTTTTCGGCGTCGATCAGGTATAGTTCTCCGCCGACCCAGTAGACGATCATCAATAGCGCCGCACCGCTGAGCCAGGTCGAATAGCTTTCCCATTTGAACCAGGTCAGGTGGTCGGGCATCCGCTCGGGCGCGACCAGATATTTCTGAATGTGGTAGAAGCCGCCGCCATGCACCTGCCATTCCTCGCCATCCGCAGGGCCGGGGATATTGCGGTTCAGGCCCAGATCCAGCGCGATGAAGTAGAAGGACGATCCGATCCACGCCATGGCCGTGATCACATGCAGCCAGCGCACGGCAAATGCCATCCAGTCCCAGAACACGGCAAAGTCGTACATGAATGAGGTCTCCGATTGGTTGCCGCCACACTAGGCAAACGGGCTTTTCTTCGGTATTCCCGTATATTGTCAAACTGTATCAAAAAAAACGATAAGATGTCCTATCTCGACAATATCCGCACCTTCGTCAGGGTTTATGATCTGGGCAGCATGTCCGCCGCCGGGCGCGATTTGCGGATTTCACCCGCCGTGACCTCGGCCCGGATTTCTCAGCTTGAGGATCATCTAGGCGTGCGTCTGTTTCAACGCACGACGCGGAACCTGTCACCGACCGAGCAGGGCAAGGCGTTTTACCCCGGCGCGGTGGCGGTGCTGGATGCGGTGGATGAGGCCGAAGCGCAGGTGACGCATCTGACCGAAGCCCCGCGTGGGTCTCTGTTCGTGGCGGCTCCGCTGGGGGTGGGGCGGCGGTTGCTGGCCCCGCATGTGCCTGATTTTCTGGCGGAATATCCCGAAATCGATGTGCGTTTGCGCCTGACGGATCGATCCGTTGACCTTACGACCGAGGGGTTGGATCTGGCCTTTTTCATCGGTCAGCCCGAGGACAGCACCTTGCGCATCCGCAAAATCGCCGATTGCCAGCGCGTGCTGTGCGCCGCCCCTGACTATGTCACGCGGCGGGGGATGCCTGCGACGGGGGCTGATCTGGTGAAGGACAAACACGAATGCCTGAACCTGCGCTTTCCCGGCGCGACCGAGTTTCAGTGGATGCTGGAAACCGCCGACGGCCCGAAACGCTATGCGGTGTCAGGCCGGTTCGAATGTGACGACGGAGACGTCCTGACAGATTGGGCGCTGTCCGGGCAGGGCATTGCCATGAAGCCGGTGTTTGAAGTGGCCGATCACCTAAGCGCGGGTCGTCTGGTGGCCGTCGCGCAGGATACGCCGCCCGTGCCGGTGCAGATGGCGTGCCTTTATACACACCGCCGCCATCAGGACCCCAAGGCGCGCCTGTTCATGGATTTCATGATCGAGCGGATCGGAAAAGTCGTCCGAAACTCGGAATTGCCAGCCGGGTAGCGCTCCCGCCCCTGTTTGTGCCGTTCCGGCACCGCACAGCGTTGGGCCGGGCGCCGCAGCTGTGCTGCGGCGCGGGTGCGACGGGATCGGGTGTGGCGTTGCCATTGATAAAAGCGCAACCGCGCCGGGCCCGCAGGGCGCGGCGCTGGGCCCAACGGGAAGGGACCCTGAAAGGGTCTCTGACCGGCGGGAGGGTTAGCTGCCGCGATAGGTCGAGTAGCCGTAAGGGGAAAGCAGCAGGGGCACGTGGTAATGTGCGTCGGGGTCGGACATACCAAACCGGATCGGCACCTGATCCAGAAACAAAGGGTCATCCCCGTCTTGTCCTGTCGCGCGCAGGTAATCGCCGGCGAAGAAGATCAGCTCGTATGTGCCCGTCTTGAATGTCTCCTGCGGCAGGATCGGGCTGTTCGTGCGACCATCGGCATTGGTTTCCATCTCGACCAGCTTGCGATGGGAATTGCCGGACACGCTGTACAACGCGATTTTCAACCCGGCGGCGGGGCAGCCCCGGGCGGTGTCCAGAACATGAGTTGTCAGATAGCCTGCCACGAAAGCCTCCCTCAGATACGTCACTTTGCTGTGACACAGTGTGGCGCAAAGATCAAAACAGGGGAAATGCCGAAAGAACCGGAAACAGCGTTCGGATTGATTTGATAATCATTGGCGAATTTCTAGGATAAGCCTGTCGAAACATCCAAAACCGGAAGACGCCATGCAACCGCCTCGATACCCCCGCGACATGATTGGATACGGTGCCAACCCGCCAGCGGCGCAATGGCCGGGCGGGGCCAAGCTGGCCGTCCAGATCGTACTGAATTACGAAGAGGGTGGCGAGAACTGCGTTCTGCACGGTGATGCCGCGTCCGAGGCGTTTCTGTCCGAGATCGTCGGCGCGGCGCAATGGCTGGGGCAGCGTCATTGGAACATGGAATCGATCTATGAATACGGCGCGCGGGCCGGGTTCTGGCGGCTGCATCGCTTGATGCAGGACCTGCCGATCACGGTTTACGGCGTGGCATCGGCTTTGGCGCGGTCGCCGGATCAGGTGGCCGCGATGAAAGACGCCGGTTGGGAGATTGCCAGCCATGGGCTGAAATGGGTGGAACACAAAGACATGCCCGAGACGCAGGAGCGCGCCGAAATTGCCGAGGCGATCCGGCTTCACACCGAGGTCGTCGGTGAGCGCCCGCGCGGCTGGTACACCGGGCGCTGTTCCGAGAACACGGTGCGTCTGGTGTCCGAAGAGGGCGGGTTCGATTATGTCGCCGACACCTATGACGACGATCTGCCCTATTGGGCACAGATCGACGGTCGGGATCAGCTAATCGTGCCCTACACGCTGGATTGCAACGATATGCGCTTTGCCACGCCGCAAGGGTTCAATGCGGGCGATCAGTTCTTTTCCTATCTCAAGGACAGTTTCGACGCATTGTATGAGGAAGGGCAGGCGGGGGCGCCCAAGATGCTATCCATCGGGTTGCATTGTCGTTTGATTGGGCGACCGGGCCGCGTCATGGCGTTGAAACGTTTTCTGGAATACGCGCGCAGCTTCTCGGATGTGTGGTTTGCCACCCGGTTGCAGATTGCCGAGCACTGGGCACAGACCCACCCGCCGCAATCCCATCCGAAGCCGTCGCAGATGGGACGGGACGCGTTTGTCGAAGCCTATGGGGGCATTTTCGAACACTCGGCCTGGATTGCCGAGCGGGCCTATGATCTGGAACTTGGGCCTGCGCATGACACCGCAGGCGGGTTGCACAACGCCTTGGCGCGGATGTTCAGGTCGGCCTCTGAGCCCGAGCGGTTGGGGGTTCTGACAGCGCATCCTGATCTGGCGGGCAAGCTGGCGCAGGCCAAGCGGTTGACGCAGGAAAGCACGTCCGAGCAGGCCTCGGCCGGTTTGGACGCGCTGACGGATGAGGAGCGCGTGGCCTTTACCGAATTGAATACGCGGTACACTGAAACGTTCGGATTTCCGTTCATCATTGCGGTGCGGGATCATGACAAGGCTTCAATCCTTGCGGCCTTTCAGCGGCGGATTGAACAGGATCGCGATACCGAGTTTGCCGAGGCCTGCCGTCAGGTTGAACGCATCGCCGAATTCCGGCTGCGGGACGTGTTGCCCTCATGAGCCGCCGGATCGTTGCCGAGCCGCTGACCGCTGAGCAATTTGCGCCTTTTGGTGATGTAATCGAAGGGTCCGGCGATGCCGACAAGATCATCAATCAGGGGCAGTGTGGCCGGTATCATGATCGGGCGTTGCTGGATTTCTCTGACGGGCGCGCCGGGATCAGCCTGTTCAACGCCAACCCGCGCGCGCTGCCATATGCGCTGGATATGGTCGAGCGGCACCCGGAGGGCAGTCAGGCCTTTATCCCGATGACCCATCAGCCGTTTCTGGTTGTCGTAGCACCCGATGAGGGAGGGCAGCCTGGGCGGCCCAGGGCCTTCATGACACGGGCCGGGCAGGCCGTGAACTATCACCGCGCTACGTGGCATGGGGTGCTGACGCCTTTGCATGGTCCGGGCCTGTTTGCCGTGGTGGATCGCATCGGTGAGGGTGCGAATCTCGAGGAATTCTGGTTCGACACCCCCTATGAGGTGATCGCGGGCTAACCCCGGAAGGCTCCCGCCCGGTCAGAACGCATCGAAGTTGCGCGCTGACCCGTTGGGCCCGGCAGCGCGCGGGCAGGCCCGCCCGCTGCGGTCAGTCCGGATCAACCCGTCGCCATCAAACGGGCCACGTCCAGCATGCGGGCGGAAAAGCCCCATTCATTGTCATACCAGCCGAAGACACGGACCTGATTGTTGCCGACCATTCGGGTCTCGGGGCCTGCGATAACCAGCGATTCGGGGCGGGATCGCAGATCGGACGAGACCAGAGGCAGATCGGTCCAGCCAAGAACCGCCGAAGCCTCGACCGCTTCGCGAAACGCGGTGTCGAAAGCCTGTTCGCTCATGCCGCGCCCGAGCGTTACCACAAGGTCCACCGCCGAAACGCTGGCGGTTGGAACCCGCACCGCTGCGCCCGAAATCCGTCCGGCCAGATGCGGGAGAACAACGTCGATCAGGTGGGTCGCGCTGGACGTGGTCGGCACCATCGACAGCGCCCCTGCGCGCGAACGCGCAAGATCGCCGCGCGGCGCGTCGACCATCGGCTGGCTGTTGGTGTAACAGTGGATAGTGGTCATATGGCCCGAGACGATGCCGCCGATCTGATCCAGTGCCCGAACCAGCGGCGCGAGGCCATTGGTGGTGCAGGATGCGTTCGAGACGATGCTGGCATCACCCAACTGATCCTCATTGGCACCCAAAACCACCGTCAGTTCAGCCGCAGGCGAAGGGCCCGAGATCAGCACCTTGCGCGCGCCAGCCGTCAGCCCCCGGCCGGCGACATCGGATGAGCGTGCAATGCCGGTGCAATCCAGCAGGACGTCAACGCCTGACAGATCGATATTCGCCAGATCGGAACTGTGCGTCATCGGCACCGTGCGCCCGTCAATGATCAGGGCTTCGTCACCAGCGGACACGTCCCCCGCATAGGGGCCAAAGGTGCTGTCGTATTTGAACAGATAGGCACAGGTGTCCAGCGGTGCGATATCGTTGATCAGCACCAGCTCGATATCTGATCCTTGCGGCTGGGCCAGAACCTGCCGCAGGATCGTGCGGCCGATGCGGCCGAATCCGTTGATCGCGAGTTTCATGCGCAAGCTATGGCAGGCAGATCAGGCGATCTCAACGAAAGTATTGTACCAATTTCAACCGCAACTGACCTGCGAGAAGAACTGCCCCGAGATGTTCTGATACATGCTGGCCACGATCGGTTTGCATCCGGTTGCCTGCTGGATCGCCGCGATGGCCTGCAGGGTGCGCAGGCGTGGTGGCGGGCCGAACGGGTTGAGGTTGTTGTTGTCGCGGGTGGCGCGGTAGATGACCGGCTCGTCCGAGACTTTGGTCACGGCCCACGTCCGGCTCATGACAAAGACCGATTTGGTCTCATCCTTGGCGGCGACCGGCGTGGACAAGGTTGCGGCCACCATGGCGCATGCGGCCAGAGCCATCAGGGGGGTACGCAGTTTCATCAGCCAGTCTCCAATACTCAAACAATGGAATTTGCTGGGATTTCAGCAAATTCCGGGGCCGCTGTGAACCCCTGCAGGGGTAAAAGGCGATGAAACCGGGTTTAGCGGGGCAAGGATAACGGCATATGCCGGTTCACATCTTTGTACAGAAGATACCGGAAACGCCCCGGTCCACCCGCGTAACAGGCCTGCGGGCAAAAGGCGCGTAGCCACATGTAATCGCCTGCCTCAACCTCAACCCAATCCTGATTGAGCCGGTAGACGGCCTTGCCTTCCAGCACGTAAAGCCCGTGTTCCATCACATGGGTTTCAGCAAAGGGGATCACGCCGCCGGGTTCGAAATTGACGATGTTGACATGCATGTCGTGACGCAAGTCCTGCGGGTCGGCAAAGCGCGTTGTGGACCAGCGCCCTTCGGTTCCGGGCATCTCGATCGGCGTCACGTCTCGTTCATTGGTGATGATCGGGTCGGGGACGGGCAGCCCGTTCACGGCCTCATAGGCCTTGCGAACCCAGTGAAACCGCGCCACGGCGTCGGATCGGTTGTGCAACGTCCAGTCCGCGCCGGGTGGGATATAGGCGTACCCCCCTGTATCCAAATTATATTCCGTTCCGTTCAACGTCAGATGCACGGCCCCCTCAACCACAAACAGAACGGCCTGAGCGCGCGGGTCTGTTTCAGGCTGATCGCTGCCGCCGCCGGGCTGAACCTCCATAATGTATTGCGAAAACGTCTCGGCAAAGCCGCTGAGCGGACGGGACAGGACCCACAGGCGCGTGCCCTCCCAAAACGGCAGGTAGCTGGTCACGATGTCGCGCATCGTGCCCTTGGGAATGACGGCATATGCATCTGTGAACACCGCCCGGTCGGTCAAAAGCTGGTCCTGGCCGGGGTGCCCGCCGAGGGGCGAAAAATAGGTTGGTTGTGTCATCATGTGCCTCGGGTTCGTTTGCGTTGCACTATGTGACCAAACCGGGTGCGGCCTCTAGCGCTGGGCTTGCGATAGGTTTGTTCGGGATAATTTGAAGGTCGCCGCCATAGGGGTTGGCCACGCCCCCGCGCAGGTATATCCTTGAAGTCAAAATTGATTTCAGTTCAGCGAGGCAGAAATGAAAGCCCGGGTCTTTTTCGCATTGGCACTACTTAGCATGGCAGGCGTTACGACGACCGCCTCGGCCAAACCATTGTCCCGAATCATCGCCGAAATGGGGCTTTCGCCTGCGGATTTCGAGGTGGCAAACAAAGCCTCGCGCAGCTTGCTGACCGACGGCACGCCCAGCGTCGGCAAGGAGATCGGGTGGAGCAATGTCGAGACCGGATCAAAGGGGACAATCCGGATTGATGCGGTCGAAGGCAATTGCGTCCGGCTGCAACACGACATTCAGCCCGAAGGCAAAGAGGCCTCGCGCGGGGTCAGAACCCGTCAATGCAAGGACGCGGGCGGCAACTGGGTGATGGCGCCCTGATTGCGCTAGTAACCGCGCGCCCGGTCGACCTCATTCAGAAGTGGCGCGCCGGTTGTCAGCCGCTGGAAGTTTTCTGCCACATCCGACAGCGCATCGCCCAGATGCCAACCGGACACATGGGGCGTGATCGTCACGCTTGGGTGCTGCCAAAGCGGGTTGTCGGCTGGCAGCGGCTCGTGACACGTCACATCCAGAATTGCATGGCCGGGCGTGCCCTGATCCAGCGCGGCAATCAGCGCACCCTCGTCAATCAGATCGCCGCGACCGGCGTTCAATAGCTGACTGCCGGGTTTCATAGTCGCCAGCATCTGCGCGTCGAACAGACCCACCGTTTGCGGGGTCGAGGGCAGGATGGCGCAGACATGATCGCACTGCCCCAGCAGACCGGGCAAGGCATCGTCGCCGTGCACGCAGGTGACGCCCTCGATCTGCTTAGGCGACCGGCTCCAGCCCAGAACCTGAAACCCGACAGCGCGCAGCATTCGCGCCGTGCGGTCCCCGATATGACCCAGACCCAGAACGCCGACGGTTGTATGGGGCGTGAAGGTTGGTTCCTTGGGCAGCCATTCAGCACGGGCCTGCGCGGCTTCGTGAAATGCCATGTGACGCTGGGCGCGCAGAATGTAGGCGACGAACCATTCGGCAATGCCTTGTGCCGGTGCATCCGGTTTCAGGCGCGCAACCCGCATGTGATCCGGCAGGTTGGGATTGCCGACAATCGTTTCTACGCCCGCCCCAAGCTTTTGCACCAGTTTCAGGTTCGGCAGCTGGTGCAGGTGGTCGTCTTTCAGGCCCACGACCGCAACCATCGTGATCTCATCGGCGTTGCCGATTGCGTCCGGCGTGCGAATATCGGCACCGGGGATCGCGGACCGGATGTCATTGGCGATGTCCGCATCGCTGATCCAGTTGGTCAGGCCGGTGTCTATCAACAGCGCCATGGGCGGTTCCTTCCCTTGAAATTGAACGTGGTGACGTTCCGTCACGCAACTGGACAGAGTCGCAACAGTTAAGCCATCCTCGGTCCGTAAGGTACAGCCCGGATTTCACCCGGCAGGAGGGAATTTCATGAATATGTCATTTGGTTTGCGCGAGGAAAACCGCGCCCTTTTGCAACGTGTCGCCGACATGGTCCGGGATGAGATCATGCCGCTGGAAGAAGAATACCAGGCCGAGATCAACAAGGACGACCGCTGGCAATATACCGAACGCCAGGCCGAAATCCTTGAGGGGCTGAAAGCCAAAGCCAAGGCCGCCGGTCTGTGGAATTTCTGGCTGACCGACAGCGACAAAGGGTTCGGGCTGACCACGGTTGAATATGCTTATTTCGCCGAAGAGATGGGCAAGACCCCCCTTGGGGCCGAGGTGTTCAACTGTTCCGCCCCCGACACCGGCAATATGGAAGTGTTCGAGCGTTACGGCACCGAGGCGATGAAACAACAGTGGTTGAAGCCACTGCTCGACGGCCAGATCCGCTCGGCCTATCTGATGACCGAACCGGATGTGGCTTCATCCGATGCGACCAATGTGTCGATGTCCTGCGTGCGGGACGGCGATGACTATGTCCTGAATGGCGAGAAATGGTGGTCATCCGGCGCGGGCGATCCGCGCTGCAAGGTCTATATCGTGATGGTCAAAACCGGCGGCGAGGATCAGCCCAAGCACAAGCGCCAGTCGATGATCGTGGTGCCCGCCGATACGCCCGGGATCGAGGTTCTGCGACCCATGCAGGTCTACGGCCACGACGACGCGCCGCACGGCCATATGCATATTCGGTTTACCGACGTGCGCGTGCCCGCAGAGAATATCCTCTTGGGCGAAGGCCGCGGGTTCGAGATTGCGCAGGGCCGCTTGGGGCCGGGGCGCATTCACCATTGCATGCGCGCAATCGGTCAGGCGGAAAGCGCACTGGAGCAGATGTGCAAGCGTTCCATGCAGCGTGAGGCGTTCGGCAAGAAGCTGGCGCAGCTGGGTGCCAATTACGACATCATCGCCGAATGCCGGATGGAGATCGAGATGGCCCGCCTGCTGTGTCTGAAAGCGGCGTGGTACATGGATCAGGGCGATGCGCGGGCCGCGGCCCCGTGGATCAGCCAGATCAAGGTGGTTGCGCCTCGGGTCGCGCTGAAGGTGATCGACGAGGCGGTGCAGATGTTCGGCGGGCAAGGGGTCAGTCAGGACACACCACTGGCCACCGCCTGGACTCATGTGCGAACCCTGCGACTGGCCGACGGACCAGACGCGGTTCACCGCCGTCAGGTCGCGCGGGCCGAATTGAAGAAACACACGCAGGAAAAGGTCTGACGCACCGCATGACCAGGTACGAATTCGACAACCTCGCCTATTTTCATCAGCGAGAAGATGGGGCTTTTGTCGGCAACGACCCGGCGCGCGGCCCGTGGTCAGCCGATCATTGTCACGCGGGGCCGGTCAGTGGCCTGATCGTGCGCGCTGCTGAAACCGAGGTTGGGCCCGAGAAGATGCTGACCCGTCTGACGGTTGATCTGCTGCGCCCTCTGCCCCTGTCGGGCTTGCGGGTGGCGGCAGAGACTACACGCCACACCAAAACGCTCGCCACCACGCGGGTGACGGTGCATGATCTGGACGACACCCTGTGCGCTACGGCGACAACCATGCATCTGGCGCGTCGTGATCTGGGCACGGTGCCCAATGTCCACGTCACTCCGCTGCGGTTCGAAGATGCAGTTGATGGGCCTTTCCCGATCGGTGAACTGCGCCACGACCTTCCAGGATTTGCCCATTACAGCGACATCAGATACCCGGCTGGGGGCAAACAGGGGGCCGGGCCGAAAGCCATCTGGATGCGCACGCCGAACCTGTTGGAGGGTGAGGTGCAATCGCCGATCCAGTCGCTTTGCCCGCTGGCCGATTGCGGCAACGGTATCTCGTGGAACGCGCCAACGGCGGAAATGGGGTTCATGAACACCGATCTGACGGTGAATATCCATCGCGAGCCGGTCTCGGACTGGTTGGCAGCCGACTCGATCTCGCACTGGCAACCTTCGGGCGTCGGCATGTCGCAATCGGTTCTGTATGATACCGAAGGGCCAGTGGGGACAGCGCTGCAAACGTTGGTTCTGTTCCCGCCCACATGATGCGCTCGGCCGGTTTCTGCGATGCAGCCGGGAAACGCATTGCCGCTGCGGTGTTGCCGCCCTATCTTGCCGTCATGCGTTGGCTGATACCCATTCTGACTTGCTGCCTGCCGATCCCCGCGCTGGCCCACCCGCATGTCTTCATCGACACCGGGCTGGAATTCATCGTGGACGAGGCAGGCAACCTGACCCATGTGCGCGTGACCTGGGCGTATGACGAATTTTACTCGCTGCTGGTTCTGGAGGATTTGAAGCTGGATCAGGATGCAGATGGCGTTCTGACAGAAAGCGAAGAAGCGTTCCTGACCGGGTTCGACGCGCAATGGATCGAAGGTTACAACGGCGATCTGGTGGTGACTGCGGGTGGTGCGCCGGTCAAACTGTCCGGTCCGCTGAAACCCCACGCGACAACCGAGAACGGGCGCGTCGTGACCACGCATCTGCGTCAAGTCGAAGGTGGCGCCGTACCTGCCGACGCCCTGTCGGCCAAACCGTTTGATGAGACCTATTATACCGCATACGAAGTCAACCGGCCCGTGACCGTGTCCGGCCCGTCCAGTTGTTTTATCGAGCGTGTCGATCCCGACATCGACGGCCAGTTGGCGCAGATGCGGGCGTTTCTGCTGACATTGGACGCGGAGTACGATCTGGAGGAAAACGACATCCCGCTGGTGGGCGAGAACTTCGCGACTGAGATCCTCGTGTCATGTCCAAATACCTGATCGTTCCTGTTGCCATCGCCTTTGGCCTGTTGGCCTGGTTCTGGGGAAGCGGTGGCTTTGACAGTCTTGCCGCCTGGGCCGCAGGTGAGCAGCGCGAGTTCCAGAATCAGATCGCACGGGCGTTGCGGGCAGCGCGGGCCGAGCAGCCTCAGGCTGTGGCAACGCTACTGACCGTTTGTTTCGCCTACGGGTTCTTTCACGCCATTGGCCCCGGTCACGGCAAGGTACTGATCGGAGGGTATGGTCTGGGCCGCCGCGTCGCGTTCTGGCGCTTGTCCGCGATCAGTGTGCTGTCCAGTCTTGGTCAGGCGGTGACGGCGGTTGTTCTGGTCTATGCCGGAGTGCTGGTCTTTCAGCTGTCGCGCGAGACCTTGGTAGGCACGACCGAACAGGTAATGGCCCCCATCAGCTACGCGGCGATTGCAGCGATTGGACTGTGGCTGGTTTTCCGTGGTGTACGTAGCTTTGTCAGACGGTCCCGTAACGATGCCAAGCCTTCCCATGCCCATGATCACGACCATGACCATCACCACCACCATCACCACCACGAGGGCGAGGTCTGTTCGGATTGCGGCCACCGCCACGGCCCCAGCGCGGAAGAAGTCGCCAATGTCGGCAGCCTGCGCGAGGCGATCATCCTGATCGCAGGCATAGCCGCGCGCCCCTGTACCGGCGCGCTTTTCGTGCTGATTCTGACCTGGCAGATGGGTATTGCGATGGTCGGTATCGCCGGAGCCTTCTCGATGGCGCTGGGCACGGCACTGGTTACTACCTTGGTCGGCTGGACGTCATTTGGGCTGCGCGGCGGGCTGCTTGCTTCGGCCTCGGCCACCCGGTTCGCCTCCGTTCTGGCACCGACCATCGAACTGGTGGCGGGGCTGGTGATCGCGGTTATAGCCGGTGGTCTGCTGTTGCGCGCGATCTAGGTCAGTCGAAGACCGGCTCGGGGTAGCCGACCCGCGCCAGATACAGCCCTTGCGGCGGGCATACAGGCCCACAGGCCGCCCGGTCGGTGGCCTGCAACGCATCGCGCACGTCCTCGGGTGACCACGAGCCCGCGCCAACGCGTTCCAGCGTGCCGACGAAACTGCGCACCTGATTGTGCAGGAAGGACCGGGCGCGGACGTGGAAATGAACCTCGGGGCCGGAAAAGCCCTGAACCCGCTCGACCCGCAACTCATCCAGAGTTTTGACCGGGCTGGCCGCCTGACAGATCGACGAGCGGAACGTGGTGAAGTCATGCCTCCCGATCAGCATGTCGGCACCCTTCTGCATGGCATCGACATCCAGTTTATGATTGACGCGCCAGACCTGCCCCTTGTCATGGGTCGCGGGCGCACGGCGCATCAGGATGCGGAACAGGTATTGGCGTTCGACCGCCGTGAACCGCGCATGCCAGTCGTCCGCGACCTGCGCGGCCTGCACAATGGCCACCGGTTGCGGCTTGAGGTGATAGTTCAGCGCCTCGGACAGGCGGAACGGATCCCAATCCTTGATCAGATCGCAATGGGCCACTTGCCCCAGCGCATGCACGCCCGCATCGGTACGCCCGGCGGCGGCAATGGTGTGATCGCCCGGTTGAATGCGGGACAAGGCGTACTCGATGGCACCCTGTACCGACGGCAAGTCCTTCTGCCGCTGCCAACCGGCAAACGGTTCCCCCTGGTATTCGACTTTCAACGCATATCTGGGCATGCGCCGCTGGTAGCGTGCGGCGCGCAAACGGGCAAGGGGGCGAAAGCACTGGCATGTCCGAAGGCGGCTACCTATCTTGGGCAAAACGATAATTGCGGGGCGACAGTTTGGTCATCTCATCCCTGGCAGACAGTCTTGTGCGCGGCGTCGAAACCATTGGCGACAGCGTGTCCGAGACATTTTTCGAGCCGGTCATCCGTCTGGGCGTCACCGGTCTGGCGCGATCTGGCAAGACGGTTTTCATCACCTCGCTGGTGGCAAACCTGCTTGACCGGGGCCGCATGAGCGGCCTTGTCGCGCAGCAGGAAGGCCGGATCAACGCCGCTTATCTGCAACCGCAACCTGACGACATCGTCCCCCGATTTGACTATGAATCGCACCTCTCCGACCTGACTGGCCCTCAACCACACTGGCCCGACAGCACCCGCGCCGTGTCCGAGTTGCGCTTGTCTTTCAAGGCACGTCCTGCCGGGTTGCTGGCCGGTCTACAGGGGCCGCGCACCGTGCATCTGGACATCGTGGACTATCCGGGTGAATGGCTACTGGACCTCGCGCTGTTGGACAAATCCTATGAGGATTGGTCGCAGGAGACGCTGTCGCGCATCGAAAACCGACCTGACGCGGCAGAGTTTCTGAAACAAGCCCGCGCAACCGATCTGACGGCCATTCATGACGAACCCACTGCGCAAGCCTTGGCTGCCGCATTTACCACCTATCTGAACCAAGCACGGGACGCCGGGTTCTACGACTGTACGCCGGGGCGGTTCCTGCTGCCGGGCGATCTGGCAGGCTCTCCGGTTCTGACCTTTGCGCCATTGCCGGTGTCCGAACCCTCGCGCCGCCGCACCCTTCAGCGCGAGATGGAGCGGCGGTATGAGGCCTACAAGGCGCAGGTGGTAAAGCCGTTTTTCCGCGATCATTTCTCGCGCATTGATCGGCAGGTGGTTCTGGTCGATGCGCTGGGCGCGATCCACAAAGGCCCGCAAGCGGTCGAGGATATGCGCCGGGCCATGGGCGATATCCTGTCGGCTTTCCGTCCGGGTCGTAACGCGTGGCTCAGCCAGTTGCTGCTGGGCAAACGGGTCGAACGTATCCTGTTCGCCGCCACAAAGGCCGACCACCTGCATCACACGCAGCACCCCCGTCTGACCGCGATCATGGAGGCGCTGACACGTGAGGCGCGCGACCGGGCAAGCTTTGCGGGGGCCGAAACAGCGGCGCTGTCGCTGGCCTCGCTGCGGGCCACAACCGAAGAGATGCGCAGCCATGACGGGGTCGAATTGCCCTGCGTGCGTGGCACGTTGCAGGACAGTGGCAAGCAGGCCGCGTTTTACCCCGGAGAATTGCCGGACGATCCGGCCCACTTGCTCGGCCCGGCCCGGAACGGGGCCGAGACATGGCTGGGCGATGATTTTGGTTTCATGAGGTT
Organism: Ruegeria sp. N4; assembly: GCF_056531425.1. Lineage (NCBI taxonomy): Bacteria > Pseudomonadati > Pseudomonadota > Alphaproteobacteria > Rhodobacterales > Roseobacteraceae > Ruegeria > Ruegeria sp. N4. The sequence goes on from NZ_JBQFLT010000005.1 coordinate 114,609, forward strand.
TGCCCCGGCGCATCTGACCCTGCGCCCCGGCGATGGCCCACCGCATATCCGGCTGGACCGGGCCGCGCAGTTCCTGATCGGAGACCGGCTGTGATGGTCACATTACGCCCCGCCCGCAGCACCGATGCCGGTACGACCGGGGAAATCCTGCACGGGTTTGCCCGCGAAAACGACTGGATGCCCGAATTGCACAGCTGCGCCGAAACCATCGCCTTTTGCGGTCGGATGATTGATCAGGGTTGGGTCACGGTGGCCGAAACGTCGGACGGGGTGGTTGGGTTTCTGGCCTTGAACGGGTCGGATATTCACTCGCTGTACCTGACGGTGTCCGCGCGAGGGCAGGGTATTGGCACGCAGTTGCTCGACCATGCCAAGGCGCGGCATCCGCAACTCAGCCTCTTTGCCTTTCAGGCCAATACCGGCGCGTGCAGGTTCTACGAACGTCATGGCTTTGCCGAGATTGCCCGCAGCGACGGGGCCGACAATGATGAAAACCTGCCGGACATCAAATATGTCTGGCGTACCGAAAGGGCAGCACATGGCTAAAGGCCCGGTTCTGATCGATCTCGAGGAAGATGCGCCCGCCGCTGACGTGGCCATGGCCCCGCCGGTTCCGGACCTCGCGCAGCCTCAGGGTCAGGCGATGCAAAGCGCGGCCCGTTTTGCTGCCCGCAAGCCCTCGGCCCTGTCGCGGTGGTTCTGGGGCTTGGCGCTGGCGGTTGTTGGCGCTGCGATCTCGGTCGCCGCGTGGGACTTCGCAACCTCGCTGGTCGCCCGCGCGCCTGTGCTGGGGTGGATCGTCACCGGATTGATCGCGGCGCTGGTTTTTGTCGCGCTGATCATCGCAATCCGGGAACTGGCGGCGATTGGCCGCCTGTCCCGTGTCGACGGGCTGCGCCGCTCGGCTGATGAAGCGCTGGCCGACGCCGATCTGGCCAAGGCCCGTGCTGTTACGACTCGCCTGATCGCCTTCTACAAAGGACGGGATGAGACCCAATGGGGCCGCGACCGCCTGTCCGAACGCATGCCCGAGCAATTTGACGCCTCAGGTCTGCTGGCTTTAGCCGAAGATGAAATTCTGGCCCCTCTGGACGCTGCCGCCAGCCGCGAGGTTGAGGCGGCTGCCCGGCAGGTTGCGACGGTAACCGCTCTGGTGCCGCTGGCGCTGGCGGATGTGGTGACGGCTTTGGCGGCTTCACTGCGGATGATCCGGCGGATAGCGGAAATCTATGGCGGGCGGGCCGGGTTTCTGGGCAGTTGGCGTCTGACCCGCGCCGTTTTTGTTCATCTGGTCGCAACCGGCGCAGTCGCAGTGGGCGACGATTTGCTAGAGCCGGTTTTGGGCGGTTCGGTCCTCAGCAAACTGTCCCGCCGGTTTGGCGAGGGGCTGGTGAATGGCGCACTCAGCGCCCGGGTTGGCGTTGCCGCGATGGAGGTGTGCAGACCCTTGCCCTTCTCGGATCGTCACAAACCGTCGACCCGCGCCGTGATCAAACGCGCCCTGAAGGGGCTGTTTTCCAAGGGTTGATCTGACGCAAAGCGCACCTGCCAGCCATTCGTCATACTGAATGTGATGGAGGGCCAGCCATGACAGATCACGGTCACAGCCAGCAGGAGATCGCCCAGCGGATCAATGCCCCGCCCGGTCGCGGCGTTCTGCGCGATGTGGTCTATGGCGGTATCGACGGTTCGGTCACCACATTCGCCATCGTGGCAGGTGTCGCCGGGGCAGGGTTGTCGTCCTTTGTCATCGTGGCGCTGGGGTTGGCGAATGTTCTGGCCGATGGGTTTTCCATGGCGGCGGGCAACTACTCGGGCACCAAGGCGGAACTGGACAACATCAAGCGGATCCGCGCCATCGAGGAACGCCACATCGCCCTTTACCCACAAGGCGAACGCGACGAGGTGCGGGCGATTCTGGCGCAGAAGGGGCTGTCGGGACCCGTGCTGGAGGATGCGACCGCGGCCATAACCTCGAACCACGAAAGCTGGATAGACCTGATGATCGAAGGCGAATATGGGCTGGGCAGTGTCGATCCGCACCCGATGAAGGCCGCTCTTGCCACGTTCTTTGCCTTTCTGGTGGCCGGGATGATTCCTTTGTTGCCGTTTCTGGTGTCGCTGAACAACGCCTTCGCTGTTTCGGCGTGGATGACGATGGGCGTCTTTTTCGCCATCGGAGCGATGAAAAGCCGCTGGTCGCTGGCCCCGTGGTGGCGTTCGGGTCTGGAGACGCTGCTGATCGGCGGTGTCGCGGCGCTGATTGCCTATCTGGTGGGGTCGCTGTTTCACCCCTGACCCTGCGGTTTTGTCGCAGATCGCCTGACACGTCTGGCGTGTTTCCATGTTTCCGTTAGGCTGAGGCAAAACGGATTTGACAGCCAATGCATTCTGACGATCTGCACGGGAAAAACATATTTGTTCTGGGTGCTTACGGGTTTGTCGGTGCCACTGTTACGCGCGCGCTGACGGCTGAAGGTGCAAGCGTGCGCGGGCTGGTACGCAGCTTGCCGGTGGGCAGCAAGGTTCTTCCGGGGACACAGTTGTTGCAGGGTGATTTGCGCGGTCTGACGCGACCTCAGGGCTGGCAGGACCTGCTGCAATCGGTCGATATCGTGGTCAATTGCGCAGGTGCCCTGCAGGATGGCGGGCAGGACGATCTTGAAGTGGTCCACCACACTGCAATCGCGGCCTTGGGTCAGGCTTGCGCTGCACGGGACATCGCGGTGATCCAAATCTCGGCCATTGGGGCCGAGCCGGATGCGCCGACGCCATTCCTGAACACCAAAGCCGCCGGGGACGCCGCTTTGCGGGCCTCGGGCATGCCGCTTTGGGTGCTGAAGCCAGGGCTGGTGATTGGGCAGAGCGACTACGGTGGTACCGCGCTGCTGCGCATGCTGGCCGCGATCCCGTGGGTACAGCCGCTGGCTTATCCGGACACCCCTGTGCAGTGCATCGGAATGCCGGATCTGTGTCGCGTCGTTCTGTCTGCCGCCATGGATCGGCTGCCGCAAGGCACTTATGATCTGGTCGAGGATACGCCCCATCCGCTGGCAGAGGTGGTTGCGGCCACGCGTCGTTGGCTTGGGTTTCGCCCAGCCTCGACCCATTTGAGGATTCCGTCCGCATTGATCAAACCCATCGCTGCCGGGGCTGATCTGCTGGGTCGGTTGGGGTGGCGATCCCCGCTGCGCAGCACGGCAATGACGGTCATGGCGCAAGGCGTGATCGGTGATCCTGCACCATTTCGGCAGGCCTCGGGGCAGGCGCTGGCGTCCTTGCCGCAGATCTACGCCGGATTGCCCTGCGGTCGCGAACACAGGCTGACCGCGCGGATGACCCTTCTGATGCCACTGGTCGTTGGGGTGCTGAGCCTGTTTTGGCTGCTCTCAGGTCTTTTCGGGCTTTTAGGGCTGTCCAATGCGGCGCAGGTCCTGATCGGGGCAGGATGGGCGGTGCCCGTCGCGATGCTTGGCGTGGCGTTCTGGTCGGTGGTCGACATTGCGCTTGGGCTGGCCATTCTGTGGCGGCCCTGGGCCACCCGCGCATGTTTGGCGCAGATCGGGGTGGCGCTGATTTACCTGATTTCAGCCTCGGTTCTGGTGCCCGGCTTGTGGGCCGATCCGCTGGGTCCGTTGGTCAAAGTGCTTCCTGCAATGACCTTGTCCCTGATTGCCATTCCGATGTTGGAGAGCCGCTGATGGACCCCGATCTGATCCTGCTCTGGCTGCATGTCATTGGAGCGTGCGTGTTGTTGGGAACCGGCGCTGGCATCGCGTTTTTCATGCTGATGGCACACCGTAGCCGGGACGCACATCTGATTGCGCATACCGCAGGCATCGTGGTGCTGGCTGATCTGATCTTCACAACAACCGCCGTCATCCTGCAGCCGATCACCGGGACCGCGCTGGCCTGGCGGTTGGGCTGGTCGCTGAGCGAGGGTTGGATCGCCTTGTCGCTGGTGCTGTATGTGCTGACCGGGTTGTTCTGGTTGCCGGTGGTGTGGATACAGATCAGGCTGCGGGCCTATGCGCGGGTTGCTGCGGATGCAGGAAGCCCAATGCCCGCAGACTACACCCGCCTGTTCCGTATCTGGTTTATATGCGGAATTCCGGCTTTTCTGTCGGTGCTGGCGATCCTTTGGCTCATGATCGCGCGCCCGGCGATCTCGGTCCTTTAGCGTGTTTCCCGCAACACCGCGACGGTACCGGGATTTCCGTACTGTCGCCCGATAGCTCGCGCGGTATAGCTTGCCCGGACGATATTGAACGGAGCCTGAATTGGAATCGCTGCTTGTTCTTCTTGGCCTGATTGTACTGGCCATTCCGGTAACGATTGTCGTGCTTTTGGTTGGTCAAGCCCGCTTGCGCCGCCGGGTTGAACACCTTGAGCGGCAAGTACAGGCGCTGTCGCCGGGTCAGGCTGAGGCCGAACTGCCAGAGGCCGTGGCACCGGCGCCAGAGCCAAAAGCCGAGATGGACTTGCCCGCATCAGAGGCCGCGCCCGGCCCATGGTCGCCACCTGAACAAAAGCAGGATCCTCCGGTTGCCGAAGAGATCGAGCCATCAGGGGCCGTCGTTTTCCGACAGGATCGCTTTGCGGCCCTCGGGCTGTGGCTGCGCGAGAACTGGTTTTACGCGGTTTCGGCCCTGTCCTTGGCTTTGGCCGGTATCTTTCTGGTGCAATACGGGGTTGAAAATGGGCTGCTGCCCCCGGCGGCGCGGGTCGCTGCGTCCTTGGCCTTTGGGGTCGTGCTGATCGTGGCGGGAGAAGTTATTCGCCGCAGGTTCGGCGATGACGAAACAGCCTCGACCGCGTATCTGCCATCGGTTTTTTCCGGTGCGGGCTTGGTGACATTGTTCGGCGGCATTCTGGCCGCCCGGCAACTCTATGACCTGATCTCTCCCGAAACGGCGCTGGTCGGCATGGTTCTGGTCGCGCTGGTGGGTCTGGTGCTTGGCTGGTTCCACGGGCCGCTGCTGGCCGCTGTGGGGCTGATCGGAGCCTTCGCTGCCCCCTTTATGGTCGGCGGCTCATCCGATGATCCGACCTGGCTGTATGGGTATTTTGTCATCCTGACCCTGCTGGGTCTGGGCATCGATACGGTGCGGCGCTGGGCGTGGATTACGGTGCTGACGCTCTTTGCCGCCTATATTGCCTGCCTGCTGCTGGTTCTGTCTTCCCCGTTGACCGAGCCGGGCTATCTGACCAGCGTTACAGTGTTGACGATTCTGGCCATTGCAATTCCCATCCGGCGCATCTGGCCCGATCACGCGGGCCCGATGGTGGCCGAGATCATCCGGCGTAAGAAGGGTGATCCGTGGCCTGCTTTCCCGACCCGCGTGGCATTTTCCGCAGTGGCCGTCAGTTCGGGCATCCTGTCCCTGCACTGGGCGGATTCAGCGGGTGAGTTCTGGCTGACCATATGCTTGCTGCTCGGGTTGGCTCTGGCGCTGCTTTTGTGGGCCAAGGACGCGCCTGCCTTGCCGGATGTCACGGTGTTCCCGGCTGTTGGATTGATCGGTTTTGTCGTCGCGCATGGCCTCGAAAACGGCACCGTCGCGCGCACCTTCGCGGCCACTTATGCCGAGACGCCCGAAGCAGATGCCCCGCTGGTCGTCACGATACTGGCCGCGTTGGGCGTGCTGATCTCGGTTCTTGCGGCTTGGCGATCCTTCAACGCAGACCGATACGCCGCCATTTGGGCCGGGGCGGCCGCCGTGTTCGCGCCCGCCATGGCCATCGCGCTGGAGGTCGGCTGGCATCCGGCCAAGGTGATCGGCCCGTACCCCTGGGCGCTGCACGCCATCGTTTTGGGTGCGGTGATGGTTGGTATGGCGGAACGCTTCGCCCGCGTTGATGGCGAGAACCGGATGCGGCCCGCGCTGGCCACGCTCTCGGCGCTGTCCTGTCTGGCCTTCGCCTGCGTGATCGTCCTCAGTTCCGCGGCCCTGACGATTGCGCTGGTCGTGACCATCGTGGCCGCTGCGGCCTTGGATCGCCGGTTCACTTTGCCGCCGATGAGCTGGTTCATCTGGGTAGGTGTGTTCACAGTAACCGTACGGCTGGTTCTGGACCCCGGTCTGCGCTGGGCCGAAAGCGCACCACTTGCCGAGATGGCGCTGGTCTACGCTTCGGCGACGCTTGGGTTCTTTGTCGGCTGGGTGCTGATCAAACCGCTGGACCGCCCGATTGCCAAGCTGCTGCTCGAAAGCGCGGCCTGGGCGACCGGAGGCATCCTGCTATCGCTGCTTCTGCTTCGCTGGCTGGAGGCGTTTGGTGAAGGCGGGGCCGAGAACAGCCATTGGGGTCTGGGCCTGTTGTCGGTGATCTGGCTGCTGCTGGCCTATGCGCAGGTGCAACGCTTCGAACTGGGCGGCAAGCTGACCTATGCGCGCTATGCTCTGGCGATTTTCTTCGCCGGTCACGGGATGCTGCGTCTGGTCGAAGCTCTGGTAGATCGCAACCCGCTGTTGAACCCCTTGGCCGAGCCGGTTCTGGGCCCTCCGCTGTTGAACACACTGGCGGTGGCCTATCTGATCCCCGCGCTGGCCATCGGGTTTTCGGCCTGTAGGATTACGTCCATGCCCAAGCATTTGCGGCAGGTCAGCTACGGTGTGGCTGCGGGTTTGGCGACCGTCTGGCTGGGCCTGACCATCCGCCATGTCTGGCAGGGTGCCGAAGGCATGTACGAGGGCAACGGCGTGACCCAGCCCGAGCTTTATACCTATACCCTGAGCCTTTTGATTGTCGGTGCGGCGTTGTTCTACCAATCGCTCGCGCGGCGGTCCGACCTGATGCGCAAGGCGGGACTGGCGGTGATCGGGCTGGCCGTGGCCAAGGTGTTCCTGATCGACATCGCGGGCCTTGGCGGTCTGATCCGCGTCTTCTCGCTGCTGGCGCTGGGGCTGGCGCTGGCGGGGCTTGCATGGCTGAACCGCTGGGCCAAGCTGCGCCATTTGCCGCAAGGCCCGGAACCTCTGGACCATTGAGAGCGGGCGTCATATAAGCGCGGCCATGTTTGACCGTTTGGCCATCATTATTCGAATTATATCCCCGGCGCTCTGATCCTCGAGACGCCGGGCAAAGGTGTTTGAGACTTCGCACCGACCGCTTCGATCCTAGTACGACCAGATCACCCAAAGGACGCCCCCAATGTGCGCCGACACGACCCAAACACCTGACTACAAAGACACGCTGAACCTGCCCAAGACCGATTTCCCCATGCGCGCCGGATTGCCCAAGCGCGAACCCGCATGGCTGGACCGTTGGGCAAAGATCGGCGTCTATGACCGCCTGCGCGAGAAAGAGGGCCGCACGCCCTTTACCCTGCACGATGGCCCTCCTTACGCGAACGGCCATTTGCATATCGGTCACGCGCTGAACAAGACCATCAAGGACATGATCGTGCGGTCCCATCAGATGATGGGGTTTGACGCGCGCTATGTGCCCGGCTGGGATTGCCACGGTCTGCCCATCGAGTGGAAGATCGAGGAACAGTACCGCAAGAAAGGCAAGAACAAGGACGAGGTGAACGTTGTCGACTTCCGTCAGGAATGCCGCAAGTTCGCCGAAGGCTGGATCGACATCCAGCGCGAAGAGTTCAAGCGTCTGGGCATCACTGGTAACTGGGCCGATCCCTATATCACCATGGACTATCACGCCGAGGCGGTGATTGCCGACGAGTTCATGACGTTCCTGATGAACGGCACGCTCTATCAGGGCTCGAAGCCCGTGATGTGGTCGCCCATCGAGAAAACCGCTCTGGCCGAGGCCGAGGTCGAGTATCACGACAAGGAAAGCTTTACCATCTGGGTGAAGTTCAGGGTCGTGAATGCAGGCGAACTGGATGACGCCTTTGTCGTGATCTGGACGACGACCCCGTGGACCATGCCGTCGAACAAGGCGGTCGTTTACGGCAAGGATATCTCCTACGGCCTGTATGAAGTCACCGACACGCCGGACGAGTGCTGGGCCAGTGTCGGCGACAAGTTCCTGCTGGCTGACAATCTGGCCGCCGACGTGCTGGGCCGTGCGCGTCTGAACGACGATCAGTGGACCCGCGTTCGTGACGTGACCACCGATGAGCTGGAAGGCGTGCAACTGACGCACCCGCTGGCTGGGGCCGAAGGCGGCAATGGCGAATGGGACGACATTCGCGACTTCCGCGCGGCTGAGTTTGTGACCGATACCGAAGGGACCGGTTTCGTCCACTGCGCGCCGTCACACGGTATGGAAGAATTCGAGTTGTACCGCGATCTGGGGATGCTCGAGCAGGTCATCACCTATAACGTGATGGACGATGGCAGCTTCCGTGCCGATCTGCCGTTCTTTGGCGGCAAATACATCCTGTCCCGCAAGGGCGGCGAAGGTGATGCGAACAAGGCCGTCATCGACAAGCTGGTCGAGGTTGGCGGCCTGCTCGCGCGCGGCAAGATCAAGCACAGCTATCCGCATTCGTGGCGCTCGAAGGCTCCGATCATCTACCGCAACACGCCGCAGTGGTTTGCATCTGTTGATCGCAAACTAGACGACGGTATGGGTGAGATGGGCGACACCATCCGCGAACGTGCGCTTCGGTCCATCGACGAACTGGTGAAATGGACGCCGCAGACAGGCCGTAACCGTCTGTATTCGATGATCGAGACCCGCCCGGACTGGGTTCTGTCGCGCCAGCGCGCCTGGGGTGTGCCGCTGACCTGTTTCACCAAGAAGGGGGCGCTGCCCACCGACGCGGATTACTTGCTGCGCAACGAGGAACTCAACGCCCGCATCAAAGCGGCGTTTGAGCAGGACGGCGCGGATATCTGGTACACGGACGGCTTCAAAGAAAAGATCCTCGATGGCATCGCTAACCCGGACGACTACGATCAGGTTTTTGACGTGCTGGACGTGTGGTTCGACTCGGGCTCGACCCACGCATTCGTTCTGCGTGACCGTGAGGACGGGACCGAGGACGGCATCGCCGACGTCTATATGGAGGGCACCGACCAGCACCGGGGATGGTTCCATTCGTCCATGCTGCAAGCGTGTGGCACTAAGGGCCGTGCGCCGTACCGGAACGTGGTGACCCATGGCTTCACGCTCGATGCCAAGGGCAACAAGATGTCCAAGTCGCTGGGCAACACCATTGTCCCGGAGGAGATCGTCAAGCAATACGGCGCGGATATCCTGCGCCTGTGGGTTGCTCAAACCGACTATACCGCTGACCAGCGGATCGGACCGGAAATCCTGAAGGGCACCGCTGACAGCTATCGCCGTTTGCGCAACACGATGCGGTTCATGCTGGGTTCTCTGGCCGACTTCACCGAAGCTGACCGGGTCGATCCGCAGGACATGCCGCGTCTGGAACGCTGGGTGCTCAGCCGTTTGGCGGAACTGGATGAACAGGTGCGCAAGGGCTATGCGTCCTTCGACTTCCAAGGTGTGTTCAGCGCCGTGTTTACCTTTGCCACGGTCGATCTGTCGTCTTTCTATTTCGACGTCCGCAAAGATGCTCTCTATTGCGACGGTGATACCCTGCGCCGCCGATCAGCCCGTACGGTGCTGGACATCCTGTTCCACCGCCTGACCACATGGCTGGCCCCTGTACTGGTTTTCACCATGGAAGAGGTTTGGCTGGAGCGGTTCCCGGGCGACGACAGCTCGGTCCATCTGGTGGATTTCCCCGAAACGCCCGCCGATTGGCGCGACGTCGAGTTGGAAACCAACATGGCCAAGGTTCGTCGCGTGCGACGCGCCGTGACTGCCGCGCTTGAGGTGCAGCGCCAGGACAAGGTGATCGGATCGAGCCTTGAGGCCGCGCCGATTGTAAATGTCGAGGATGGCGAAACCCGCGACTTGCTGGCGACGTTTGACGTGGATGACATGTGCATCACCTCCGGCCTGACCGTCACGGGCGATCCGGCCCCGGCCGAGGCGTTACGCGTACCGGAAATCGAAGGTGTTGCGGTGATTTTCGAGAAAGCCGAGGGCAAAAAATGCCAGCGCTGCTGGAAGATCCTGCCGGATGTCGGGCTGCACGCGCATGAAGGCGTGTGTGGACGCTGCAACGAAGCACTGGGCTAAAGCGAACCGCCCCCTCGGGTATCTGAGGGGGCGATTTCAGTTCAGGGCTGCTTGGTCTGAGGTGTCGGGTTGAACAGGTCGAACCCGATTTTCGGATCTGTCAAAGCTTTCCAGACCTCATAATCGGTAAAATACCCGGAATGCCCTCCGGGATTGACCGATATGTTGCGATCCGAGAATATCAGGCCGCCTTCGATCTCAGTGCCGACGAAATCATCCTGCCGAAAGATGTTGAACCACGCGGCGTTCAGTTTTCCGGCAACGACCGTAAACATCTCGGGGAAATAGCGCTGGTAGATATGCGTGACCGGGCAGCCCATCGTGATCAATGTCAGGTTCCGCCCGTTTATCAGCCGTTGCACCCGCGGGTCGGCCAACATCTGGGTCGCAATCACAGTGCCCTGAGAATGCGAGATCACGGTGATATGGTCCGCCGGAAAGATGTCCAGCACATAGTGCATTGTGCGATAGAACCGCTCGTCAATGGCGGTACGGTCCGGGTAGTTGTGGATTCTGCTGTTCAGATCTGCGCTGATGAAACATCTGTCGCGAATGGCATAAGTCACAATGTCCCGCGCCACGCCCAGCCCGGCAGCAACAAAATCTGAAAACCGGTACATCAAAGCCGTCGCGCCCAGCACGATCAGGCCGATCTCACCGTGAAAACAAGCAAGCCGATCCAAAGCCCAGGCAATGACATAAGCGTCGTTCAGGGTGGTTTTGCAGACAGAGCCATGGTGCGGGTTCGTGACAATCTCGCGGATCGTCACCAGAACCAGCACAATCGCCCCAAACAAAAAGACCCATTGCGCAAACCGATTGACAATCGCGCGGCTGATCAGCCCGTTGCGGGCATGCAGGTTCGCCTTGAATTTCCGACGACCGGCAAACAGCCCGCCACCGACCAAAAGCAACAGAACGATGGCGATGAACACGGCGCTTAGCGTTTCGATCGAGTCGCGGAGGTTGGCGTCGAACAAGGTCTGGAGCTGACCGTCCGACAAGAAATCAACGGTTTTCAACATCTGTTCGATGGTTAGCCACAGACCCGAAATGAAGAACATCCAGAAGATCATCATGCCGGCGCAAATGCTTGGATAAAGCCGCCTGTGTTCTGTCAGATTGTCGTTGATCTGAATGGGGGCGGCGGACATCAAGTACAGAAATAGTGTCAGGAAGATCAGCGTGGCCCAGAAGACCGACAATATGTAGATCTGAAAGCCCACAAAGGGTTCCAGGATCAAAGGACAGAAAGTTGTCTCTGACGGGATGCAATTGCGAAATTCAGCGCCAACCGGCCCTAGGGCCAGACCAAGCGCCAGAACGACCCCCATTCCGAACATGCCACGCCAAAATACCCGCCGCAGATAGGTCGGGGCGGAAAAACCACGCAGCAGACCAACAACAGCTCCGCCTGCGTAAAGCGCGAGAAGCAGCCAGAACAGCAATGTCGGGCTTTGAAAAAATCCGACCGGAATTCTGTCGATCATTATCACCGCCGCGCCCAGCAACAGATAGGCGTTCAGGGTCGCGACCGCGCCAAAAAAGATCCAGGTGAACAGATGAACCAACTGTGCGGCGAAAGTGTTCCTGCCGTTGGGGGCGTCCGGGGCGATATTCTTGCGCTGATGGGTCTGTTCGACATTGTCCATCGCCAGATAGCCCAGCGCCAGAACCACCCAGATCAGATCCAGTATTGTCTTGATGGCCCCTTTTGGCGCGGGCGAACGATCTGCCCAATAAACCTCGGCAAACAGGGCCTCGTCGCTGGGGACCGAGGGTTTGGTTACTTTCCGCAGATTAACCTTATAGAGCTTGGCATTGCGCGGGGTGCCGTTGAACGTTGTCTCGGCCAGCTCGATCATGCCGCGTTCGACCTCGATCGGGGGTTTGGGTCGCCCGTCCAGCCAGGTCGTGGCCGCGCCAACGACCTGATCTACCGTTTCACCGGGTTTCTGTTCGCCGATACCATGAACTGTGAGGACAAGATGCCGTCCCATTCCCCCAAAACTCCAACGCATAAAACAATGCCATCAGCATAGCACGGGCCGAGGGTTTTCCCAAAAGGACGCGCTTATCTGGCGATTTGTCTAAATTTGCGACGCGGGAATTGGCCAACTGGGCCCGGCCAAGACCAACTGCGCCCGCGCTGTTTCAGCAGGCAGGCGCAGGATGAACTTGGGCTTCTGCGGCGTTGTCAGGCGGACGGTCAGCCTTCCTCTTCCTCGGGATCGAAATTCGCGATCACAAGGTTTTCGAGGAATGCGATCAACTCGTCCTGCTGTTCCTCGGGCAGCGCAATGAACGCGTTCTTGCTAAGCTCCGCCGCGCCGCCATGGGCCATAATCGCCTCTCGCAATGTGGTGGCATGGCCGTGGTGCAGCCACGGTCCCGTCGAACCGACACCTGCCAGCGACCGCGTGGGCCAAACCGAGGCACCGAAGCCATAAGCGTCAATCGGATCGGCAAGCTTGGGACCCATGTCGTGACGGCGGAAATCGGTGTACCAGAACACGGTTGCGCCGGTCTCGCCCTTGCTTGGGAACGCGCCCAAATGGACCTCGCTGCCATCGGCCATTGCGATCCGGTTGTTGGGCTGATCTTTGGTCAGGTCAAACCACATGGGGTTTTTCCCGTCCAAACCCAGTTTGGCAGCGATTGCGCCGCTGGGCAGTTCTTCCTCGCTATATCCCGGCACGGCGCTGGGTTCGGAAAACACTGCATTGTTCAGATCGACGCTTGGCACGTGGCAGGACGTGCACCCGGCATCCACCAGCCGCTGTTCGCCGCGCAACAGCTTGTATTTCTCATCCTGGGTCAACTCGACCAAACCCAGTTCCGCAAGTTCCAGCTTGGAGGTTGGCCGCTCTAACGCAGCCATATAGAGCGTGACAGCGGTGACGTCTCCGACTGTCAGTTCGCCGGTCACGCCATCGAAATCCCCGTCCTCGTTTCCGACCAACTCGACCGCCTGCATTCCCATCTCGTTATGGGCCGCACTTCTTGCAAAGCTACGCAGGGTCGCGTGCAAGCCTTTCCAACCGAAAGGGCGCACGATCAGGTCCTCATCGATTCCGTAGACCTCATCGTAGTTAATGTTGGCCTTGCAGGTTGTTCCGTCCACCTCGGCCGAGGCTGTAAGCGCGCCAAAGGAAATGCCCTTGGACACCAGATAGTGTTTGATCGGGAAGCTCTCCTCGCAGGTTTCCTTGGCCAGTGCGGCTTCCTGTTGCTTCAGGTCTTGGGTGATTTCCTCGGCGACCCGCTGCACTGCCCCAAGGCCGAACAGATGAAGGGTGTTGCGTTCTAGAAAGCTGGATGGATCACCCGAATGCGTCGGGTCGATCACAACGTTCATCGCCATCGGTCCCGCCCCGTTGGCCAGCGGGGCCGAGTGGCAGGAAATGCACGAATGCGCCTGTGGGCCGCCTTCGCGGGTCGGATAATGTTCGGCCCAATCCCCGGCGCTGGCCAGATCGGCGCGTGGCAGGCGCGAGAAATACTGGCCATCTGAGACGCGTGCACCAACCCCGCGCTCCATCGTATAGTCCGCTTCGGTTATTTCGTCGCCGGCCTCAAAGGCATAGACGAAAGCCTTGAGCCGGTCCTTGCCCAACCGCGACATCAGGTCTTTCTGATCGACCGGCGGAGGCGTTTCGGCCAAAGCAACTGAAGCTGATAAAACAAGCGAACCTACAACAATAACGCGAATCTGATTTCGCATCCCATCCCCCATTGGCGTTGATTTCAGCTGCCCTCACGTTAGGGATAACAATTCATCACAACAACGTTTTATGTGAATGCGTGTTTGTTTAAGTGGATGAGCGCCGAGCCTTGCGAAACTGAGCCCGCTCTGACAGCATCGCGACATGCCGATGATTGCCGTTGAAACGCGTTTTGGATGCCTTGGGGTAGAAGAGCAGGACGGCTTTGTCAGGCGTCTTGTTTGGCATGGTTCGAACGAAGGTGAACCGACGGCTTTGCTGCACGAGGCCGCGGCCCAGTTGCGGGCCTATGATGCGGGTCAGCTTGACCGTTTCGACCTGCCGTACCGTGTCGAAGGGTCCGCGTTTCAAAAGCAGGTTTGTGATCTGATGTACGCGATCCCATTGGGTGAGACACGCACATACGGGGACATCGCAAAAGAGCTGGGACAACCTGCGCAGCCGGTGGGGCAGGCCTGCGGGGCAAACCCGATCCCGGTCATTATTCCCTGCCACCGGGTGCTGGCCGCCAACGGTTTGGGCGGGTTTTCCGGTGATGGCGGGATCGAGACGAAGGTCGCCCTTTTGCGTCATGAAAAGGCAGCGGGCCTGTTGATCTGAGTGACGGAAATCAGTTGCAATCCGAAATCCGGATGCTCAACTTATATTTGATGCTGATTTTGAAGGATCCTATTGCATGATGACCGACGCAGACCGTGCCGCCCGCAAGAAGGCCATTATTGACAAGCTGATGTCGTTAGAGGCGCAGGAACTGGCAACCGCTCAGGCGCATTACGATGCCTTCCTGAAAGACGCTCAGCTGGATGACCGCGAGGGCCACGACAAGGACGATATCGCCGCCTCGCGTGAGAATGCCGATCTGGCGGCCGCCTTTGACGCCCCGGTCCATGCGCACCATGCCAAGATCGACGTCATTGAAAACACCGACTTCGGCTTGACCGATACGGTGCAGCCGGGTGCGATCATCAAGTTCAACAACCGCCGCTTTGTTGTCTGCGTTTCCACGACGCGGTTTGACGTGGACGGCAAAACCTATATGGGCATTTCAACGCAAAGCCCGATCTATCTGGCCATGGTTGGGCTACAGGCCGGAGATGTCTTTACCCATAACGGCACCGAGTTCGAGGTTCAGGACGTCCTGTAACCCCCTCTAGGTATTGCGCTGCGGTATGATCTGCTGCGCGATACCGGCAAAGGTCAGATACAGGCTGGTGACAACCAGCCCCCAATGCGCCCAGCTTTCAGGGTGGAAATCGACCCAGGCTGCCCAGCCCGCAAAGAAGGTCCAGGCCAGGGCCATCGGTAAGGTCAGGCTGCGCCAGCGTTCGGTCCGTACGGGATGGACGAATTTCAGCGGCAGGAACATTGCAATCGACAGCAATGTCACCAGCACCAGGCTGAACCAGAAGTTGGGTTCAAGCGCAAAAATCACGATCACCACCATATTCCAACATCCGGGGAAGCCGGAAAAGGAGTTGTCCTTGGTTTTCATGCGCGTATCGGCGAAATACATCGCGCTTGCAAAGGTGATGACAATGATTGCAAACCACCCGGTCCAGCCATCCATCAACCCGGACTTGAACAGGGCATAGGCCGGAATGAACACGTAGGTCAGGTAATCGATGATCAGGTCCAGCAGGACACCATCGAATTCAGGCGCGTTTTTCTTGACGTGATAGTGTCGGGCCAAAGGACCGTCGATGCCATCGACGATGAAAGAAACGACGAGCCAGAGATACATCAGGCTCCACTTTTCCTCGACGGCGGCCAGCATGGCCAGCATGGCGAAAACGGCGCCCGTTGCGGTGAAAAGATGGACGGCTAATGCTTTGAATCTAAGTGTCATGCGGCTGTCATGTACGATGCGTTGCCGAGATGCAAATCAAAAGCCCGCTTAAGTTGCAGAAGTCTTCAGGACGCAGCGTTCCAGGCGTCACGCTTTGGGATGTGCACGGTTGTAAACCTCCATCAACCGCGCGGTATCGACGGCTGTGTAAGCCTGAGTGGTCGATAATGAGGCGTGGCCCAGCAGTTCCTGAATTGCACGCAAATCCCCCCCGGCCGTAAGCAGGTGGGTGGCAAAGCTGTGTCGCATGGCATGAGGCGTGGCCGTTGACGGCAGGCCCAGTTGCATCCGCGCCTTGGCCATCGCGCCCTGAATGGCCCGCGGGTTCAGCGGCCCGCCGCGCACGCCGCGAAACAAGGGCGCATCGTCGGCCTGAGGGTGCGGGCAGAGTTTCAGGTATCGGGTCACGGCCTCACGGGCGGCGGGTATGACCGGAACAATGCGTTCTTTCCCGCCTTTGCCCATGATGCGCAGGGTTGCAGGCAGCGGGGCGTCGGCTCCGGTCAGGGACAAGGCTTCGGATATCCGCAAACCGCAACCGTAAAGCAGAGTGACCACTGCCACATCGCGGGCAGAAACCCAGTCCGAGGTCGATTGCAACTCGACCGTGTCGATCATCGCGCGGGCGGCGTCTTCGGCAAGGGGGCGGGGCAGTTTCTTGGTGAACTTGGGCGCGCGGGTGGACAGGACGGCGGTGGGTTCGAACCCTTCACGCTCGGCCAGCCAGCGGTAGAAGCTTTTGACAGCGGAGAGTTTACGCGCCAGTGACCGCGCGCCGACGCCCGATCCGCGCTGATCCGCCATCCAGGCCCGCATATCCGATACGGTAATACGTTCCAAAGCGGCCAATCCCTGACGATCCCCGTGGTGCAGGGTCATGAAGGACAGGAAATCGGTGACGTCACCGCGATAGGCGGTTTGCGTGTTGTCCGACCGCCCGGCCAGCGCGCTGAGGCTCTCCAACCAGTGTTGGAGCGCGTTTCGGCAGGCCGGGGAGATCAGGCTCACGACAGCCAGTGACGCATCGAGCGTTCGAACACGCCAGCGAAAAAGGCCAGAAGATCGGTGCCAAGCTGCGGGGTAAAGTGGCGTGGGTCCGTCGCCCCCATGACGATCATGCCGGGCAAACGGCCCGCGCCCAGATCCAGCTTAAGGCAGGCCTCGGACCGCAGATGGGTTGCGCCGGTTCCATAGACGCGCGGGTTTGCGTGTTGAATTTCGCGCAAGGTGACCTCGCGGGCCGGGCCGCCGCGGTCATAGGTCAGGTAGGTATCGACAAAACCGGGCTCGACGACGGTCAGAACACCGCCCAGCTTGTCGATGGCCGGATCGTCCTGCACCACGGTGGTTTCCAGAACAAGCGTGACGCGGTCGACCCGCAGGATCTCGGCCACGTCATTGCCCAGAACCTTCAGGAAATCCTCGAACTCGACCGGTTCCAGCAGGCGCAGAATGGCGCGGTGCACTTGATTGGTGCCTGCCAAGTTCTCATAAGCTGCGGCAATGACCGAGCGGTGCGTGTCTTCCAGCCGGTCCAGCCGTTGTTCCAGCCGCTGCATGGCGATGCCGCGCAGGTCGATCACATTGTCGCCGCGCGCCTGTTCATTGGCGGCCACAAGCGCCTGCATCAGATCCTTGTCGTCCAGCAACGCGTCGGGCTTGGCCAGAATCGCGGCGCGGAGGTTATCCTCGAGTTTTGGGTTGCTGCTCATGTCCCGTCCGGTCGGTTTTTTGTTTTGGCGGCTTATACCATGGCAGGTCGGGATTGCCTTGGAAAAAATGCACGTATGGGTGGATTTTGGTGCGATCTGTGATCGAACGGCTCCCGCCTGCGACATCCTGATCCGGGGATCAGGTGTATGCAGTTGGGCCGGGCGCGGCACCTGTCGGTGCCGCGTGGGCGCTAAGGCTTTGAGGTCAGAGGATCTTCTGACCGGTTTTGGCCCAGTCGGCCAGGAAGGTTTCAAGGCCCTTATCGGTCAGCGGGTGATCGGCCAGTTTCTTGATCACGGCAGGCGGTGCGGTGATCACGTCTGCACCGATGCGGGCGCTGTCGGTCACATGGTTCACAGTGCGGATCGAAGCGGCGAGGATTTCGGTCTCGAACCCGTAATTGTCATAGACCTGACGGATATCGGCGATCAGGTCCATTCCATCGAGGTTGATGTCGTCCAGACGACCAATGAAAGGAGAGATGAAGGTCGCGCCCGCTTTGGCGGCCAGAATCGCCTGATTGGTCGAGAAGCACAGCGTGACGTTAACCATCTGGCCTTCGTCGCTGAGGGTTTTGCAGGTTTTCAGACCGGCCCATGTCAGCGGCACTTTGACCGCGATGTTCGGCGCGATCTTGGCCAGCTTGCGGCCTTCGGCGATCATGTCCTCGGCCTCGGTCGCGACCACTTCGGCCGAGACGGGGCCATCGACCAGATCACAGATCTCTTTGGTCACTTCCAGAATGTCGCGGCCCGATTTCAGGATCAGCGAAGGGTTGGTGGTCACACCGTCCACCATGCCCAGATCGTTCAGTTCGGCGATGGCGTCGATCTCGGCTGTGTCTACGAAGAATTTCATGAGGGCAGTCCTTTGATGGGTTGGCCTTGGTCGCGGATGGCTTTACCTCAAAGAAACCCCTGCTGGAACCCCCTGCATAGGATATGCCGTGAGCGCTAACGGATTTTTCGACGAAGGAGAGCTGGTAGCGGTGCTGACAACGCAGCCGCTGGACCGGACGCTGGATTACAAGGCGCCCGAGGGTGGGTGCTTTCTGGGCGCGTTTGTCGAGGTGCCGCTGGGGCCGCGCAAGGTGTTGGGCGTGGTTTGGGGGCCGGGGCAGGGTGGTTTTGACCTTGCCAAGGCGCGGTCGGTGATCCGCGTTCTGGACGTTGCGCCAATGCGGGAAGAGATGCATCTGTTTCTGGGCAAGGTGGCCGATTACACGTTGACACCCATGCCCGCGATGCTGCGTCTGGCGACGCGCGCGCCGGGGTTGGGTGATCCGCCATCGATGCGCAAGATTTACCGGCTGGGCGACCGTGAACCGGACCGGATGACCGATGCCCGGACGCGGGTGCTGGAGGTGTTGCGCGATTATGGCGGGCTGGCGTTCACGCTGAAGGAACTGGCCGAGCAGGCGGGTGTGACCTCGTCTGTTGTCAAAGGGTTGGTCAAGCAGGGCGCGGTGCGCGAAGAGGACAGCCCCCGCGATCTGCCCTATCCGCATCTGGACCCGGATTTGCCCGGCAAAGACCTGAGCGAGGATCAGGCCGCAGCCGTGGCGCGGTTGCAGGCCGGGCAGCGGACCGGGGATTATGGCACCACGCTGCTGAAAGGCGTGACGGGGTCTGGCAAGACCGAGGTCTATCTTGAGGCCGTGGCCGAGGCGCTGCGGCAGGGGCGGCAGGCGTTGGTCTTGTTGCCTGAGATCGCTCTTACCGCCGAGTTCCTGACCCGGGTTGAGGCGCGGTTTGGTGCCCGTCCGGCGGAATGGCATTCGGGCGCGACGATGACCGAGCGTCGCCGGGTCTGGCGCATGGTCGGGCAGGGGGATGCGCAACTGGTGGTAGGCGCGCGCTCAGCTTTGTTTCTGCCGTTCCGCAATCTGGGGCTGGTCGTTGTCGATGAGGAACACGACACCTCGTACAAACAGGAAGACGGCGTGCATTACAGCGCCCGTGACATGGCGGTTTTGCGGTCGGCCATCTGTGGCGCGCGGGTGATTCTTGCCAGCGCGACGCCGTCGCTGGAAAGCTGGGCCAATGCCGAGGCGGGGAAATATGATCGGCTCGACCTGACCTCTCGGTTCGGAGCGGCGGTTCTGCCCGAGATGAAGCCCCTCGATATGCGGGCCGAGCAGATGCAGCCGGGGACGTGGATTTCTCCGTCCCTGCGGCAGGCGGTGCGGCAGCGGATCGAGAGGGGCGAACAGTCGTTGCTGTTCATCAACCGTCGCGGCTATGCGCCCGTGACCCTGTGTCGGGCTTGTGGGGAGCAAATCGCCTGCGACCATTGCGACGCGCGCATGGTCGAGCATCGGTTTCTGAAACGTCTGATGTGCCATCAATGCGGCGAGACCAAGCCGATGCCCGAAACCTGCCCGTCCTGCGGGGTCGAGGGCAAGCTGGCCCCGGTCGGGCCGGGGATCGAGCGCTTGGCCGAAGAGGCCGAAGCGACATTCCCCGAGGCGAAGATCGCGATGCTCAGTTCCGATCTGTTCGGCTCGGCCCGGGCGCTGAAGGCCAAGATCGAAGAGATTGCCGAGGGGGATGCAGACCTTGTCATCGGCACGCAACTGGTGGCCAAGGGACACAATTTTCCCAAGCTGACATTGGTGGGCGTGATTGACGCCGATCTCAGCCTGCATGGTGCCGATCTGCGTGCTGCCGAGCGGACATTTCAGTTGATGCGGCAGGTGGCAGGCCGCGCCGGGCGGGCCGATAAGCCGGGGCAGGCGCTGTTGCAGACCTTTCAGCCGGAACACCCGGTGATCCGGGCGATTCTGTCGGGGGACGAGGAGGGGTTTTGGAAGGCCGAGGCTGCCGGGCGGCAGGCCGCCGGGGTGCCGCCCTATGGTCGCATGGCGGGGATCGTCCTGTCAGGCCCCGAGGTCGGGCCGGTTTTCGACATCGGCAACGCCATGGCCCGCAACGATGCCCCGTTGCGCCAGATCGGCGCGCAGGTCTTTGGCCCTGCACCCGCGCCGATTGCCCGCATTCGGGGGCGACACCGCGTGCGTTTGCTGGTCAAGGCCCCCAAGGGTGCACCTATTCAGGACGCCATCGCCCGCTGGATCGCGCCCTTGCGTCTGAAAGGCGACATTCGCCTGACCGTGGATATCGATCCGCAGAGTTTCTACTGACCTCTGCATCTGCGCAGGGCGGCTGTGCAGCATACCCCTCGCCAAGCTGCGAAAATGGGCGTAGAGGGGTCTCATGCTGAAACCCATGCCGCTATCCGAGGCGCAAAGCCTGCCGTTCTGGCGTCGCCCCATCACGCTGTTGTTCGTGATGGCGATGACCATGCCGATTGCCTTCAACGGGTGGAGCGCGCTGCTGAACAACTTCGTCATCGAGGTGGCGAATTTCGACGGCGCGGATATCGGCCTGCTGCACACGGTGCGCGAGATCCCCGGCTTTCTGGCGGTCGGCGTCATCGCGGTGATCATCTTTATCCGCGAGCAGGTTCTGGCGATGATCTCGTTGATCATGCTGGGCGTGGCAACGGCGGTCACGGCGTGGTTTCCCAGCCTTGGCGGGTTGCTGTTCGTGACGCTGTTCAGCTCGATCGGGTTTCACTATTACGAGACGGTAAACCAGTCGCTGCAACTGCAATGGCTGCCCAAGGACTGCGCGCCGCAGGTGCTGGGCTGGCTGGTGGCGATGGGCTCGGCTGCGACGATGGTGGTCTATGGGCTGATCGTGCTGACCTGGGACCGGTTCGATCTGTCCTATAACTTCGTCTTCATGGCTGCGGGCGGCGTGACTGTCCTGCTGGCGCTATTCAGCCTGATTGCCTATCCGCAATTCGACGCGCCGACGCCGCAGACCAAAAAGATCATACTGCGCCGCCGCTACTGGCTGTACTACGCGCTGCAATTCATGGCTGGCGCGCGGCGGCAGATCTTTGTCGTCTTCGCGGGCTTCATGATGGTCGAGAAATTCGGGTTCGAAGTGCACGAACTGACCAGCCTGTATCTGATCAACCTGATGATCAATATGATGGCCGCGCCTCTGCTGGGCAAAGCGGTGGCCAAGTTCGGCGAACGCCGCACGCTGATCTTCGAATACGCCGGTCTTGCGATTGTCTTCGCGGCTTATGGCGGCATCTACTGGTTCGGCTGGGGCGTGTTGCTGGCGGCGATCCTCTATGTGATCGACCACGTGCTGTTTGCGCTGGCGCTGGCGTTGAAGACTTATTTCCAGAAAATCGCCGACCCGGCGGATATTGCGCCCACGGCGGCGGTGGCCTTTACCATTAACCACATCGCGGCGGTGTTCCTGCCTGCGCTTTTGGGCTTGCTCTGGGTCGTCTCGCCCGGTGCCGTATTCGGGCTGGCCGCGGCGATGGCCATGATCTCGTTGCTGCTGTCGCTGCTGATCCCGCGCCACCCGGAACCGGGCAATGAAACAATCCTGGCGAAATACGCCCCGGCCCCCGCTGAATAACCACCAGTGCTTGACCTTGGCGGGCCCGCGCCATAGGCGCTGTTTCAACTGAGACAGGAGGCCCCCATGCCCACATTCACCGCGCTTACCACTCTGACCGGCAAGACCGCCGCCGAAGGTCTGGGCGAAGCGATGGAGCGTCTGGACCCGGAACCAACCGGCGTTGGCGTGTTCGAGGTCGAAGACGGCTCGGGCCTTTGGGAAGTTGGCGGCTATTTCACCGAAGCGCCGGATGAGACCGCGCTGGCCGTGCTTGCGGCTGCGTTTGACGCCAAGCCCTTTGTGGTCTCGGAACTGCCCGAAACCGACTGGGTGGCGCATGTGCGCCGCGAACTGGCCCCGGTCGAGGCCGGGCGGTTTTTCGTCTATGGCAGCCACGATGCCGACAAGCTGCCCAAGGGACGCATTCCTCTGCTGATCGAGGCGGCGATGGCCTTTGGTACGGGGCACCACGGCACGACTTTGGGATGCCTCAAGGCGCTGGACCACCTGCTGGACGATGGGTTTGCGGCGTCGAAAGTCGCCGATATCGGCTGCGGAACCGCCGTTCTGGCCATGGCCGCCGCGCGCGTTTGGGACGGCGACATCATCGCCAGCGACATCGATCAGGTTGCCGTCGATGTGGCCGAAGCAAACCTGACCGCCAATGGTATGTCCGGCGCCGTGCGCTGTGTCGAGGCGGCGGGATTTGACCATCCCGAGTTGCAGGCTCTGGCACCTTACGACCTGATCTTTGCCAATATCCTCAAAGGTCCGCTGGTGGCCCTGTCCCCGGAAATCGCCGCGAATCTGCGGCCCGAAGGCTATGCCATTTTGTCGGGAATCCTGAATGAGCAGGCCGACGATGTTGTGACCGTTTATTCCCAAAATGGATTTAATCTGGCAAATCGAGCCGAGATTGGTGAGTGGACGACGCTAATCTTAAGCAAACAGGGCTGAATTTAGGCCATTTACAGGAGTTTTGTGGATTTTCGCCACGCTTTTGTCGCAATCTCTACTTACCGTTTTCCAATCAAGTCGAGGGGGGCGGTTTTGAGGAGGCTGCCATGACGGTAAAGCAACTGGATTTCGATCAGCGCGTTCATCGCCTGAACAAGAAACATCAGAAGATGAGCCGGGGCTACCGCGCCACGATGCGCAAAGACGGCCTGGTTGTCATGAAACCACAGCGGGTCCGATCTGCGGTGCCCGCAAAGGTGCTGCTGTTCTGTCTGCTCGGGTTCTTCGGGTTCAAGGCGTTCCTGCTCTCCAGCCTCGGACCAACGGGGTACCAGTTCCGGATCGACAGCCTGAACGAAGGAACCTCGGTCGAGAAAGCGGGTGCCTGGGTCATGCAGATTGACCCTCTGTCCGAGACTCTCGCGGTCCAACTGAACAAAATTCTCTACTAAACGAACCTCCTGAAGAAAAAAACACCGCATGCTGAATGGCACGCGGTGTTCTTTTTTGCCCCTCAGGGAGGAGGAAGGGGCCTATACGCGGTCGCCGCTTTTAGCGACGACGCTGGATGATGTCGTCGATATCGCCACGGCACAGGCCGATATCGCTCAATTCACGATCCGTCAGGCCAGCCAGCGCCTTGCGGGTTGCGCGGGCGTCGTTCCATTCTGCAGCGACGTTGAACGCCGATACGAAAAACGCGCCGATACGGCCAGCGAGGCCGAACGAGCCAGTGGTGGCGATGCGGGTGGTGTCCAGTGCAGCCATATCCTGTTTCCTTCTGGTTTGTGTTTACGTTTGATCAGTCGATCTGAGCGGCATCTAGTGTTGTCATATAACCTTCACAAGATCATTTTTTGCATGTGTCCTATGCATTTTTTGCAAGGCTTCACGAGGCTGTAATCCCCTTAAATATTTGGTGAATTTACCTTCATCCGGGTGCCGCTTTCAGACCCGTTTCAGGTCGCAAATACACCTTTGGGTCGCGGGTGGGATACTGGTGTCGTTTTCAGACTTCCGGTCAATTCGCTTGGAAAATGTTCACGCTTCGTGCTAGGCGTTGAAAAAACATCACATAACCCGAGCAGGCCGAGGCACAACATGCGAATTCTGGGCATCGATCCGGGGCTGAGAACCCTGGGATGGGGCGTCATCGAATCAAATGGCAGCCGCCTGAGCCACGTTGCCAATGGCTTATGCAAGTCGGATGGGGATGATCTGGGTGAACGGCTGCTGTCCCTGCACAATCAGATTGTCGAGGTTATCGCGGATCATCAGCCGGATCAGGCCGCGATCGAGCAGACATTCGTGAACAAGGACGGGGCAGGGACCCTGAAACTGGGTCAGGCGCGGGGGGTTGCCCTGCTGACACTGGCGCAAGCCGGTCTGCCGGTGGGGGAATATGCGCCTAACCGGGTCAAAAAGACCGTGGTCGGCGTCGGCCATGCCGAGAAGGAACAGGTTCTGCACATGGTCAAACTGCAGCTGCCCGGCTGTGCGCCCAAAGGCGCGGATGCGGCGGATGCGCTGGCGATTGCGATCTGTCATGCGTATTACGGCAAAACGCAGCAAACGCGGGTGAAAGAGGTACGGGCATGATCGGCAAGCTGACGGGGCGTTTGGACTATCGCGCGGCGGATCACATTCTGATTGACGTGCGCGGGGTTGGGTACATCGTCTATTGCTCGGACCGGACGATGGCGGCGTTGCCCGGCGTGGGCGAGGCGGTCTCGATCTATACTGACATGGTCGTGCGCGAAGATCTGATGCAGCTTTATGGCTTCCTGTCGCTGGTCGAGAAGGAGTGGCATCGGCTGCTTTGCTCGGTTCAGGGCGTGGGGGCCAAGGTATCGCTGGCCATTCTGTCGGCGCTGGGTCCGGATGGTGTAAGCCGCGCGATTGCGCTGGGTGATTGGGGTGCCGTCAAGGCAGCCAAGGGTGTGGGCCCTAAAACGGCGCAGCGGATCGTGTTGGACCTGAAAGACAAGGCGCCGGGTGTGATGGCCATGGGCGGCACTGTGACCGAGGCTTTGGATGGTCCCGCGCTGGACGTGGTTGAGCCGTCCGAACCTGCGCCTGCACCGAAACGGGCGGTAAAAGCGGCTTCGGGCTCGGCGGCGGCATCGGCGGGGGCTTTGTCTGCGCTGTCCAATCTGGGGTATGGCCCGTCCGAGGCGGCCTCGGCCGTGGCCGAAGCGGCGGCCAACCTGCCGGAGGTGGGTGAGGCGGACCTGATCCGCGCCGCGTTGAAACTGCTGGCACCGAAAGGGTGAGTGAATGGTAGACGCTGATCCCACCCTGCGCCCCGATCCGTTGCCCGAGGATAACGACCGCGCCCTGCGCCCGCAGGGTCTGGATGAGTTCATTGGTCAGGCAGAGGCGCGGGCCAACCTGCGCATTTTCATCCAATCGGCCAAACAACGCGGCGAGGCGATGGATCATACGCTGTTCCATGGCCCTCCGGGGCTTGGGAAAACGACTCTGGCGCAGATCATGGCGCGCGAGTTGGGGGTGAATTTTCGCATGACGTCCGGCCCGGTTCTAGCGAAGGCGGGCGATCTGGCGGCGATCCTGACCAATCTCGAAGCGCGCGATGTGCTTTTTATCGATGAGATTCACCGCCTGAACCCGGCGGTGGAAGAGGTGCTTTATCCCGCGATGGAGGATTTTGAGCTGGATCTGGTGATCGGCGAAGGCCCCGCTGCGCGGACGGTTCGGATCGAGTTGCAGCCGTTTACACTGGTGGGGGCGACGACGCGGATGGGGCTGCTGACGACGCCGCTGCGGGATCGGTTCGGAATCCCGACGCGGTTGCAGTTCTATACGGTGGATGAGTTGCACGAGATCGTAACCCGAAACGCCCGCAAGCTGGGCGCGCCCGCTGATGATGATGGCGCGCGCGAAATTGCGCGGAGGTCACGCGGGACGCCTCGGATCGCGGGGCGGTTGCTGCGGCGGGTGGTGGATTTCGCCATTGTTGAAGGCGATGGGCGGATTACCCGCGAACTGGCTGACGGAGCACTAACGCGGCTGGGTGTGGATCATCTGGGGCTGGACGGTGCGGACCGGCGGTATCTGAAACTGATCGCCGAGAATTACGGCGGTGGGCCTGTGGGGATTGAGACAATGTCAGCGGCTTTGTCGGAAAGCCGGGATTCGCTGGAAGAGGTGATCGAGCCCTATCTGTTGCAGCAGGGCCTGATCCAGCGCACGCCACGCGGGCGGATGTTGGCGCAGAAGGCCTGGACGCATTTGGGTATGGCCGCGCCACGGGGTCAGAACGATCTGTTTGGTTGAAGTGCTTGCCTTTAGATTTTATGCCTCCGGCGGGAGTATTTTTGAAAAGATGAAGGGCCTGGCGTGACACCCGATCAGATTGAGGCACTGTTTACGCGTGAAAGCGGTGAGTTCCTGTTTGCGCGTTGGGGGCGGCCCATTGTGCCGATTGTTTTTGGGGTCGAGGACGAGACGCTGGCGACCGTCAAAGGCGCGTTCGAGGCGGTGGTGACGCTGGCCGGGCACAAGATGGCCGAGACCGACCCTGAATTGGGTGCCAATTGCATGGTGTTCTTCTTTCGCGACTGGCAGGAACTGCTGGAGGTGCCGGATCTGGATCGACTTGTTCCAGATCTTCGGCCTCTGGTCGCGCGTCTGGTCGACGCGGATGCCAATCAATACCGGATTTTCAGGTTTGAAGAGGATGGCGCGATCCGGGCGGCCTTTGTGTTCCTGCGAATGGATAAGGAATTGTCCAAGGTGCCCGCGGAAACCCTTGCGCTGAGTCAAGTGGTGCAGACCATCCTGCTGTGGTCCGACACCGCGTTTCGCGCGCAGTCGCCCTTGGCTGTGGCGGGCGGGGCGACGATCCTGCGGCCTGACATTGCCGGGCTGATCCGGGCTGCTTATGATCCTGTTTTGCCGGGGGCGGCGCAGGATGTGTCACATGCGCTCAGGCTGTTTGCCCGGTTGGAGCCGTCGCAATGAAACACATCTACCCGGTGCGCGTTTTTTATGAAGACACCGACATGGGCGGCGTCGTCTATCACGCGAATTACCTGCGGTTTATCGAGCGCGCGCGTTCGGATTGGGTACGCAATCTTGGCAACGACCAGAACGCCATGCGCGAGGAAGGCATTGTCTGGGTCGTGCGCCGGGTCGAGGCCGATTACCTTTCGCCTGCGAAGTTTGATGACGAGTTGATTGTCGAAACCGAAGTGACCGACATATCGGGCGTGCGCCTGACCATGGCGCAGCTTGTGCGGCGGGGTGAGACCGAGATATTCCGCGCCTCGGTCACCGCCGTGTGCATCAACAAGGACGGCAAGCCGATCCGCCTTCCGGCAGAGATTCGCGCATTGATGTAACAATTTGTAGGGCAAGGGTGGTTCTGTTGGCTTTTCAGCCCCAACTGCGTTAGCGTTTGGCAAAACAAGGCCAAACGAACGGCCGTCAGGCAAAAACAAAGAGCAGGTTCATGGAAGCTGAAACGCTGGCGCTGGCGCAGGAGATCGACTTCTCCATGTGGGGGCTGTATGCCCGCGCGACCTTTATCGTCAAACTGGTGATGTTGATGCTGGTTGGGGCGTCCATCTGGTCCTGGGCGATCATCATTCAGAAACTGATCAACTACCGGGCCGCTCGACGCGAGGCGCAGGTGTTTGATGAAAGCTTCTGGTCCGGGAACCCTCTGGATGAGTTGTTCGAACAGATCGGCACGCAGCCCGGTGGCAGTTCGGAAAAGATATTTGCCGCTGGCATGATCGAATGGCGCAGGTCGCATCGTACCGATGGCGGGCTGATTGCCGGGGCGACGGCGCGGATTGACCGGTCGATGGATGTGGCTATCGCGAAAGAGGCTGAGACCTTGCAGAAAGGGCTGCCCATTCTGGCCACCGTTGGTTCGACCGCGCCGTTTATTGGCCTGTTCGGGACGGTGTGGGGCATCATGAATGCCTTTATCGAGATTGCCGAGCAGCAGAACACCAACCTCGCCGTGGTTGCTCCGGGGATTGCCGAGGCGCTGTTGGCCACTGGTTTGGGCCTTCTGGCTGCGATCCCGGCGGTGATTTTCTATAACAAGCTCAGCGCGGATAGTGACCGGATTGTAGGCGGTTACGAAGCCTTTGCCGATGAATTCGCGACAATCCTGTCGCGTCAGTTGGATAGCTGAGACATGGGGGCGGCGGTTCAGCAACCCTCGGGCGGGAATGGGCGCCGACGCGGACGGCGGCGTGGGCGCGCGCAGCCTATGGCCGAGATTAACGTGACGCCTTTTGTCGATGTCATGCTGGTTTTGCTGATCATCTTTATGGTGGCGGCTCCGTTGTTGACAGTTGGCGTGCCGGTTGATCTGCCCAAAACCGCCGCAAGTGCGCTGCCCGGCGACAGTGAAGAGCCGCTGACCGTCACCCTGACAGCCGATGGGCGCGTTCAGATTCAGACCACGGATGTGTTGCGGGAAGAACTGGTCGGACGGTTGCGCGCCATCGCGGCGGAACGCAGCAGCGACCGCGTATTCCTGCGGGCAGACGGGGCGATCCCCTACGCGCAGGTCATGCAGGTTATGGGCGCGCTGAATGCGGGCGGGTTTTCGAATGTGGGTCTGGTGACGGATACCGGCGGGCCGACGCTGGACGATGGGTAAAGGTGGGGTTGCGCGGTGGATACCGGCACCAAAATCTCGGCGATTGCGCATGTCGGCCTGATCGGCTGGGCCTTGTTCGGCGGCACCTTCCGGTCCGAGCCGTTGCCGATGGCTGTGCAGGATGTTTCCGTGATTTCGTCTGAGCAGTTTGCGGCGCTTCAGGCGCAGACGGACGCGCCCGAGGTGCCGGAACAGCCCGGCACCCTGGAACAACCTCCGGAGCCCGAGATTGAGGCCAGCACGCCCGAGGCAACGCCGGAAGAACAGCCGCGCCCCGGACCCGTGGCCCCGCCAGAACCGGAACCTGAGACGATCCCGGAAACGGTTGAAATACCACCAGAACCCGAGTTGCCGGAAGAACCTCCGACTCTGACGGAACCGGAAACAGCAGCCTTGCCCCTGCCGCCGGGCCCCGAGGCGCAACCCAGCCCGTCCGAGCGGGTCGCGCCCGAAGCCATCGCGCCACCGCCGCCCGAAGCCAAGCCGGACGAGGTGGAAACGCCGCCTGTGTCCTTAGACGAGGGCGCCGAGACGCAGCAGGAACAGCAGGATCAGACCGCCCCAGAAGAGGCCGCGCCCGAGATCGTGACAGAGGCCGAGGAAACCGAGGAGCAATCGCCGCTGACCTCGCCGCGTCCACGTGTGCGTCCCAACCGCCCGGCACCTGCGCCGGAGCCAGAGGTGGCCGAAACCCCGAATCCCGAGCCGGAAGCGCCGGCGCAAACCAATGACGATGCCATCAATGACGCCTTGGCCGAAGCCTTGGGCGGAGGCAGCGAACCGTCCGGCCCGCCGCTGACCAGCGGCGAGAAAGACGCAATGCGCGTGGCGGTGTCTCAGTGCTGGAACGTCGGCTCATTGTCGACCGACGCGCTGAATGTGGTTGTGGTCGTCGGCTTTTCACTCAACCCCGATGGGACGGTGGTCGGTGGAAGCGTTCGGCTGCTGGACAGCTCTGGCGGGTCTGCGGGTGCTGAAAATCAGGCTTATCAGGCGGCAAGGCGTGCAATTTTGCGCTGTGGCGCGCGTGGATACGATCTGCCTGCTGACAAATACGATCAGTGGCAGGATATTGAGATTACATTCAATCCCGAGAGGATGCGGATCAAATGATGAAACTTCTGACCAGCCTCTTCCTTGGTCTGACCCTGATGTCGGCCCCGGTATACGCGCAAAGCGGGCCGTTGCGTCTGGAAATCGACGAAGGGATCATCGAACCCTTGCCCTTTGCGGTTCCGAATTTCGTGCCGGACGGGCCTTCGGCGTCGCAATATGCCATTGATATATCCCGGGTCGTCGCGGCTGATCTGACCGGAACGGGGCTGTTCCGCGAAATCTCTTCGGACGCGTTCATCAGCCGTGTCAGCAGCTTTGACGCGCCTGTCCAGTTCGCGGACTGGAAAGCGATCAACGCGCAGGCGCTGGTGACCGGGGCGGTGAATGTCTCGGGTAAACGTCTGACGGTCCGGTTCCGGGTGTGGGATGTGTTCTCGGGGCAGGAGTTGGGCAACGGTCTGCAACTGGCCGGAACCACCGACGGGTGGCGGCGGATGGCGCATAAGGTGGCCGATCAGGTCTACAGCCGGATTACCGGCGAGGGCGGGTATTTCGACAGCCGTGTTGCGTTTGTGTCGGAAAGCGGCCCCAAGGATCAGCGCCTCAAGCGGTTGGCGATCATGGATTACGACGGGGCGAATGTTCAGTACCTGACCGACAGTTCCGCCATCGTTCTCGCCCCGCGCTTTTCGCCGACCGGTGACCGGCTGCTGTATACCAGCTATGAAACTGGCAGCCCGCGCATCTATGTGTTGGACGTGGGCAGCGTGCGGCGGCAGGAGCTGAACACGCAGGGCGGCACCATGAGCTTCTCGCCCCGCTTCTCGCCGGATGGGCGGTCGATTGTTTATTCGCTGATTCAGGGCGGCAATACCGACCTTTGGAAGATGGATCTGGCCTCGGGCCAAAGCACACGCCTGACCAACACACCCGCGATTGAAACCGCACCCAGTTATTCGCCGGACGGCAGCCAGATCGTTTTTGAAAGCGACCGTTCGGGGACGCCTCAGCTGTATGTCATGCCCGCCAATGGCGGTGAGGCGACGCGGATCAGCTTTGGTCAGGGCCGCTATGGCACGCCCGTCTGGTCTCCGCGCGGTGACCTGATTGCGTTCACCAAGCAAAACAAAGGCCGGTTCCATATCGGTGTGATGCGCACCAATGGAGATGAGGAACGGCTATTGACCTCGTCCTTCCTGGATGAAGGGCCAACATGGTCGCCGAACGGGCGCGTCATCATGTTTACCCGCGAAACGCAGGGTGCCAGCGGTCGGGCGACACTGTATTCGGTGGATATATCAGGTCGAAACCTGCGCCCGGTGCGCACGCCGGACGGGGGCAGCGACCCGTCCTGGGGGCCGTTGCAGAATTGATCACCGCAAAAGCGCGGCAAAGTTCACAACAAACCGTCTCTGTGATAGACAGGCGGCAATAAACAAGACAACGAGGCACATGAGATGAACGTATTGGGCAAAATCCTGGCCGTAGGCGCGCTGAGCGTTGTTGCGGCCTGCACCAGCAATGATCCTTCGGATTTGGGGGGCTTCGGCTCGGGCGGTGGTAGTGGCGCGCTTGTACCGGGTTCGCCAAGTGATCCACGCTCACCCGCGTATTTCCAGCAAACGGTTGGGGATCGGGTGTTGTTTGCGGTGGATCAGTCGACTCTGTCACCGCAGGCGCAGACAGTTTTACAGGGTCAGGCCGAATGGCTGCTGGCCAACCCGGATTACGTGGCCACCATCGAAGGTCACGCGGATGAGCAGGGCACGCGCGAATACAACCTGGCGCTGGGCGCACGGCGGGCCAATGCGGCGCGTGAGTTCCTGATTTCGCGCGGCGTGGCGGGTAATCGTTTGACGACCGTCAGCTACGGAAAAGAACGCCCGATCGAGATTTGCAGCACCGAGGACTGCTATTCCAAAAACCGCCGCGCGGTGACGGTGCTGACCGGTTCAACCTTGGGGTAAGACGATGAGACTTGCAGGATGGGTTTTGGTCGCAGTTGTCGCAACGGCGGGCGTGGCGCAAGCGCAGGATCAGCAGACTCTGGCGGATATCCGGCAGGAACTGACGGTGCTGCATGTGGAAATACAGCGCCTGAAGCGCGAGTTTTCGACCACCGGCTCGCCCGCGCCAAACCTGTCCGGCAGTTCGGTCCTTGAGCGCGTAGACGCGATTGAGGCCGAGTTGCAGCGGCTGACACGCCAGACCGAGCAGTTGAACCAGCGGGTGCAGAATATCGTGACCGATGGAACCAACCGGATCGGGGATCTTGAGTTCCGATTGGTCGAACTGGAAGGCGGCGATCTGTCCACTTTGGGAGAGACGTCAACGCTGGGCGGAGAAACTGAGACGACCGCCGCAATCACCCCTGCGCCCACGCAGCCCAGTACCTCGGACCAAGGTGAACTGGCGGTGGGCGAGCAGGCGGATTTCGACGATGCCTCGCAAGCGCTGGCCGATGGCGATTTCCAAACTGCCGCGACGATGTTTGCACAGTTTGATACCTCCTATCCCGGCAGTCCTTTGGCTCCCGAGGCGCATCTGAAACGCGGGCAGGCGCTGGAAGGTCTGGGCGATACACGCGAAGCGGCGCGGGCGTTTCTGGCCAGCTTCACCGGGGATTCCGAGGGGGCCGTTGCGCCCGATGCCCTGTTCGAACTGGGTGCGGCGCTTGGCCGTTTGGGCCAGACCGAGCAGGCCTGCATCACACTCAGCGAGGTCGGCGTGCGCTTCCCCTCCTCTGGCCCGGCGGCAAGCGCCACGCAGGAAATGGCCACCTTGGGGTGTTCTTGAGCAAGACCCCCACCAGCCTGACATCCGAAATCCGCGCGCGACTGCCTGAACGATTGCCGCAACGGCTGGGCGTTGCCGTCTCGGGCGGGGGCGACTCGGTGGCGTTGATGCATCTGCTGGCTGAGATTGCGGCGTACGAAGGTGTTAACCTACGCGTCGCCACCGTGGATCACGGCCTGCGCCCAGAAGCCGCGCAGGAAGCGCGGTTGGTTGCAGGGCAGGCGGCTGAACTTGGGCTTCGACACGACGTTCTGAAATGGCAAGGTTGGGATGGTCAGGGAAACTTGCAGGATCAAGCGCGTCAGGCGCGCTATGCCCTGCTGACGGACTGGGCGCGGCAGAATGAGATTCCGATGATTGCCTTGGGTCACACGGCGGATGATCAGGCGGAAACGGTGCTGATGCGACTGGGTCGCGCCGCTGGTGTCACCGGTTTGGCAGCGATGCCTGTATCGCATCATCGGGACGGCATCGAAATGATCCGGCCCATGCTGGGGATCACGCGTCAACGCCTACGTGACCACCTGACCCAAACGGGCCTCACATGGATCGAGGACCCATCGAATCAGGACAAAAGGTTCGACCGGATCAAGGCGCGCGAGGCTTTGGCCGGGCTGGAACCTTTGGGCGTAACTGCAGAATCCCTCTCGCGTGTGGCAAAAAATCTTGCACAAGCGCGTGAGGCACTGGCGCTTTATGCGCAGGATTCCGCCCGCAAGACCACCACAGTTGTTGACGGGGACGTGTGTCTTGATCGGTCGGCGTTTGCCGCGCTGCCCGCTGAAATCCAGCGGCGCGTACTGATTGGCATAGTGGCCTGGATTTCCGGACCCGGTTACCCCCCGCGCCAAACGGCCGTGGATCAGGCCATTGATGCCCTGCAAAGCGGGCAGGCCGGGTCGTTGAACGGCTGCCTGCTGGTGCCAAGGGGCGGGAATACTTGGATTTGCAGAGAGTTTCAGGCCGTCTGCAACCTCTCATCATCCCCGCCAGACAGTTGGGACGGTCGCTGGGTCCTGACCGGCCCCGCACTCCACGGCATGGAAATTCGCGCATTGGGTGAGGCCGGTCTGGCGTTGCTGCCGGATTGGCGCGCGACCGGTCGCCCGCGCCTTGCGTTGCAGTCCTCGCCAGCGGTCTGGCGCGGGGATGACCTGTGCGCGGCCCCTCTGGCAGGTTTCCCAAACGGGTGGGTCGCAAAGCCCGCGACAGACTGGCCCGAGTTCTACGCTTCTTTTTTATCGCATTGAACCTGCCACAATCCTCTCTATTTTAAGAGACAACCCGGCAGATCCCCATCTGCTGATATCTTTTGGGAGAATTTCCTTGGGCAACGCTCGCAATATCGCCTTCTGGGTCGTTCTGTTCTTGCTGATCCTTGCACTGTTCAATCTGTTCAGCGGACCAGGCGGAACACTTCAGAGCAATGAACGAACCTATTCCGACTTTGTCAGCGCCGTGCAGAACGGTGAGGTCAAGAATGTGACGCTGGACGGTGAACAGATTCGCTATACCACAGAAACCGGCGGGACCTTCGTGACCATCAAACCCGGCGATGCCGAGGTCACCAAACTGCTGATCGACGAAAACATCCCCGTACGCGCTGAGAAACAGCAGCAATCGGGTTTCCAGTCGTTCCTGATCACGCTGTTGCCCTTCCTGCTGCTGATCGGTGTCTGGGTCTATTTCATGAACCGGATGCAGGGCGGCGGCAAAGGCGGTGCGATGGGCTTTGGCAAGTCCAAGGCCAAGATGCTGACCGAAAAGCATGGCCGCGTGACCTTTGACGACGTGGCAGGCATCGACGAGGCCAAGGAAGAGCTGGAAGAGATCGTCGAATTCCTGCGCAACCCGCAGAAATTCTCGCGCCTTGGCGGCAAGATTCCCAAGGGCGCGCTGTTGGTTGGCCCTCCGGGTACCGGTAAGACGCTGCTGGCCCGTGCCATTGCAGGTGAGGCAGGCGTGCCGTTCTTCACCATTTCGGGCTCGGATTTCGTTGAAATGTTTGTGGGTGTCGGCGCGTCGCGCGTGCGCGATATGTTCGAGCAGGCCAAGAAGAACGCGCCTTGCATTGTGTTCATCGACGAGATCGACGCCGTGGGTCGCCATCGTGGTGCTGGTTACGGCGGTGGTAACGACGAACGCGAACAGACGCTCAACCAGTTGTTGGTCGAGATGGACGGGTTCGAGGCTAATGAAGGCGTGATCATTCTGGCGGCCACAAACCGTAAAGACGTTCTGGACCCGGCTCTGCTGCGTCCGGGCCGGTTTGACCGGAACGTGACTGTCGGCAACCCCGATATCAAAGGCCGCGAGAAGATCCTGGGCGTTCACGCGCGCAAGACCCCCTTGGGCCCCGATGTCGATCTGCGCATCATCGCGCGCGGGACGCCGGGCTTCTCGGGTGCCGATCTGGCGAACCTCGTGAACGAGGCCGCGTTGATGGCCGCACGTGTGGGTCGTCGCTTTGTCACCATGGAAGATTTCGAGAATGCCAAAGACAAGGTGATGATGGGGGCCGAGCGTCGCTCGATGGTGTTGACCCAGGACCAAAAGGAAAAGACGGCCTATCACGAGGCTGGTCACGCTGTGGTCGGTCTGGAATTGCCGCTGTGCGATCCGGTCTATAAGGCGACGATCATTCCGCGCGGTGGTGCGCTGGGTATGGTTGTGTCTCTGCCGGAAATGGACCGTCTGAACTATCACCGTGATGAGTGTGAGCAGAAGCTGGCCATGACCATGGCCGGTAAGGCTGCCGAGGTCATCAAATACGGTGAAGATCACGTCTCGAACGGTCCGGCAGGCGACATCATGCAGGCCAGCCAACTGGCCCGCGCGATGGTCATGCGCTGGGGCATGTCGGACAAGGTCGGCAATATCGACTATGCCGAAGCGCATGAAGGCTATCAGGGCAACACCGCCGGTTTCTCGGTTTCTGCGCATACCAAAGAGCTGATCGAGGAAGAGGTGAAGCGCCTGATCCAGCAAGGCTATGAGCGCGCCCATAAAATCCTGACCGATAAGAACGAGGCTTGGGAACGTCTGGCGCAGGGGCTTCTGGAATACGAAACCCTGACCGGCGACGAGATCAAGCGGGTCATGAATGGCGAGTCGCCCACCGAAGGCGACGACGAAGGCGACAAGCCGGATGAGGGCAGCGCGCCCAGCGTCACGGCCATTCCCAAGACCAAGCCGAAGAAATCTCCGCCCGAAGGTGGTATGGAACCTGAGCCGACTGCATAAACAAAAAAACCCGGAGCCAGCCTCCGGGTTTTTTCTTTTCATCAGGTCGGTGCTGGGCATTATGCGCGCAAGGACGCTGAAAAGAAGGGAAGGCCCATGCCGTTTTTGCGCGAAACCGAATACGCAGGCGAAGTGATCTGGCTGGGCCATGTACCGGCAGGGCAGTCGTTGCGGGCTGAGCCGGTTGAAACCTTGCAGCTAGATTTCGACGGTGTGCGCGGTGAACGACATGAAGGGCTTAACCGGGCGTCCTGCGTGCGCGTCAAGAACCTGTATCCGCAGGGTACCGAGATCAGGAACGTCAGGCAGCTGTCGGTCCTGTCGGCCGAGGAATTGGCCGGGATTTCGGCCGAGATGGGGTTGGATGATCTTGATCCGTCGTACCTTGGGGCGTCGATCGTCGTGAAGGGTATTCCCGATTTTTCGCATGTTCCGCCATCCTCGCGCTTGCAGGCCGACAACGGTGCGACGATCACCGTGGATATGGAAAACGCCCCCTGCGTTCTGCCGGGGCGTGAGATTGAACAGGATCTCAGCGGTCACGGTGCCGCCTTCAAACCCGCAGCTAAAGGGCGGCGTGGGGTGA
This sequence comes from Ruegeria sp. N4, assembly GCF_056531425.1. Lineage (NCBI taxonomy): Bacteria > Pseudomonadati > Pseudomonadota > Alphaproteobacteria > Rhodobacterales > Roseobacteraceae > Ruegeria > Ruegeria sp. N4. The sequence continues at coordinate 150,673 of NZ_JBQFLT010000005.1, forward strand.
CGGGTTGGGTCGAACGACCCGGTTCCCTGCGAATTGGCGACAAAATGCGATTGTTTGTCCCTGATCAGCCAATCTGGCAGCCATAAGGCCCATTCGTTTCCGATTTGAAACTCACGATATCCGGCGACGCCGTTTCGCGGCATGAATATGTCGGAATCCATAGCCATCGGAATTGTGTACGACTGTATTGGTTGCACAGCGCCGACGCGCTGCGTCGGTTTTGCAAGGCATTCAATCAGGGACCCTGGCCAATGAGCTACAAATCCGACATCGAAATCGCCCGCGAAGCGAACAAGAAGCCGATTCAGGAAATCGGCGCCAAGATCGGCATCGATTCCGCCGATCTGCTGCCCTATGGCCACGACAAGGCGAAAGTCAGCCAGGACTTCATCAACTCGGTGCAGGACCGCGAAGACGGCAAGCTGATCCTTGTAACCGCGATCAACCCGACCCCGGCAGGTGAGGGTAAGACCACGACCACTGTGGGTCTGGGTGACGGTCTGAACCGCATCGGCAAGAACGCGATGATCTGTATCCGCGAGGCCTCGCTTGGCCCGAACTTCGGCATGAAGGGCGGCGCTGCAGGCGGCGGGTATGCGCAGGTTGTTCCGATGGAGGAAATGAACCTGCACTTCACCGGCGACTTCCACGCCATCACCAGCGCGCACTCGCTGCTGTCGGCGATGATCGACAACCACATCTACTGGGGTAACGAGGCCGAGATCGACACCCGTCGCGTTGCATGGCGTCGCGTGGTCGACATGAACGACCGTGCGCTGCGTCAGATCACGGCGTCTCTGGGCGGCGTCAGCAACGGTTTCCCGCGCGAAGCAGGTTTTGACATCACCGTGGCTTCCGAAGTTATGGCGATCCTGTGCCTGGCGACCGACCTGAAGGATCTGGAAAAGCGTCTGGGTGACATCATCGTCGCCTACCGCCGCGACAAGACCCCGGTCTACTGCCGCGACATCAAAGCCGAAGGCGCGATGACCGTTCTGCTGAAGGACGCGATGCAGCCGAACCTGGTGCAGACGCTGGAAAACAACCCGGCCTTTGTCCACGGTGGCCCGTTCGCGAACATCGCACACGGCTGTAACTCGGTCATCGCGACCAAGACCGCTCTGAAAGTCGCAGACTATGTCGTGACCGAAGCGGGTTTCGGGGCCGATCTGGGTGCCGAGAAGTTCATGAACATCAAGTGCCGCAAAGCGGGCATCGCTCCGTCGGCTGTGGTGCTGGTTGCCACCGTGCGCGCGATGAAGATGAACGGCGGCGTGGCCAAGGCTGATCTGGGTGCCGAGAATGTTGATGCCGTGAAATCGGGCTGCGCCAACCTGGGCCGTCACATCGAAAACGTGAAATCGTTCGGTGTTCCGGTTGTGGTCGCCATCAACCACTTTGTCACCGACACCGATGCCGAAGTAAAGGCCGTGAAAGACTATTGCGGCGATCACGGGGTCGAGGCGGTTCTGTCACGTCACTGGGAACTGGGGTCCGAAGGCTCGGCTCCGCTGGCCGAGAAAGTGGTCGAAATCGTCGAGGGCGGCACCGCGAACTTCGCGCCGATCTATCCTGACGAGATGCCGCTGTTCGAAAAGATCGAAACCATCGCCAAGCGCATCTACCGCGCTGACGAGGTTCTGGCCGACAACAAGATCCGCAATCAGCTGCGCGAATGGGAAGACGCGGGCTATGGCAACCTCCCGGTCTGCATGGCGAAAACCCAGTATTCGTTCTCGACCGACCCGACCCTGCGGGGCGCGCCTACCGGCCACTCGGTTCCGGTGCGCGAGGTGCGGCTAAGCGCCGGTGCGGGCTTCATCGTGGTTGTCTGCGGTGAGATCATGACCATGCCCGGCCTGCCCCGCAAACCCGCGGCTGAGACGATTCGCCTCAACGACGAAGGCCAGATCGAGGGCTTGTTCTAAGCGCCTGAATGATACATCTCGTGGTTCGGGGGTATCCCCGGACCACAGGAGATTAAAATGTCCATTCTGACACTGCCGCAAGACTGTCACTCGATGCCGGAGTTGCGGGTTCAGATCGACAAGCTGGATCGCCAACTGATCGAATTGCTGGTGACGCGCGCGGGCTATATCGACCGCGCATCCCAGTTGAAACCGGCCGAGGGCCTGCCGGCCCGTATCCCGGATCGTGTTGAAGAGGTGGTGCAGCGCGTGCGCGCAAGCTCTGACGAATTGGGCATGGACCCGGATTTGGCCGAAAAGCTGTGGCGCATTTTGATTGACTGGTCGATCGCGCGGGAAGAGCGCGTGCTCGGCCCTGACTGAGAAACCGGGCGCTTCCTGCGCCCGATCCGTTTTGAAAGAAGGGATCACAGGATGGTAGCCCAGGTTATCGACGGGAAGGCTTTTGCCGCCAAGGTGCGCGCTCAGGTCGCCGATCAGGTCGCAAAGCTGAAAGAAGAAAACGGCATCACGCCCGGTCTGGCGGTGGTGTTGGTGGGCGAGGACCCGGCCAGCCAGGTCTATGTGCGGTCCAAGGGCAAGATGACTGTCGAGGTCGGCATGAACTCGTACGAGCACAAGCTGGAGGCCGACACTTCGGAGGAGGATCTGCTGGCGCTGATCGACAGGCTGAACAATGATCCGGCGGTTCACGGCATTCTGGTGCAACTGCCGCTGCCGGGGCATCTGAACGAAGACCTGGTGATCAACTCGATCGATCCGGCCAAAGATGTGGATGGCTTCCACATCTCGAATGTGGGCCTACTGGGGACCGGTCAGAAGTCGATGGTGCCTTGCACGCCACTGGGCTGTCTGATGATGCTGCGCGACCACCATGGCTCGCTGTCCGGGATGGATGCGGTTGTGATCGGGCGGTCGAACATCGTGGGCAAACCGATGGCGCAACTGCTGCTGGGCGACAGCTGCACCGTGACCATCGCGCATTCGCGCACCAAGGACCTGCCGGATGTGGTCCGCCGCGCCGATATCGTCGTGGCCGCCGTGGGCCGCCCCGAGATGGTGCCGGGCGACTGGATCAAGGAAGGGGCCACCGTGATCGACGTGGGCATTAACCGCATCGAACGTGACGGCAAGAACAAGCTGGTGGGCGACGTGGATTATGCCAGCGCGGCAGAGCGCGCAGGCGCGATCACTCCGGTTCCGGGGGGCGTCGGTCCGATGACCATTGCCTGCCTCCTGGCCAACACACTGACCGCGTGCTGTCGTGCCAACGGTCTGCCGGAACCCGAAGGTCTGACCGCCTGACCCTGCTGGCGCGGGTGCATCCCGTGCTATAACCCGGAATACTCAAGATGCCCTGTCCCCTATATCCGGGGGCAGGGCATTTCTTTGAATGGGTTTGCTTGTATTCGATTTCGTGATATGTCCGATATTCCAAGTGGTTACTAAGTAAGATCGTAGTTTTCCGGGCAAGTGTTTGTGTGACGCGGGAAATTGCGCTCGGAATACGTATGAATATCGAAGTCAGTGAGATCAGAACTGTTCTAAGCCCTCAGCGCATCGTCGCGGCGCTCGTTTTTCTACCATTGCTGGCTTATGTGTTTCCGCCCTTCATGGACGGGGAATTGCCGTTCGGTCTGCGCCTTGTGTTCTGGGTCGGTGTGATGATCATCGCACTCAGCGCGACATGGACTGCCCGGAAACTGCTGCGTGACAAATTGGTGCTGGTCAAACTGCCGTGGCGTGATCTTGCTTTTGCCACCGTGATGCTGGCTTTGCTGACGCCGATGTTGTGGTTGCTGGCCTGGGTGTGTTTCACCTGTATCGGCAAGATGGCGCCCAAGGCGCATGCGGTCGCCGTCTACGGCATCCTGTTCGCCGCAGGTCTTGTGCTGGTCCGCCGCGGTGATCTGCATACGCGGGAGGTCGAAGAAAAACCTGTCCAGCCGCGACTGGTCCGACGGTTGCCCGCCGGGTTCGAAGGCAAGATTTTCCGCCTGACCGTGAAGGACCACAACGTGAATGTCGTCACCTCTGAGGGGACGTTCACAATTCGGTCCCGACTGACAGACGCCATCGATGAAATGGAGCCTGTACCGGGCCATTGCTCGCATCGCTCGCATTGGGTTACGGACGCGTCGATCATGGGTGTCGAGAAGGCCGAGGGCAAAACCTTCCTGCGACTGGTCAATGGCGATCTCGTGCCCGTCAGCCGCAAGTACAAGCCCATGCTGGAAGAGGACGGGCTGATCTGAGCCTAACGTGGCATCGGCACCATCTGAGGGGTTGGGCCGGTCAGAATGGCCTTGGCCCGAGGTCCCAATAGCGTCGTCAGAACATGATCTGTGCTGCGCAGCCCGCCGGTATAGGTGCCGTAGGCTGGCAGGATCAGCCGGGCGTGGTCCAGCAGGAAGGCAGGCCGGGAAATCGACCTGCCCCTGAGCGTCAAACGCGCTTTGGGGTGAAAATGCCCTGAAACCTCGCCTGTTGCGTCGGGTTGTGCGATGTGGCGAAAGACAAGCGGCCCGCAGGTCCATTCAGACAGATGTGCGCCGCCCAGCTCGATCGGTCCCGGATCGTGATTGCCTTCGATCCAAATCCAACGTCGACCAGCTTGCAGCGCCGCTATTCGCAGCTTTTCATCCGCTGCCAAAGCGCTGGAAGCGTCCAGATCGTCAAAGCTGTCGCCCAGACAAACCACGACCTCACCCCCTGTCCGGTCAAGGTCCGCCGACAACCGATCCAGCGTTTCACGGCTGTCATAAGGCGGAAGGGTCAATCCACTGCGCCGCGCCATCCTTTCGGACTTGCCCAGATGCAGGTCCGAGACGCAGAGCATGCTCTGCCCCGGCCACCAGAGCGCGCCGGAGGGCAGGGCAAAAAGATCCGCACCGCAAAAGGAAAATCCCAATTTGTTCATGGTAAGTTCATTATATGTTTCAGTGTTGCGCGCAAGGTATTTTACAGATTGTCCAGCCCGGCGGCTTCCAGCAGGCGGGCACTTTCCTCTGCCAGCAAGCGTTCCTCGGCCGCGCCTTTGACCGGGATTTTGCCGACTTCCAGAAACAGCGGTGCCGCCAGCGGTGAAACCCGATCAAGGCGCATCAGATCAATCCGGTCGCCGATACGCGCGATCATCGCTTCGATCCGGCCAAAATCGACCAGACCGCGCATGGCTTCTTCGCGGGTGATTTGCATCAACAGGTGGTCCCGGTCGTATTTCAGCAGCGTGTCATACAGGATGTCCGATGAAAACGTCGCCTGCCGCCCGCTTTTGCGTTGCCCGCCCGTGTTGCGCTCGATCAGACCAGCGATTGTGGCCGAGGCGCGGAAGGTTCGTTTCATGACGGCATTTCCCGCCAGCCACGTGTCCAACCCCTGCCGCAGCGCGTCCAGACGGAACAGCGGGCTGGGGTCCGTGACCGCGTCCAGACCCCAGATCAGGGTGGCATAATCCGTGGCGACAAAGCCAAGGGGGGCCAGACCCGTCTCCTCCATCCGTTTGGTTAACAACAGGCCGAGCGTCTGCTGCGCATTGCGTCCGGCAAAGCCGTAGACGCACAGATGCTCGCGCCCGTCGCTGGGAAAGCTCTCGATCAGCAGGCGGTCGCGCTGGGGCAGGCGGGACATGTCCCGTTGCAGGGCCAGCCAGTCGGCGGTGTGGCGGGGCAGTTGCGGCCAGTCGGGTTGGGCGAACATGCGCAGAATACGGTCGCTCAGCTGGGTCGAGGTGGCGAATTTCGTCCCCATGAAGGTGGCGATCTTGGGCTTTTTTTCGGCCCGGCGGCTGACCTCGACCACCATCTCGCGCAGTCCTTCATAGCGCACGATCTGGCCGCCGATCAGGAAGGTGTCTCCGGGCGTGAGCGAGGCGGCAAAGCCTTCCTCGACTTCGCCCAATGGCTTGCCGCCGCGGTTGCGTTTCAGGCTCACTTTCAGGGTGTCGGTGTCCTGAATCGTCCCAAGGTTCATACGGATGCGCGCGGCGGCGCGGGGGTCGCGCAACTGCCACAGCCCATCGGGACGCTGTAGCAGCCGCTGCCAGCGGTCATAGGCGCGCAGGGCATAGCCACCGGTTGCGCAGAACTCCAGACACGCGTCGAATTCCGGACGGGTCAGATCGGCAAAAGGCCCGGCTGAGGTCATTTCCGTGAACAGTGCGTCAGCCTCGAACGGCCCCGCCGCCGCCGCAATCAGGATATGCTGGCAGAGCACATCGCGGGGGCCTGCGCCGCGTGGCTCGCCATCCAGTTCATGCGCTTTTGCAGCCTCTAGCGCGGCGACGCATTCCACCACTTCAAACCGGTTGGCAGGCACCAAAAGGGCCTTGGACGGCGCGTTGTAGCGATGGTTCGCCCGCCCGATCCGCTGCACCAATCGCTTCACGTTCTTGGGCGCACCGATCTGGATGACCAGATCGACATCCCCCCAGTCGATGCCCAGATCCAAAGAGCCGGTGCAGACGATGGCCCGCAGATCACCACGCACCATGGCGGCCTCGACCCGTTCACGCTGTTGACGGTCCAGACTGCCGTGATGAATGCCGATGGGCAGCCCTTCGTCATTGGCAAGCCACAGATTGTGAAAGAAAATCTCGGCCTGCGCGCGGGTATTGTGAAAGATCAGCGTGGTCTTGTGCCGCCGGACCTGCTCCAGCACTGCCGGGATCGCATAAGCCGCGCCGCCACCCGACCACGGGGGCATTTCCTCGGTTGCCAGCATCGCGATGTCGGGGTCAGGGCCGGGGTCGGCCTGTATGATCCGGCACGGGTCCGGGTGCCGCGCCAGAAAGCGGGCGATCCCTTCGGGGTCTTCGACCGTCGCCGACAGGCCGACGCGGCGCAGATCGGGGCATAGGGTTTGCAACCGAGCCAGCGCCAGCATCAACTGATCCCCACGTTTGCTTTCGGCAAGGGCATGGATTTCATCCACGATCACCCTCTGCACCCCATCAAACATGCGCGGAGCGTCCTCATAAGAGGTCAGCAGGGCAAGGCTTTCAGGTGTTGTCAGCAGAATATGGGGCGGGTCAGCGCGCTGACGTTTCTTTTGCGTCGCGGATGTATCGCCGGTTCGATCTTCGATGCGGATGGGCAGGCCAATCTCATCCACCGGCGTGCGAAGATTGCGTTTGATATCCGCCGCCAAGGCTTTCAGCGGTGAGACATAGATCGTGTGTAACCCGCTATGTGCGCCCTCGGCCAGCTCGGCCAGAGACGGCAGAAACCCGGCCATTGTCTTGCCGCCCCCGGTAGGGGCGATCAGCAGCGTGGCCGGATCACGCGCCCGGTCGAACATGTCTTGCTGATGGGGGTGGATGGACCAGCCTTTGGCCGAAAACCAATCGGTGATCCGGGCGGGAATCTGCGTCATGGGCGCAGATTAACCGCCCTCGTGCCGGAATGGCACGGCGTTATTTGACGATTTTCTCGTCCTTGACGAACATGTTGGCCCAGGCGCGGTCGATAAGGTCGGGGCTCATCTGATAAGGGATGCCCTCGAATTCGCAGATCGAGATCATCTGATCGATCAGGAAGATCGGCTGATAGTTCGCATAGATATTGTCGATGGTCGGGTATTTGACCTTCAACAGGTGGACCAGAGCGGCCTCATCCAGCGGCATGCCGCGTTTTCGGGCCACCATGGCGAAGATTTTCAGGAAGTTCTCCTGGTTCGGGCCGTCGATTTTGATCTTGAAAAAGATCCGGCGCAGGGCCGCTTGGTCGAAAATCTCGTTCGGGTGGAAGTTGGTCGAGAAGATGACCAGCGTGTCAAACGGCACCTCGAACTTTTCACCCGATTGCAGGCCGAGGATATCCTTGTTCTCTTCCAGCGGAACAATCCAGCGGTTGACCAGCGCCTGCGGCGGTTCCGCCTGACGGCCAAGGTCGTCCACGATGAAGATGCCGCCGGTCGATTTCAACTGCAACGGGGCCTGATAGGTCCGCGCGGTGGGGTTGTAGACCAGATCCAGCATGGACAGCGACAGTTCACCACCCGTTACAACGGTGGGGCGTTCGCATTGCACATAGCGCGAGTCGAACCGTTTGCGGCGGCGCAGGCTGTTGGGGTCGTCGGCTTCCTGCTCGATCGCGGTGTGCACGATCGGGTCATAGACGGTGATTACCTGACCGGCATATTCGATAGCATAGGGCACATAGACATTGTCGCCCAAAGCATCGCGGATACCGTTCGAGATCGAGGATTTACCATTGCCCGGAGGGCCATACATCAGGATCGAGCGGCCCGCACTGACCGCCGGACCAAGATGGTCCAACAGGCTATCGGGCAGGACCAGATGGCCCATGGCACCGACCAATTGCTCACGCGTGACCTGAATGTTTCGGATCGACTGGCGCTTGACCTGCTCGCGATAAACGTCCAGCGGCACCGGCATCGCGCCGAAATATTCAGACTGGCTAAGCGCGTCCAATGCGCGGGCCTTGCCTGCATCGGTCAGCTGATAGCCCATCTCATTGCCGCTATTGGCGTTCAGGGTGCCTGTGGCTTCGATCAGTTTCTGTTCGCGCGCGATGTCGATCAGTTCCTGCGTGACCGAACCGGGCAGGCAGACCGCCTCGGCAACTTCGGACACAGTGCTGGCGTTCTTACGGAAGATCGTTTTCAGCAGAATGTCCCGCATCATCACCAGCGGGAGCTGCATCTCCCCCAAACCTTTGGGGGCAGGAGGGGCCATAACAGAGGAAGCTTGCATATTCATGAGCGACGCTCGTCCATCCAAAAAATCACACAAATGCCCGCAAACGGGCGACTTGTGGGAAATCTGGCCCAGCTTTATGGCGGGACCAAGGCAGCGACATGGCGCGGTGATGATAGTTTACGAACCGTAAACAGTGCCCAAAATCAAATACATCGACAAAGCCCCGGCAAGGGCAAGGCCCATCGGGAACTTTTTGCCCCGGTCCCAGCTTTCCCAATGCGGCGCGATTGCGCGCAAGCGGGTGTGGCGGGCCAGCCGATGTGTGACTACGGCACCCAACACGGTTGCCATCAAAATCGCAAGCACGACACCCAAGTCCTGAACCCAGACAAACGGTGCAGCCGCCGCCAGAAACTTGGCATCACCCGCGCCAACAGCACCGATGGCATTCAGGACCATTCCGGCGATCAGGATCACGGGAAGATGCAGCAATTGCCAGACATAAGGCGGAAAGGCGACGGGGAATGGCCCCAGCTTTCCGCTGAGTGTGCCGGTCGACCACGGGGGCAGGGCGATCAGCCCGACAACCACATAGACCAACGCCAAAGCCACAACGGCGTGGTTCTTGATCCGCATCTCACGCATATCGGTGAAGGCGACGTAGAAACAGATCGGCAGAATGAACGGCAGAAACCACACCGCCGCCCGAACAGGGATGTCCATTTAGGTGGATTCCTCAAGCGCACGCAGCGAACGGACGGCTTCGTCGAAATGCTGCGGATGGGTCGAGATCGCCTCGCGGAACAGGTTCTTGGCTGTGGTCACGTCGCCCTGTTTCACAGCCGAGATCCCCATGGTGTTCAGCAGGCGCGCCCGTTCGATCTGTGACATGGGAACAACCGGCAGGCTGTAATTTCCCTGTGCAGAGCGGGCCAGAACCAGATTGTTCTTTGCGGTAAACAGCGAACTGTCTTGCCGGATCGCATCGGTGAACAAACGCTCGGCCTCGGCGTATTGCCCGCGTGAGAGTTTTGAGAACCCCCAGTTGTTCATCACGCTGCCCGGGCGCGTGGTCAGGCCAACCGCAGTTTCATAGAAATGGTCTGCGCGTTTCCATTCTTTTCTGGAATCGGCCACGACCGCCTCAAGCCGGTAACGTTTGAACGTCTCATAGGTTGGCGGAACCGTGTCCAGAACCGATTTCGCCTGCGCCCAATCACCATTTCTGACCAGCGCATCCGCGTACTCGACCTTGTCCGAGCTGTTGGCCCCTTTCATGGTCGTCACGCGTTTCCAGGCCGATACCGCCTCGGTCGTGCGTTTGGCGCGCCCAAGTGAAATGGCCAGACCGCGTTGAAGGTCGATCCGGTTGGGGCTTTTGCTGGCTGCGTTGTGGAAATAGGTCACCGCCTCATTCGGGTCGGCTGCGTTCAGCAAAACATCGTTCAGGTTGGTTTCGTCGATGACGTTCACTTCCTGAAACGTGCGTTCAACCTTTTCTTCGGCGGTTTCCTTTTCGCAAGCGGCTAGAAAGAGCCCACTGAGAATGAGGGATGGAATCAAGAATTGGTGGCGCATTTTTGCGTCCTTTACTGCTCTTGCCTCGATTACTGGATTTTGCGTAGCGTAAATTGCCCGTCGCCAAGCTGCTCCAGCGTATATTCTTGTTCTTGGGGGGTATTATTAACAGGATTTTCCATTTTTGCGAGTGCTAAGCGCAGATTGTCGCGAATTGCGTCACTTTCGCCATTGTCCAGCGCAAAGGCCCGTTGAAAGACCTGAGCAGCCTCGGGGTATTCCTGCAATTCCATCAGCAGAACACCCAGATTGTTCCAGGCGATGGGCCAGTCCGTATCATCCTCGACCGCCTGCCGCAGTAGGGGCTCCGCCTGACCCAATCGACGCAGCCCAACATTGGCGGTTCCCATCGAGGTCAGGACCTCCGGGGTCATCCCTTGATCCAATGCGGCGCGGGTAAAGCTTTCCAACGCAAGTTCGTATTCGCCCGCCGCCATCAACCGGTTGCCAACGGTGATGTGGTCGACCGACTTGCCCTTGGGATCGACGCCCGGCGCATCCAGTCCGTTGGACAGACCGCCTTCAGTGCAAGAAGCCACCGTGGCGATGACCACAGTGGCTTGAAGCAATCGGCGTAGCCGGGACCGGACGCACCTGGGTTTTGTTTTCATAAGCGATCCATCAGCGACCGAAGCTCGAAATCACGTTTGCCGAGGGGCCGACCAGAATGATCAACAGCGGCGGCACCGTCAGCATCATTGTGACCAGAGTCATTTTCGTAGGCAACTTGTTTGCGGCTTCTTCTGCCCGCATGACCCGTTTGTCACGCATTTCACCGGCATAAACCCGCAGAGCTTCGGCAATCGATGTACCAAATGTTGCCGATTGGATCATCACGGTCACAAATGAACTGACATCCTGCACGCCGCAGCGGGTTCCAAAGTCCCGCAGAACGGTGTCCTTGTCCTTACCGGCCTTCATCTCATAGGCGACGACCTCAAATTCCTGAGCGATGTCGGGGTAGGAAGATTTCATTTCACTTGCGACGCGCACGATGGCCTGGTCAAGGGACTGCCCTGCTTCGACACAGACCAGCATAAGGTCGAGGGTATCAGGAAACCCGGACGTGATTGCCTCTTGCCGTTCGGCGACCCGGCGCGTGATCCAGTATTTCGGGATCATGTATCCCACGCCGCCCGGCAACAGCACCCGGATGACCATTTGCTGAGTGGTGAATTCCTGGTCACCGGAAAACACGGTTATCAACAGAACGCCCAGAACAATACCAATGATCCCTAGGGCGAACTGCGCAAAGTGGAAAAACCGAACCGCGTCCTTGGACTGATAACCTGCTTGTCTCAGTTTCAGCTGGACGGCCGAGTATTCTTCCTGGTCCTTCGGCTCAAGGAAAGTTGCGAATTTCTCAAGCTGCTCATTCTGGCTGCCGTGCCGCAGCTTGTCTTTCTTGTCCTTCTTGGTTGCCTTTGGTGCCGCATTGGCGCGCTGAAGCTTTTTGAGTGGATCCTCGGGCTGGCTCATAATCAGCGAGACAGCAACACCGATCAGGACAAGGCCAAGAATTCCAACCACGATCAGAGGGCCAAACTCTCCCAAGTTCTCCGTAAGCAAATCATTGATTTTTGTCAGAAACTCCATGGGATCGACCTCAGACCTTGATGTTTGTGATGATCTTCATGACGATCAGGTTCAGCGTCAGCATGATACCAACGATGAAACAGGCCGGGATGAACCACTGGTGGTCCAGAACCTCGTCGTAGTATCCGGGATCTTTTACCAAAACGAAAACCAGACAGAAGATTGGGAAGCCGGACAGGAATTTACCGGACCATTGCGCTTCGGCCGTGATCGCCTTGACGCGGCGGAATAGGCGGAACCGGGCGCGAATGACTTGGGCCAGGCCTGCCAAAATCTCAGCAAGGTTGCCACCGGATTGCTGTTGGATACCCACGGCAACCGCTAGGAACCGCAAGTCCTGCATATCCAGACGTTCGGCCATATCCTTCAGCGCTTCGCCCACGTCGCGACCATAGGCGCATTCATCCGCGATGACACCAAATTCGGTGCCTAGCGGGTCCTGCACTTCGTTCGCAACCACCTGAATAGTCGACACAAACGGGTTACCAACCCGCAGCGAGCGTACCATCAGTTCAACAGCGTCAGGCAATTGCTCTTCGATCATTCCCATGCGCTTTTTGGCCTTGTGGTTGACCCAGGCGTAGACGCCACCAACGCCAATCGCGATCGAGATGGCGACGCGCAGAACCATCTCAGTGGCGGTTCCGATGCTCAGCCCCATGAATGCCACAACTGACACAAGGCACATGATCATGATCAGTTGGCGGGGCGAGAACGCGATGGCCGCCTTCTGCGCCTTGTCTGCCAGCAATGAATACAGAGGGATGCTCTGCGATTTCATATGCTGTTGCATTTCCTTGCGCAGCTGTTCCAGCACCTGCTCGCGCCCGGCGCCTTTTTCCAGCATGTCGAGGCGACGGTTGACGCGGCTGTTCAGGCTGATCGACTTGCCGAAGGCGACAAGATAGATGCCTTCGACCAAGGCGAGAACCCCCACAAAGATGGCGACATAGATGATCGCCTCCATAGGCACTTGCATGTAAGTTTCTCCTACATTGTGGTTGGGTCGTAGATCGACGCCGGTAGATCAAAGCCCCACAGACGGAAGCGTTCGGAATAGTGGCTGCGCACACCCGTGGCGGTGAAATGCCCGATGATTTTGTTGTCGGGTGTCAGGCCAACACGTTGAAACCTAAAGATTTCCTGCATCGAGATCACGTCGCCTTCCATCCCCGTGATTTCGGTGATCGAAGTCATGCGACGCGAACCGTCCTGAAGACGGCTGGCTTGCACGATCAGGTTCACAGCGGATGAGATCTGGCTGCGTACGGCCTTGATCGGCATTTCAATCCCGGCCATCGCGATCATGTTTTCCAGACGCGAGATACCATCGCGGGCCGAGTTGGCGTGGATCGTGGTCATTGATCCGTCGTGACCGGTGTTCATGGCCTGCAGCATGTCGATCACCTCGGCGCCACGCGTCTCGCCCACGATGATGCGGTCGGGGCGCATACGCAGGGCGTTTTTCAGACAGTCGCGCGGGCTGACCTCACCTTTGCCTTCCACGTTGGGCGGGCGGCTTTCCATCCGGCCTACATGTGTCTGTTGCAGCTGAAGTTCCGCCGTATCCTCGATGGTCAGGATGCGCTCGGCGTCATCAATAAAGCTGGACAGCGCGTTCAGCGTTGTCGTTTTACCCGAACCCGTACCGCCCGAGACGATGATGTTCAGACGGGTCGATACCGCAGCTTGCAGATAGGCGGCCATTTCCTCGGTGAACGCGCCGAAATTGACCAGATCGTCAATGCCCAGCTTGTCTTTCTTGAACTTACGAATGGAAACCAGCGAACCATCGACGGCAATCGGCGGCACCATCGCGTTGAAACGCGAGCCATCGGCCAGACGGGCGTCAACATAAGGGTTTGATTCATCAACACGACGGCCCACGGCGGACACGATTTTGTCGATGATCCGCATCAGGTGCTTTTCATCCTTGAACGTGATGTCGCTGAGTTCCAGCTTACCGGCGCGTTCCACAAAGATCTGCTGCGGACCATTGACCAGAATATCGTTGACCGTGTCGTCCTGCAGAAGCGTTTCCAGCGGGCCAAGGCCGGTGACTTCGTCGTAGAGCTCTTTGTTCAGCTGGGTTCGGTCGTCGCGGTTCAGAACAATGTTCTTGGCTTCCAGCACTTCGCTGGCGATTGCGCTGATTTCCGCGCGCAGTTCCGCTTCACCTGCGTTCTCCAACGCTGCGAGGTTCAGGTTTTCCAGCAGTTCGCGATGCAGTTCGATCTTAATCTCGCCCAGACGCTCTTTGCGTTTGCGGTCGCGGTCCGAACCCATCGCCTCGGCCGATTTCTTTTGCAGTGGTTTGCGGGCCACGGCGTTTGGGGTAGGGGCCGCTGCCGGTGCAGCCGCTTCAGACGCTTTCGTCGGCGCTTGTACTGGCTGCGCTTCGGGCTGTTTCTTGTATCTTGAAAACACGGCTTATCCCCCCTTGGGATGGTTTTACGCGGCCTCGGCGCTGCTGCTGCCCAGGCTGTGAAGTGATTTCGCAAGTTTTGCGAATTCGCGGCGCAATGGGTTCTTTGCCGCAGAACTTGCCAAGGGCAGACCGTGATCGCCGCTTTGCATCACGGGTTTACCGCCATCCGGCAGTTGCAGATCGATCGAAATCCCAAGGCTTTCGCCCATACGTTTGACCCGGCCTTTTCCATTCAGGTCGGTGAATTTGGGTGCACGGTTCAGGGCAAAGCGCAGCTTGTTGAAGGGCAGTTCTTCGGCCTGCAAGGCGCGTTTCAGGCGCAGCGCGTTCTGGGCCGACCGCATGTCCAGCTCGATCATGGCAAAATAAACATGCGCCGCCTGCAAAACGGTTTCAGACCAAAGAACCAGCGTTTTGGGCATGTCCACGATGACATAGTCAAAATGCTTGCGCGCCATGTCGATGACGCGCTGAATGTCTTCCGGCGTGATCAGGTCTAGCGGCACCATATCGGAGGGCGCTGTCAGCACCTGCAGCTTTTCTTCATAACTTTGAAGCGCTTGCGAGAAGACCTCATCATCCATATTGGCCGTATCCGACAGCATTTCGAACACAGTTTCCCGACGCGGCAGATCCAGGTATGTGGAAACGGTGCCGTATTGAAGATCCAGATCGATCAGGCAAACAGTCGGTGCGTCCTTGTCGGAAACACAGGCAAGCTCCCACGCAAGGTTCACCGCCATTGTGGTCGATCCGACACCACCGGCCAGACCATGCACAACGAACAGGGCACCTTCCTTGGCATCTCCGCCCGCCAGCGGCACCGCGGCCGCTTGCGCAACGGCAACCGGGTCGGGTTGGTTCATCCGCTCGATAGCTTCCTGCAATTCGCCTTCGGGCAGAGGGTAGGGGACAAACTCGTCCGCGCCCTTGCGCAGCAACTGGTGAAGGGCAGCAGGTGTGACGTCCTCGGCGATCAGGACCACTTTGATTTTTTTGTCTTTTGCCTGGGTGATGATCTCGCCCATCAAAGACAGGTTGTCTTCATCCTCGCCATCTATGGCCAGCGCAACAAACTGCAGTGATTCGGCTTCGGGCTGGCTGAAAAAGGCCAGCGCTTCGGCAAAGCCCAGATCACCCCATCGTTCGCCCAGCGCGGCTTCCATGTCTTCGATGAGCAGGTCGAAGTTCTGGACATCCCGGCTGATCGTGCAAGCCAAGATACCGGTGTTGTCATCTTGCGGCGTCGCGCTGGTCATAAACAATATCCTCGTTGAGAGAGGCCAGCTTCTCTTGCGGACGGATATCGTGCCGGTTGATTTGCTGTCGCCCCTATGCGGTCAATTCAGGCCGCAGGTCACCCAATTGTTGACAATGTCGCTGTGAAGTTGGGCGAGAATTTGGCGCAAAAGAACCAATTGTAGGGAAATGGGCGACGATGTCGCCCATTTCTGTCGTATTATCCACCATCTCCGGAAACATTGGAGGTATCTTCAATGTAACTCGGTCGCGTCGCGCTTTCGACGTATTCGCGATAGATGACTTCTGCGTATTTTCCGTCCAGCGTCTGCGGTCCACCGTCCACAAAGCCTGACACTTCGGTCACTGTGCGGCGATTGCGGCGGTCTCGATTCGAAGTAGCAACCAGGGGCTGGGTTTTACCGAAGGATACGACGGCTTCCAGTCTGGACCGGGAAATACCCTGTTGGACCAGGAAATTCACCGCTGCCTGCGCCCGGCGCAAACCCAGGCTCTGATTGTAGCTGTTCGAACCGACGGCATCAGTGTGCCCATAGACCCGGAACCGCGCCTCGGGGAATTGTTTGATCCAGTCTGCCTGCTGCAACAAAATGCTTTGGGCGGATGCATCCAGTTGCGAACTGTCGAAGGCAAAGTTGATCTGACTGGGCACATCGGCCGCAAAGCGACGGCTCAGGATCTGAGCATAAGACAGTTCACCATTCAAAACCTGAACGTTGTTGAGCGTCGCGTTGCCAAAGGCCCCTTGGTCGGCTTCGTAACCGGCCTCACGTGTACAGGCCGAGACGGCGACCGTAAGACCCAGTGTGATGATCCACTTGTTCATTGGTCTATCCTCCTCATCAATCCAGGACGTAGCCGTATGAGCTGCCGAAATCCTGCTTGGCGACTTCAGAAGCGGCACCTACGCCTGCGCGGGTCGTGCGTGCTGTCTTACCGTTTATAAACAGGTCGAACTCACTGGGTGGCTTGACACGGTCGGTTGGCAGAGCAAGCGCCTCGCCGCGTATCGGTGACACCAGATGTGCGGTGACGATGATAACGAGTTCGCTCTGATCCCGCTGGAAATCGGCGCTGCGGAACAGGGCGCCAAGGACGGGAACATCGCCCAGCCAGGGAACTTGGCTGGCTTGATCGACAAAGTTGTCCTGAAGAAGCCCGGCGATGGCAAAGCTCTCACCGTCGCGCAGTTCCACGGTGGTCTTTGCTTGACGCACGATAAAGCTGGGAACGTTGTCCCCGTTGATCGTGAAGCTTGAGCTGGTGTCGATGCTAGATACCGACGTGCCCATTTCAAGATTAATCAGATCGCCGTCCACAACCCGTGGCGTGAACAGCATTTCGACACCGAAGGGTTTGAATTCGATGGCCACGACACCATCGTCCTGAGGAACCGGGATTGGAACCTCGCCGCCCGCAAGGAAGGACGCTTCCTGACCGGACAGAGCTGACAGATTCGGCTCAGCAAGGTTGCGGACAAGGCCCTTGGTTTCCAAGGCTTGCAACAGCAGATTGACCTGCGCCGACCCGACCCCGAAGCCAAACAGCAGCACACCGTTTTCAACAGTGACAGGCGGCACGAGGTTTTGCGGGTTGAAACCACCAACAAAGTCATCGGTTGCGATAGAAAGCGTTGAAGAGAGCTCTTTCGCGACAGAGCGGTTCATTTCCGCAAACCGCACTTTCAACATGACCTGCTGGACGCCGCCAACAGACATCAGGTTCGAAACGCGCTCAGGCGCATAACGTTCCGCCAGTTCCAGTGCGCGGGCCAGTTTGGCTGCGCTTGAAACCGTACCGGACAGAACGATGCCGTCATTCGCTGTGCGAACCTCAATCGGTTCGGCGGGCAGGATCTGGCGCAAACGCTCTTTGAACTCGGTCACATCCGGGGCAACTCGGACCCGAACGTTGGCCAACAGCATACCGGCGCCGTCAAACAGCGTCAGTGTCGTCAGACCGGGTGCTTTACCCAAAACATAAATGGTACGATCGGAAAGCGACGAAATATCAGCAATGCCCGCGTTGGCAATGCTGAGTTCTGCAAAAGGTTGCTCGCTTTCAACAACGATCGCGCGGTTCATTGGAACTTCCAGTGTTTCCACTGTGCCCTTTTTGACCACGCGAAGGGTTTCAGCCCAGGCGGCATCGCCGACCGGGCCCACAACAAGCGTCAACCCCAGCAGGGTTGCGCTGATCCAGGAACGTATTGTCATGTGACCTGCCTCTCCGATCACGCCTCGTTTTTGGGTCTTATGCCCTATGGTTCAAAAGACTGCGCGAATTCCGAATTTATTGCAATAATCAATGGTTTCTGGAATTTTGTTTATGTGGACAATAGGCAACAATAACAAAAAAATGAGCCGCGCGAATGGCGCGGCTCTTAACCTGTAACGCTCTGAATTGACGTCAGTTTGTACAGGGGATCTGGGTTTCGAACGTATCGCCGCCACGGCGGATGCGCGTGGTGCAAATCTGTTCCTTGGCGACTTCCGGTGCAGGCGCTGTCTCTTCGATACCCAAGAGCTTTCGCTGGTCGACTTCGATCGCAGTTGCAACCGATTCATCGCTAACCCCTACAAGGGCAAGAGAAAGCCGGCCCGTGTTTTGTGCCTGAGCCAACGCAGCGACCTGTTCCGGTGTGGCTGCGACGGTGACAGTTCGTGCAATCGTTGTCCCTGTCACATCTGAACCTGTGCTTTGGTCCACGGCAACAAGCTGAATGCTCGTCTGAATCAAGCGCGTGATCCCGCCGGTGTTCCCTTCGGTCGTACCGCTGGAGCCGGTCCAGTAAATGTCCACGTTGTCGCCAGGGCGCAGAAAACCCGAAACGCCGGATGCCACATCAACGCTGATGGCAAAAGCGCGCATTCCTTTTTCAAGGCGAGACGTCAGCCCGGCCTTCTCACCAGGTTCGGTGACCTTAACGGCCAGAATGGCCTCGTCTTTTTCCATTGTTCTCAGAATAAAGCGCTCTTGCGGGCCGGTCTCTGGGAACAGGGCCGCAATTTCAGTGAACGTGCCTTCCGGGATCGCGTTTTCGGGCCAGTCGACGGCACGCACATCTTCCTGTGTCAGGCGCTCACCATATTTCAGAGGTCGATTCGAAACGTATACCGTCACCGTTGGAACAACTTCGACCTGAGCATTCGCCAGCGCTTCGGCCGCTGCCTGCTTCTGGCGGGCGAGTTCATTCTGGTACTCGGCAATATAGTTGCGCGCCATGTAAACCGCGCCCCCGGCCAAAGCCACCCCGACAATCAGAACAAGTCCGAATACCGCTCGCATGTATGCACCTCATAATTTCGTCGGTCAAAAAGTTAGCGACAGTAGCGCGACTTTTGAACAGCATTATTCCTAAACGGCAATTGTGTCGAAATGTGGGACAAAATTGCCAGTAAGCGTGGATTCTTACTATTCGTCTACAGGATTGCAGCCGAACCTAGGAGGAAGAGAGGGCGCAACTTCGTTTGGCGGGGTGCGCAAAAAACGACCGTCAAAGCCACGCTAACAACGGTCGTATCAACACGTTCATTTTCTGGGAAGTTGTGTCCGGCCTTAGCCGTCGCCACCCACTGTTCCGCCACCTGAAGACGATCCTCCGCTGGAACTGCTGCCCGAAGAAGACCCTCCGCTGGAGCTACCACCAGATGATCCAGCCCCTGAGCTTCCGCCAGCGGTGCCGGCAACGGTGATACCGCCGGCGTTGTCGTTGTCACCAGTGCTAATGGTTGCGCTTGTTAGGGCTGTGTTCACATTCCCGCCGAAGTCGTCCGTCGCAGTGGAGATAGCAAAAAACAATGCCGAGCCCAGCCCAATGATCATGGCGGTCAACACAACCCAATCAACGGTGATGGCACCTTCTTCTTCTCTCGAAAATCGGTTAACGAATCTGAGCATGTTTCCTCTCCGCCCTCTCAGTTCCCGAGAGCCCAATAGCCCTATTTCCGGGTGCAAGTTTCCTGGGTTCATTTTAGCGTGATGTCAGTGGCGGAAATGCGGCCAAAGATTGAATTTCACGCCTTAGTCCGAGGATTGCCGGATTTCTCACTTTGAGCCGTCAGAAAAAGAGACCCTTGCGTGCAAAGTCTAGCGTGCAGCTAATTGATGTTTGTGCACCAAAAAGAAAAACCGCGCCAAACTGGCGCGGTTTGTTTTTTGCGAAGCGCTGGCTTAGTTGTTCGAACCAGCGCCGGTGATGCCGCCTTCTGCGCCGGTGTTGTCGCCGGTCGAGATGGTCGCTGCGTTCAGAGCGGTGTTCACGTCAGTCGCCAGGCCGGTCGCGCCGCCTTCGATCTGGTTGTATGCAACGGCTGCCAGGCCGATGACTGCTGCGGTCAGAACAACCCAGTCAACTGTTACTGCGCCGTCTTCGTCTTTGCGGAAGTTCTTGAAGAACTTGATCATGTTACGTCCCTCCTAAAGGATCAAAATAAGTCTGTTAAACCTTGGCGTGTTTCAGAGCTTTCTCTCTCAGTCCGCTCCAGTCCGTCTCGGTATGCATCTATGTTTGCCCGTTGCGCGTGGCAGGAATTGGGCCAAACGTATATTTTTTTTCGTCAACCTTAACTTTTTAGATACGATTTGCGTAAAGCATTGAAAATCAACAAATAAAAATACAAACAATCGATGTGATACAGGGGTGGGCGGTGCAAAATTGCGCCAAATGAGGCGAAATTGCCCCAATTCGCTTTGTTTTTCTGGCCTTGCGGGACGTTTTGAGGTTCAAATCACCTAAAAAGAGAACATGAGGCAGGCAAATGAATCTCCGGGACGCACTTACATGCGCCGGTGCACTGGCGTTTCTGGCATCTGGTGTTGCGCCCGCGGTCGCGACCGAGCCCGAACCCCGTGGCGTATACAAAAGGATCAAGGCACCACAGCCGGGCGAGCGTCGGCGCGTGACCGTGCAGATTTCACCTGAAGAACA
This sequence comes from Ruegeria sp. N4, assembly GCF_056531425.1. Taxonomy (NCBI): domain Bacteria; kingdom Pseudomonadati; phylum Pseudomonadota; class Alphaproteobacteria; order Rhodobacterales; family Roseobacteraceae; genus Ruegeria; species Ruegeria sp. N4. Next base: position 171,054 of record NZ_JBQFLT010000005.1, read on the forward strand.
CGCAGCACGGCCCTCTGCGCCCAGCACCGGCACCGAGCTTGTGGTGCCAGAAATTATCAAACGCGCCAAGGTTCCGCCCGCCACCGCGCCTGATGCAGGCGTCAAAAGCAATCCCAAAGGGTCCTACAAGGCGTTCTGGGATCGCGTGTCGCCCGAGATGGCGCAGGCTGGGGCGGGGCGTCTGGATGATGCGATCAACGCGCTGGCCGCGACCAGCGTCAGGTCCCCCCGTTTGCAGACATTGCAGAACATCGCGCAAGAGCAGGGGATCGAGATTCTGCGCTCGACCGTTGGGACCAACGTCTCGCCTGCTTTGGTCCTAGCCGTGATCGCCGTCGAGTCCGCCGGGCGCGCCGATGCCGTAAGTTCCGCAGGCGCGCAGGGATTGATGCAGTTGATGCCCGCAACGGCGGCTCGGTTCGGCGTCAGCGACAGCTTCCAGCCCGGTCAGAACATTTCCGGGGGGGTGAAATACCTGAACTGGCTGATGGAAGAGTTCGGGAACGACCCGATTCTTGTTCTGGCTGGCTACAATGCGGGCGAGGGCGCGGTGCGCAAACACAGCGGAGTGCCGCCTTATGCGGAAACGCGGGACTATGTGCCCAAAGTTCTGGCGGCGTTTCAGATTGCGCGGGCTTTGTGCACCACACCGCCCGATCTGATCTCGGACGGGTGCGTGTTTCAGACCAGCAGATAGAAAAAGCCCGCCCTGAATGGCGGGCTTTCTTTTTTAGTCTGGTTCAGTTGACCAATTGCGCTTCGGTTGCGGCGCGGATTTCGTCTTCGGTCACGCCCTCGGCCAATTCGATAATCTTCAGACCGCCCTCGACCACATCCAGAACGCCCAGATTGGTGATGATGCGGTCCACCACCTTCTTGCCGGTCAGCGGCAGGGTGCATTTTTTCAGCAGCTTGGATTTGCCGTGTTTGTTGGTGTGATCCATCACAACGATCACACGGCCCACACCGGCCACCAGGTCCATTGCGCCGCCCATACCCTTGACCAGCACGCCGGGGATCATCCAGTTGGCCAGATCGCCTTCTTCGTCGACCTCCATCGCGCCCAGCACCGCCGCAGCAATCTTGCCGCCCCGGATCATAGCAAAGGACGTGGCGCTGTCGAAATACGAGGTGCGGGACAATTCGGTGATCGTCTGCTTGCCTGCGTTGATCAGGTCGGGATCCTCTTCCCCCTCAATGGGGAAAGGGCCCATGCCCAGCATACCGTTCTCGGATTGCAGGGTGATGTCCTTGTCGCCCACATAGTTTGCCACCAGCGTCGGAATGCCGATGCCGAGGTTCACATACATGCCGTCTTCAAGCTCTTGCGCCGCGCGGGCGGCCATCTGATTGCGGTCCCAGGGCATTATGCGTCCTCCTTCTTGCGGGTGGTGCGCTGTTCGATGCGCTTTTCATGATCGCCCTGAATGATGCGGTGCACGTAGATGCCGGGCAGGTGGATCTGGTCAGGGTCCAACGAGCCGCGCGGCACGATCTCTTCCACCTCGGCCACGCAGATCTTGCCGCAGGTCGCAGCAGGGACGTTGAAGTTACGAGCGGTCTTGCGGAAAATCAGGTTGCCCGTGTCATCCGCTTTCCACGCCTTCACAATGGCCAGATCGGCAAAAATACCTTCTTCCATGATGTAGGTTTCGCCGTTGAAGTCTTTGTGCTCTTTGCCGTCGGCGATCACGGTGCCGACGCCGGTCTTGGTGTAGAACCCGGGGATGCCCGCGCCGCCAGCCCGCATCCGTTCAGCCAAAGTGCCTTGCGGATTGAACTCCAACTCCAGCTCGCCGCTCAGATATTGACGCATGAATTCTGCGTTCTCACCGACATACGAGCTGATCATCTTTTTGACCTGCTTGGTCTGCAGCAGAATACCGATGCCGAAATCGTCGACGCCCGCGTTGTTAGACGCGAAAGTCAGGTTTTGCACGCCGGATTGTTTGATCGCATCCAGCAGCAGTTCGGGAATACCGCACAGGCCGAACCCGCCAGCCGCAATCAGCATGCCGTCCGACAGCACTCCGTCGAGTGCCTCAGAGGCATTGGCATAGATTTTCTTCATGGAAAACTCCCCCAATGACACGGTGATGCCGCAGGTTGTGCCGCCACGTCATTGGGAAGTCAATGAAACCAAAGCGCGTAGGTATTTCTACCCGGTCGGCAAAGCATCTGCGCTGTATTGTTCCGCAAAGGCGGCAGAGGGCGGGATCGGGGTGATGACGTCAATCAGTACCCCGTTGGGGTCAGCAGCGATAAAGTGCCGTTGACCGAAATCTTCATCGCAGAGCGGTTTCAGAATTCGCAGACCAGCGAGTGTCAAACGCTTGTACTCAGCTGCTGCGTCGGCGACTTCAAAATTCAGGATCAGCCCGGCGGCACAGCCACGCCCAGCGGCTGGAATAGTGTCGTGATGGGCATCCAGAATCGCCAGATTGACGCTGGGGTCCGTGTCAGATTGCAGGTGAACGTACCAGTCGGCGGCAAAGGCAGGGCTGAACCCAAAGTGAGTTTGATAGAATTTGGCAGTGCCTTGCACATCGTTTGTTTGGATGACGGGGTAATATTGTGTGGTCTTCATGTTGCGCTCCTTCAAATTTACGTACAATCTGTATGTATGTTGAAATAAACATACAGGCTGTTTGTATGCAAGAAAAAACTACGACACCCGTCCCGAATGCAGATCGTCGCGCAGCGATGCGTGCCCGTCTGATTTCACACGCCCGCGCGCTGTTTGTTGAAAAAGGGTATGCGGACACGTCGACACCCGAGATCGTGCGCGCCGCAAATGTCACGCGTGGCGCGCTGTATCATCACTTTACGGACAAGCAGGACCTCTTCCGCGCTGTTGTCAGGGCCGAGGCTGAAGCCTTGGCGCAAGCGATCGACAAAAGCGCACAGTCCACGAGCGAGGCGCCGATGACTGCAGGCAGCATGGCGTTCTTTCAGGCCATGCGTGTATCCGGACGGGCTCGTTTGTTACTGATCGACGGCCCCGCCGTGCTGGGACACGCGGAAATGGTGGCCATCGATGCGGGCGGCGGACGCCGAAGCCTGCACGAGGGGCTTGCGGCCGCGTTGCCGCAAGCTGATTCCGCTGAACTTGAGGCGCTCTCCGACGTCTTGTCGGCCGCTTACGACCGCGCGGCATTGGCCATTGCCCAAGGGCAACCGCAAAAGCCTTATGTTCAGGTCATGACCCGACTGATCGAGGCCGCAACGCGCAGTTAAGAGCTTTTGGCCGCTGTATTCTTGGCTGCCGTCTTCTTGGTCGCCGTCTTTTTGGCTGCGGCTTTCTTCTTTGGGGCCGCCTTTTTCTTGGTGCCCTTCTTCGCCGCCCGCTCGTTGACCAGTTCGATGGCCATCTCTTGCGTTACGTCTTCGGGCTTGATGTCCTTGGGAATGGTGGCGTTCACCTTCTCCCATTTCACATAGGGCCCATAACGTCCGTCCAGGACCTGCATCGCGCCACCATCGGGGTGCTCGCCCAGCTCTTTCAAAGGTTTGGCCGCAGCCCGACGGCCGCGCCCCGGATTGGCGCGTTTTTCGGCCAGCAGTTCAACGGCGCGGTTCATACCGATCTCGAACACATCGTTGGGGTCTTTGAGGTTGGCGTAAACCGGCTTTGCCTCGTCGGCCAGTTGATGCATCAGGTAAGGCCCAAACCGCCCAAAGTTCGAGGTGATCATGCCGCCCTCGGGGTGTTCGCCGATCTGGCGGGGCAGGGACAGCAGGGTCAGCGCCTTTTCCAGATCCATGTCATCCTTGCTCCACCCGCGGGGCAGCGAGGCGCGCGGAGGTTTCTTGTTCTCTGGCGTCGGTTCGCCGCGCTGAACATATGGACCGAACCGCCCGGATTTCAGCCAGATCTCGTCCCCGGCATCTTCGCCCAGCAGACGTTCCTCGCCCTCGGCCCCTTCACCTGCGATGGGACGGGTGTAGTTGCATTCAGGATAGTTGCCGCAACCGACAAAGCCGCCGGTGCGTGAGGTTTTGAGATGCAACTGGCCCACGCCGCATTTTGGGCAGACACGCGGATCGGACCCGTCCTCGCGCGGCGGATACAGCTGAGGCGCAAGCGCTTCGTCCAGCCTGTCCAGCACTTCTGAAATGCGCAGTTCCGACGTTTCACCAATCGCGGCCGAGAAGTCGCGCCAGAACTTGCCCAGAAGGTCCTTATAGTCGCGGTCACCGGCGCTGACGTCGTCCAGTTCTTCTTCCAGATTGGCCGTGAATTCATAGCCCACATACTGACGGAAGAAATTCAGCAGGAAGATCGTGACGATCCGGCCCTTTTCCTCGGGGATCAGCCGGTTCTTGTCCTTGCGAACATATTCGCGGTCCTGAATCGTTGTCACGATCGAGGCGTAGGTCGAGGGGCGACCGATCCCCAATTCCTCCATCCGCTTGACCAGCGTGGCCTCGGTATAGCGCGGGGGGGGCTGGGTGTGATGTTGCAGCGCCAGCACGGCTTCGTTGTCGGACAGAATGGCGGCTTTATCTTCGGCTTTTGCGAACTGATCACGCAGCGACAGCTTGGCGAACCGCGCCGGATCGCCCTGCATGATCTGCGGCAGGCGCTTTTCGTCGTCATCGGCCACATCGTCGCGGCCTTCTTCGTAGACGCGCATGAACCCGTCGAACAGCACCACCTGACCGGTAGCGCGCAGGCCGACCTGCCCGTCATCGCTGCCGATCTCGACAGTTGTGCGTTCCAGCCGTGCAGCGGCCATCTGACAGGCAATGGTGCGTTTCCAGATCAGATCGTAAAGTTTGCGCTGATCTTCGTCGGTGACCTTCAGCGCCTTGGCGTCGCGCGACATATCCGTCGGGCGGATACATTCGTGGGCTTCCTGCGCGTTCTTGGCCTTGTTCTTATACATGCGCGGGCTGTCTGGCACATATTCGGAACCATAACGATCCGCGATTGTCTCACGCGTGGCGGCCACCGCCTCGGGTGCCATGTCGATGCCGTCGGTCCGCATATAGGTGATATAGCCGGCCTCATACAACCGCTGCGCCACCTGCATCGCATGGCGTGCGCCCATGCCGAACTTGCGGCTGGCTTCCTGCTGTAGGGTCGACGTCATGAATGGGGCGCTGGGGTTGCGGGCAGCCGGTTTCGCCTCGACCGAGGTAACGCTGAGTGCGCGGCTGGTGATCGCCTGAACCGCCAGTTCCGCCTGTGTGGCGTTGGCCAGATCGTGCTTATCCAGTTTCTTCCCGGCCAGAGTGACCAGACGCGCCTCAAAGGTCTGGCCACGCGGCGTTTCGAACAGCGCGCGCACCGACCAGTATTCGACCGGTTTGAACGCCTCGATCTCCATCTCGCGTTCGACGATCAGGCGCAGGCAGACCGATTGCACCCGGCCCGCCGACCGGGCTCCTGGCAGTTTGCGCCACAGAACCGGAGAGAGGTTGAAGCCCACCAGATAGTCCAGCGCGCGACGCGCCAGATACGCCTCGACCAGCGGCATGTCGACCTGACGCGGGTTCTGCATCGCCTCGGTCACCGCCTCTTTGGTGATGGCGTTGAAGGTGACGCGGCTGACGGGCGTGTCCTTCTTGATCGAGCGGCGCTTGGTCAGCGCCTCCTGCAGGTGCCAGCTGATCGCCTCGCCCTCGCGATCGGGGTCGGTGGCGAGGATCAGTGCGTTGTCTTCCTTCAGCGCGTCGGCGATGGCTTTGACATGCTTGCGGCTGTCATTGCCAACCTCCCATTTCATCGAAAATTCATGGTCGGGATCGACAGATCCGTCCTTGGGCGGCAGGTCGCGAACATGACCGTATGAGGCCAGAACCGTGTAGTCGGGGCCAAGATACTTGTTGATCGTTTTTGCTTTGGCCGGAGATTCTACAACAACTACGGGCATTTAAGAGGAATCCTCGTTCGACGGGCTTTGCGCTTTGTATGGCCGTGCAAAATGTGTGCGGCAAGATCGAATTGTCAATGCGTTCCTTTGGTCACCAGCGGGCGCGCGTCGATTTAGTGCGTCTTCCGGTGGGCTAACGGCCCGTTTTGTCGCCACTTTGGCGTCAACCGGCCAAGGACAGAAGACCGCCGGGTTGGCGTTGAATCCGCCCATCCAGTTCCAGATCGACCAGAATGGGGCCGATTTCCCCTGCGGTCGCGGCGATGTCGCGGATCAGCTGGTCCTCGGCAATGGGTGAAGGCCCCAGCCGCATCAGAATCTCGTTATGCAGCGCAGCAGGGTTGGAGGCGGGCTTTGGGTCGGTCGCAACCGGGGAGGGCGGTTCTGAGAACATCTCGGCGTGTTCAGGTGGCAAGGCGTCAATCACATCCTCCGCCGAGCGCACTAAAGTCGCCCCGTCGCGGATCAGCAGATTGCACCCCGCGGCGCGTGCATCGAACGGATGTCCCGGAACCGCCAGAACCTCGCGCCCCTGATCCAAAGCGTCGCGGGCCGTGATCAGGCTGCCGGATTTGGCGGCGGCTTCAACCACCACAACCGCTTGCGCCAGGCCTGAAATGATTCGGTTGCGGCGCGGAAAATGCCGCGCCTGCGGGGTCACGCCGATGGGTTGTTCGGACAGGCGCAGGCCGGTTTCGGCAATGTCCCGTGCAAGATCCGTATTCTCAGCCGGGTAGATCACATCCACACCACCGGCCATAACCGCAATCGTCCCGGTATCGACCGAGGCCAAATGTGCGGACGTATCGATCCCTCGGGCCAGCCCCGAGACGATGACGAACCCTTTCTCACCAAGCTCTTTCGCCAGCCCGCGCGCCATGCGGGCCCCCAGGGACGAGCAATTGCGCGCGCCGACCATCGCAATCGACCGCCGTTTCAGGACGGACGTATCCCCAATCGCCCACAGCAACGGCGGGGCGTCGGACAGGTCCATCAAGGCATCTGGGAAATCGGCGGCCCCAAGGCACAAAAGCAGCGCTTTGGCGGCTTTTGCGGCCTTGAGCTCCGCCTCAATCACGCCGGGGGGGCAAATTTCATACCCTTCTATTCCGGCAGCGCGTGCCATTTCCGGCAGCGCGGCCAGCGCATTCTGCGCCGAGCCATGTTCGCGCAGCAGCCGACGAAACGTCGCCGGGCCAACCTTGCGCGAGCGCAACAGACGGAGCCAGGAAAACCTGTCCTCTTCCGTGGTGGGTGGGAGTGGGGGGTGATTGGAAGAAAGCTGCTCTTCGGTCATCCGATGCTCCGCCTGATTGCAGAACTGGTTTACGATTGCGCGGGTTAACAGCCTGTGAATCTTGGAAAATTATACACAATCTCTTTCGAAAAACCGCAAGAGTATTCGCTAAACTGTTGAAATTTAACAAAACAAAATCTGCAGTGAATTTTTTGTCAAACGGTGGAACGCGTTGACACGAAGCCAAAAGAAAGGCGCAGGTTAACCCTGCGCCGTCCGTATCACTGGTTCGTCCGACTCAGGCGGCCGAGCCGCCGACCGTCAAACCATCCATCAGAACCGTGGGCTGACCGACCCCGACCGGAACCCATTGGCCATCCTTGCCGCAGGTGCCCATCCCCGGATCCAGTGCCATGTCATTGCCCAGCCCCCGAATCCGCTTGAGCGCCGACGGCCCGTCCCCGATCAGCGTGGCCCCTTTGACCGGCGCGCCGATCTTGCCGTTTTCGACCCGATACGCCTCGGTGCAGGAGAACACGAATTTGCCGTTGGTGATATCCACCTGACCGCCCCCGAAGCCAACGGCCCAGATACCGTCCTTGATATCGGCCACCAGCGCGGCCGGATCAGCCTCACCGCCCAGCATGATAGTGTTGGTCATGCGCGGCATGGGTTTGTGCGCATAGCTTTGCCGCCGCCCGTTGCCAGTGGGCGCAACGCCCATCAGGCGCGCGTTCTGGCGGTCCTGCATATAGCCGGTCAGCACACCGTCTTCGATCAACACAGTCCGCGAACTGGGCGTGCCCTCATCATCCACACTGATCGAGCCGCGACGGTCGGAGATCGTGCCGTCATCGACCACCGTGACGCCCTTCGAGGCGATCTGCTGGCCCATCAACCCGGCAAAGGCCGAACTGCCCTTGCGGTTGAAGTCGCCTTCAAGCCCATGACCGATGGCTTCGTGCAGCAGGATGCCGGGCCAGCCGGGGCCAAGCGCCACTTCCATCACGCCAGCCGGGGCAGGGACCGCATCCAGATTGACCAGAGCGATTCGCAACGCTTCGCGCGCCTTGTCCTGCCAATTGGTCGGATCCAGCAGCCCGCTTAGGCCAATGCGCCCGCCACCGCCTGCCGAGCCGCTTTCACGACGGCCATTCTGTTCGACAATCACCGAGACATTGACCCGTGTCATCGGGCGCACATCGCGCACCAGCACACCATCGGGGCGCAGAATCTCGACCTCTTGCACCTCGGCGCTGATCGAGGCGCTGACCTGCACGACGCGGGAATCAAGGTCGCGGGCGAAGGCGTCAATCTCGCGCAAGGTTTCGATTTTCACCGGAAAGGCGGCGGATTCGATGGGGTCCTCGTCCGTGTAAAGCCGCGTATTGGTGGCGCGCGGGGCCTCGGCCAGAGTACCGCCACCGTCGCCCACGGCCAGTCGCGCCGTCTCGGACGCGCGCTTTAGTGCGGGGATCGAAACCTCGGTCGAATGGGCATATCCGGCAACCTCACCTTGCACCGCACGCAGGCCGAACCCTTCGGACGCATCGTAGGATGCGGTGCGCAAACGCCCGTCATCAAAGACCAGAGCCTCGGATTTTCGCCGCTCGACAAACAGCTCTCCGTCCTCGGCCCCGGCTGTCGCGGACTGCAGTATAGACAGCGCTTCGTCATGCGGCAGAGCGTTTTCAAAGGGGCGAAACGGGGCTTGAGCCATGGGTTGGGACCTTTCGGGTTTGATCCAGATCAAAAATAGCGTCTGTTTGACGCAAGCATTTTGCTTTATCTACCAGCAGGAATATGGTTTTTAACGCGGCCAAAGACAACGGGAGAGGTGCGACCGATTCACACCTTTTCGCCAGGGACGCAAAGATCAAACGATCAGGACAGAACATGAAGAATGCTTTGATGCTTTCGGGCTTTATGACAGCCCTCTCCAGCCTTCCCGCCATGGCTCAGGAGCTTGAGATTATTGGCAAGCCGGTCGATGGCGGCCTTGGGTTCCAGCCTGCGGCCACCAGCCTTGCCGAAGGCATCCACAAGTTGGATACGATGATTCTGGTGATCATCACCTTGATCTGCGTGTTTGTTGCCGCGCTGCTGGTTTACTGCATCGTGCGCTACAATCAGCGTGTAAACCCAACCCCGGCGCGGTTCTCGCACTACACCCCGGTCGAGATTGCGTGGACCTTGGGCCCGATCCTGATTCTGGTCTTTATCGGTGCCTTCTCGCTGCCGGTGCTGTTCAAGCAGCAGGAGATTCCCGAAGGCGACATCACCATCAAGGTGGTCGGGAACCAGTGGTACTGGACCTATGAATATGTCGATCACGATTTCGCGTTTGACAGCTATCTGCTGGGCCATCCGGCCACGCTGGACGAAGGTGCGCGGCCTGCGGATGCAGACGTCACTCCGTTCGTGCTGGACGATGCGATGCGCGCCAAGCTGGCCGACTCGGGCTACAGCGATGATGAGTGGCTGCTGGCCACCGACACCGCCGTGGTTGTTCCGGTTGGCAAAGTGATCGTGATGCAAGTCACCGCATCAGACGTGATCCATTCGTGGACCATCCCGTCCTTCGGCGTGAAGCAGGACGGCGTGCCCGGACGTCTGGCCGAGCTGTGGTTCGAGGCTGACAAGGAAGGCATCTATTTCGGTCAGTGCTCGGAACTGTGCGGCAAGGACCACGCTTATATGCCGATCACTGTGAAGGTCGTCAGCGAAGAGGCCTATGAACAGTGGCTGCAAGGCGCGATCGACGAATATGCGGGCCTGCCGCAAAGCTATCAGGTTGCTTCGAACTAAGCACTGTGCGGGCAGGGCGACCTGTCTGCAATAAACAGCCAGCTGCGCGGGGGATCGCGCAGCTTTCGCCGCAAAAGGACCCGGAATGACCGACGCAAGCATCAATGCCAGCGCAACGACCGCTCAGGCGCACGCGGATGAGGCCAGCTTTGGCGATTACTTCGCCCTGCTGAAGCCCCGCGTCATGTCTCTGGTCGTGTTCACGGCCTTGGTCGGTCTGCTGGCAGCTCCGGTTGCGGTGCACCCCTTCGTGGGTTTCTGCGCCATTCTGTTCATCGCCATCGGCGGCGGAGCCTCGGGCGCGCTGAACATGTGGTGGGATGCGGATATCGACAAGGTGATGAAGCGTACCAAGAACCGCCCGATCCCTTCCGGTAAGGTAGAAGAAGGCGAGGCGCTGGCGGTCGGGCTGGCCCTGTCCGGTCTGTCGGTAATCATGCTGGGCCTTGCGACCAACTGGTTCGCGGGTGCGTTTCTGGCCTTCACCATCTTTTTCTACGTGGTCGTCTATACGATGTGGCTGAAGCGCACGACGCCGCAGAACATCGTGATCGGCGGCGCTGCGGGTGCGTTCCCTCCGGTGATCGGCTGGGTTGCGGCAACCGGGTCGATGTCGATCGAGCCCTGGCTGATGTTTGCCCTGACTTTCATGTGGACACCGCCGCATTTCTGGGCGCTGGCGTTGTTCATGCGCTCGGACTATGACGACGCAGGCGTGCCGATGCTGACCGTCACGCATGGTCGTCGCGCAACACGCTGGCATATTCTGGTTTACACCGTGCTGCTGGCCCTGCTGGCAGTCGGCACGTCCTTCTCGGGCATTGGCGGCCCGGTCTATCTGACCGTCGCGCTGGTGCTGAACGCGCTGTTCCTGCGCGGCGCATGGCAGATCGCGCGCCGGACCGAGGACGATTCCGAGGCAGACAACTTCAAAGTCGAGCGTGGGTTCTTCAAGCTTTCGCTTCTCTACCTCTTCCTGCATTTCGGGGCTATTCTGGTCGAAGCCCTGCTGAAACCTTACGGCTTGGGAGGCTGGTCATGAGCCTGCGCAAAAGCCACGAACTGCACCAACGCCGCTTTGGCCGCAACCTTGGGGTCGGGCTGACCCTGGCGGCGTTCATCGTGATCATTTTTGGCCTGACGGTCGTGAAAGTGTCGGGCACAGACTTTGGCATGGCGACTGAGGAGGTACAGAATTGATGGCATTGACCGGCCCGCAGAAGACGGTTGCACAAACGGTGGGTGTGGTTGTCCTGATGGGCAGCCTGGCCTGGGCCGCTGTCCCCTTCTACGACTGGTTCTGTCGCGTCACTGGGTTTGGCGGCACCACCGGCGTGGCCGAAGCGGCCCCCGAAGACATTCTGGACCGCACCGTCACCATTCGCTTTGATGCCTCAAAGGCCAAGGGCATGGCGTGGGAGTTCAAACCCGTCGAGCGCGAGATGGAAGTGCGCATCGGCGAGACCGGGCTGGCCTTTTACGAGGCCTACAACCCGACCGACCGACCCATCGCCGGGCAAGCGTCGTACAATGTGGCGCCTTATTCGGCCGGCGGCTATTTCCAGAAAATCGCCTGTTTCTGCTTTGAGGAACAGGTACTGCAACCGGGCGAGCGGGTAGAGATGCCCGTCAGCTTTTTCGTCGACCCCGAAATGGTCGAGGATCTGGAAGCGAAATATGTGCATACGATCACTCTGTCGTATACATTCTACGAAATTGACCTGCCCGAGGGCTTTGCCGCCCTGGACGCGCAGACCGATACAAACACGAACTAACGCCTTTAGGTGAGGGACACTGATGGCACACGCAAAAGACCATGATTACCACATTCTGAACCCCTCAATCTGGCCGCTTGTCGGCGCGATTGGGGGCTTTGTGATGCTGTTCGGAGCCGTCCTGTGGATGCACGGCATCACGCCATGGATGTTCTGGGCCGGTTTGGTGGCTGTTCTTTATACCATGTTCGCCTGGTGGTCCGAAGTGGTGGTCGAAAGCCGCCAGGGCGATCACACGCCGGTCGTGCGCATCGGTCTGCGCTATGGCTTCATTCTGTTCGTGATGTCCGAGGTGATGTTCTTCTTTGCCTGGTTCTGGTCATTCTTCAAACATCGCATGTATCCGATGTACGACTATGCAGGCACTGAATACATCCAGCCGGATATCCATGCGGTTGACCCGTTCCACCTGCCGCTGATCAACACTCTGGTCCTGCTGCTGTCGGGCTGTGCGATCACCTGGGCGCACCACGCGCTGGTGCACGACAATGACCGCAAGGCGCTGATCAACGGTCTGGCCATCGGTATCGTTCTGGGCATCGCCTTCACCGCGCTGCAGGGTTTCGAATATTATGAATTGCTCGCGCATGAGGACTGGAAGTTTGGCGGCGACCAGTTCTACTCGAACTTCTTCATGGCGACCGGTTTCCACGGCGCGCATGTGATCATCGGCACGATCTTCCTGTCGGTCTGTCTGATCCGCGCGCTCAAGGGCGACTTTACCCCTGAAAAGCACGTGGGTTTCGAGGCTGCTGCCTGGTACTGGCACTTTGTTGACGTCGTCTGGCTGTTCCTGTTCTTCGCCGTCTACATCTGGGGCCAGGCCCCGCTGATGTAACACCGGTCAGGTGATCCAATTGCAAAAGCCGCCCCTTGGGGCGGCTTTTTCTCGATTAGGGCGCTTTTCGTTTTATCTAGATTTCTTCATCAGAATGCGCGTTCGACCGAAGGGAGAGGCAGCGCATTCTGATTCAAAACAAACGAAAAGCGCTTCAAGGGCGCAAGATTGCGCCCGATACAATTGCGTGGTTGCAATCCGGCCCGCGCCGCCCTTAACAAGACGCCGGTTCCTGCAATGAGGTTTGCCCCCGCCATGCGCCGCTTTTTGTTTCTGCTGATCTTCGGCCTTGCCGGTCTCGCCGTGCTGGTGTCGCTGGGCGTGTGGCAGGTGCAAAGGCTGGCATGGAAACAGGGCGTGCTGGCGGAGATCGACAGCCGCATTTCAGCCGACCCTGTGGCGCTGCCGCAGCAGATCTCCGAGGGTGTTGACAAATACCTGCCGGTCGTCGTCGAGGGCGACATGGAACCGGGTGAAATCCACGTTCTGGTCTCGGTCAAGCAGGTCGGGGCAGGGTACCGCATCATCCAGTCCTTCAGCACGCAGGGCCGGACCATTCTGGTAGATCGCGGATTTGTGCCGACCACGGCGAAACAGACCGACCGCCTGACCGGGCCTATGCAGATCACCGGCAATCTGCACTGGCCAGATGAGATCGACAGTTACACGCCCGAGCCCGATATCGATGCCAACATCTGGTTTGCCCGCGACGTGCCCAATCTGGCCGCCGCTTTGGGGGCAGAGCCTGTCTTGCTGATCGCCCGGTCGCAAACCGACCCCGGCATCACGCCCTTGCCCGTCAGCACGACGGGCATTCCGAACGATCATCTGCAATATGCAATCACTTGGTTTGGTCTGGCTCTGGTCTGGGCCGCGATGACCGGGTACTTCCTGTGGCGCAGCCGTGCCAATTCTGAAAGTGACGCGACATGAAATATATCTCGACCCGTGGGCAGGCGCCCGAACTGAGTTTTGAAGAGGCGATGCTGACCGGGCTGGCCCGTGATGGCGGCCTGTACCTGCCCGCCGAAATCCCGGTGATGAGCCACGACGACATCGCCGCTTTGGCCGGTCTGCCCTATGAGGAAATCGCGTTTCGGGTGATGTGGCCCTATGTCAGCGGCTCATTTGCCGAAGGTGAGTTCAAGGATATCATCGCCCGCGCCTATGAAGGCTTCGGCCACGATGCCCGCGCGCCGCTGAAGCAGTTGAACGAGAACCACTTCCTGCTGGAGTTGTTCCACGGGCCGACGCTGGCCTTCAAGGATTTCGCCATGCAGCTGATCGGTCAGCTATTCCAGGTGGCGCTTAAACGGCGCAATGATCGCGTGACCATCGTGGGCGCGACCAGCGGCGACACCGGCTCGGCCGCGATTGAGGCGTTCCGGGGGCTGGACGCGGTGGACGTGTTCATCCTGTTCCCGCATGGCCGCGTGTCCGAGGTACAGCGCCGTCAGATGACGACACCCGCCGACAGCAATGTTCATGCACTGGCCGTTGATGGCGATTTTGACGATTGTCAGGCCGCCGTGAAAGATATGTTCAACGATTTCGACTTCCGCGACGGGGTCAAACTGGCCGGTGTGAACTCGATCAACTTTGCGCGCGTGCTGGCGCAGGTGGTGTATTATTTCTCGGCGGCCACCAGCCTTGGCGCACCGCATCGCAAGGTCAGCTTTACCGTGCCCACCGGAAATTTCGGTGACATCTTTGCCGGTTACATCGCCAAACGCATGGGCCTGCCCATCGACCGTCTGGTGGTGGCGACGAACCAGAACGACATCCTGCATCGCTGCCTCTCGGGCGAGGGGTATTTCAAGGGCGATACCATCCCTTCGATCAGCCCGTCGATGGATATTCAGGTCAGCTCGAACTTTGAGCGCGCGCTGTATTACGCTTATGGCGAGGATGGCAGCGCCGTGGCGCAGTTGATGGATGAACTCAAGTCCGGTGGCTTCAACGTCAGTCAGGGCGCGATGGAGGCGCTGCGCGAGAATTTCGACTCGGGAAGGGTGTCCGAGGAGGAAACGCTGGCGACGATCAAATCCACGCTGGGTCGCAGCGCCGAGCTGGTCTGCCCGCACACCGCCGTTGGCATCAAGGTCGCCGAGGATCACCGCGCGGCGGACGTTCCGATGATCACGCTGGCCACCGCGCACCCGGCGAAATTCCCGGCGGCGGTCGAGACGGCGAGCGGCGAACATCCGCCTCTTCCATCCCGCATGTCTGATCTGTATGAACGTCCGGAACGGGTGACGCGGATTGCCAATGATCTGGGCGCCCTTGAGGATCATATCAGAAGGCATATTGCTGAGTGACAGTCAGACAGGACCAGCTGAAGAACGGTTTTCGTATCGTCAGTGAACATATGCCGGGGCTGCAATCGGCGGCCATCGGCATCTGGGTGACCGCCGGCGGGCGGCATGAACGGATCGAACAGAACGGCATCGCCCATTTCCTTGAGCATATGGCGTTCAAGGGTACGGAACGGCGGTCCGCGCTGCAAATCGCTGAGGCGATCGAGGATGTGGGCGGCTATATCAACGCCTATACCTCGCGCGAGGTCACGGCCTATTACGCGCGTGTGCTGAAAGACGATGTGGCGCTGGCGATGGATGTGATCGGCGACATTGTTCTGAACCCGGTTTTCGACCCGCGCGAGATTGAGGTTGAGCGTGGTGTGATCCTGCAGGAGATCGGTCAGGCTTATGACACGCCCGACGACGTGATCTTTGACTGGTTGCAGGAGCAGAGCTATCACGATCAGCCCTTGGGGCGAACCATACTGGGACCAACCGAACGGGTCAGCGCGTTCTCGCGTGAGGATCTGTCGGGGTTCGTGGCGGAACATTACGGGCCCGAGCAGATGATCCTGTCCGCAGCGGGTGCCGTGGATCACGATGCGCTGATGAAAATGGCCGAAGAAATGTTTGGTCATCTGCAACCGCGCAAGGGTCTGATCCCCGAAGCGGCCCGTTTCACCGGCGGTGAGGCTCGGCAGGAGAAAGAGCTGGAGCAGGCCCATTTCGCGCTGGCTCTGGAAAGTCCGGGCTACAGTGACGATGCGATCTATACGGCGCAGATTTACTCGACTGCCTTGGGCGGCGGCATGTCCTCACGCCTGTTTCAGGAGGTGCGTGAGACGCGCGGGCTGTGCTATACGATCTTTGCCCAGACCGGGGCCTATGCCGATACCGGAACGACCACGATCTATGCCGGAACCTCGGCCGATCAGGTGGGCGAACTGGCGACGATCACAATTGATGAGATGAAGCGCGCGGCCGAGGACATGAGCCCCGAAGAGGTCGCCCGCGCCCGCGCCCAGATGAAGGCGGGGATGCTGATGGGGCTGGAAAGCCCATCGAACCGCGCGGAACGTCTGGCGCGTCTGGTGCAGATCTGGGGAAGGGTGCCCTCGCTTGAGGATACGGTCGCCAAGATCGACGCGGTCAGCACCGAGGATGTACGTGCCTTTGCCGAGAAGATGGCGGTGCAGGCCCCGGCGGCGCTGGCGCTGTATGGCCCCGTTTCAGGCGCGCCGTTGCTGGCGGAATTGCAGGAGAGGCGTGCGGCGTGATGCTGTTGGGCAGACGCAAGCTGAAACTCGAAACCGAGCGCCTGAGCCTGCGCCCGCCCGTCCATTCCGACTTCAACAACTGGACCGCGCTGCGCCGATCCTCGAAAGACTACCTGACCCCGTGGGAGCCGATCTGGGCCAAGGACCATCTGAGCCGGAAATCTTTTACCAATCGCGTCTACTGGGCGCAGCGCTCGGTCGCCAGCGGCACCGCCATTCCGCTGTTTCTGTTCCGGCGTGAAGATGACGTGCTGTTGGGTGCAATCACGCTGGACAATATTCGTCGCGGCCCGGCGCAAGCGGGCACGCTGGGGTATTGGACCGGGCAGGCATTCGCACGCCGTGGTTACATGCGCGAGGCCATTGGGGCGGTTGTTCACCACGCTTTCACGCGTTTGGATCTGAGCCGGATCGAGGCAGCCTGTCTGCCGGAAAACGCGGCCTCTCGGGGGTTGTTGGAAAGCTCGGGGTTCAAATATGAAGGCGTGGCGCAGTCCTATTTGCAGATCAATGGGCGGTGGCGGACGCATGTTCTGTACGCGAGCCTTCGATCGGATCGGCGCGGCAAGACGGACGCGGGGTAAGGGGGCGCTGCCCCCGTCGCGGCAGGCCGCGACTCCCCCGAGATATTTTTGGCCAGATGAACAAGGGGCACGTCGCACAAAAGTTGGCACCTGATTTGTGCCGCTCGGACATGCGCAACTAAAGCGCATGACTTGGGGGCGTTCTGCGCTACACTCTGGGTATGCGCTGGTTGGTTGCGGCATTGATGGTGATTTCGGGCGGGGCCGCAGCGCAAGAGCGGCGGCCGAGCCATTGCATCGCCATTGCGGATGCAGCTCCGGGGATCGCGTATATCCACAAGGCGGCCTGGCAGGATCCTGTGCCTGAGTTTTCGGTCCGGATCAGTTATGTCGCCCATGCGTCTTTTCTGATCCAGACGCGCGGCGGGTTGAACGCAGTGACGGATTTCACCGGGTTCATTGGTGGTGCCGACCTGATCCCGGACATCGTGACCATGAACCACGCCCACAGCACCCATTGGACGGCCCACCCGGACCCCGCGATCCCGCATGTTCTGCCGGGATGGGGCGAGTTCGGTCAGGGGATCGATCACTACCTCGATCTGGGTGAGATGCTAGTGCGCAATGTTTCGACCGACATCCGCTCGGTCTATGGCGGGGTGGAAGAACAGGGCAACTCGATCTTTGTCTTCGAGGTTGAGGGCTTGTGCATCGGTCATCTGGGGCATCTGCACCACGTGCCCTCGGATGAGCAATTCGCGGCGCTGGGGCGGTTGGATGTGGTCATGGCGGCGGTGGATGGGGGTACGACAATGCCATTGCCCGACATGATTTCGGTGCTGAGGCGGCTGAAAAGCTCGGTCATCATCCCGATGCACTGGTTTTCCAGTTTCTCGCTGGATCGGTTTCTGGTCGATATCCGTGATGAGTTCCCTGTTGTGCGTGAAGGCACGTCCGAAATCACCGTATCGTTGCGCACGTTGCCTGACCGGCCAACCGTTGTGGTGCTTGAGCCGGAATATCTGATTGATCTGGAATAAGGCTTGTGGGTGCCGTGCACCTTGGGCAATGAATAGCAATGACCCTGAACCCCGCTGATGACCATCTTGCAGACCTGATCCGCTCAACCGTGGGGATCGATGTGCTGCGCCCGATTTCAGAGCGATATCTGGAAGAACCGCGTGGCCGGTTTTCCGGGCAGCCGGGCCTGTTGGCCCTGCCGCATTCGATCGAAGAGGTTTCCGCCCTTGTCCGGCTTGCGTCCGAGCAGGCGGTGCCCGTTCTGCCATATGGCGGCGGTACAGGTCTGGTCGGGGGGCAGGTGATGCCTGACGGGCCGACCCCGTTGGTGATCTCATTGGAACGCATGACCGCGATACGTGAGGTCTATCCCACCGAGAATGTCATGATTGTCGAAGCGGGCGCTGTACTGGCCGATGTGCAGGCCGCGGCCGAGGCGGCGGGACGGCTGTTTCCTCTGGCATTGGCGGCGCAGGGGTCATGCCGGATTGGCGGCAACCTTGCGACCAATGCGGGTGGGGTCAATGTGCTGCGCTATGGCAACGCCCGCGATCTGTGTCTTGGGCTTGAAGCCGTGCTGCCAAGCGGTGAGATCTGGCATGGTCTCAGCCGGTTGCGGAAGGACAACACGGGCTATGATCTGCGCAATTTGCTGATCGGGTCCGAAGGCACGTTGGGGATCATCACGGCGGCGTCGCTGAAGCTGTTTCCGCGCCCCGCGGCGACCGGGACTGCGATTTTTCAGGTTGCCTCACCCGAGGCCGCGATCGACCTGCTTGGCGTGGCGCGCGATCAGGTGGGCGAGACGGTCAGTACGTTTGAGTTGATCCATAGGCAGGGGCTGGACTTCTTGACCGAGGTGTTGCCGGATGTGCGCCAGCCGTTTGACACGCCGCCAGACTGGTCCGTTCTGATCGAGCTGGGCCTGCCTGCCGGGCAAAACCCGTATGACGCTTTGGAGGCCCTGTTCAGCGCTGCGAGTGCAAGGGGTTTGGTCAATGACGGGGTGATCGCGCAAAGCGAGGCGCAGCGTCAGGAGCTTTGGGCGGTGCGGGAAAACATCCCCGAAGCAAATCGCTTGATCGGTTCGGTCTCGAGCCACGACATCTCAGTGCCGATTTCGGCGATCCCCGAGTTCATTCAGCATGGGGCTGAGATTATCGGGGCGCTGGGGCCGTTCCGGATCAACTGCTTTGGTCATCTGGGCGACGGCAACCTGCATTACAACGTGTTTCCGCCCAAGGGGCAGAGCCGGGCAGATTTTGCCGAAGACCGCATGCTGGTCAAACAGGCGGTGCACGATCTCGTGCATGCGTTCGAAGGATCTGTCAGCGCGGAGCATGGGATAGGTCGGCTAAAGACAGAGGATCTTGAGCATTTCTCTGACCCGACGAAACTGTCTGCCATGCGGGCGATCAAGGCGGCTTTGGACCCAAAGGGCATCATGAACCCGGGCGCTGTTCTAAAGATGTGATCACGGCCCAGCCGGGACCGGGCCGTGAAGAACAGTGCTTAGGACGCAGGCAGGATCACCTTGTCGATGACGTGGATCACGCCGTTGCTTGTCTCGATATCGGCCTGAACAACGTTGGCGTCATTGACCATCACGCCCGAGTCCAGATCGATGGTGATGTCACCACCCTGAACGGTCGCAGCGGTCATGTCGTCGGACAGATCGCCCGACATCACTTTGCCCGGCACGACGTGGTAGGTCAGGACCGCCACAAGCTGATCTTTGTTTTCCGGCTTCAGCAGGTCCGCAACCGTGCCCTCGGGCAGCGCTGCAAAGGCTTCATCGGTCGGGGCAAACACGGTGAACGGGCCCTCACCCTTCAGCGTATCCACCAGCTCGGCAGCCTGAACAGCTGCAACAAGGGTTTCAAAGCTTCCGGCGGCGACGGCGGTGTCGACAATGTCTTTGCCGTGGCCATCGGCCATGGCCGAGGTGCTCAGAAGGATCGAAGCAACACTGACGGCGGCGAATTTGCGAAACATAACGTAGTCTCCCTGGTTTGGAATG
This sequence comes from Ruegeria sp. N4, assembly GCF_056531425.1. Classification (NCBI taxonomy): domain Bacteria; kingdom Pseudomonadati; phylum Pseudomonadota; class Alphaproteobacteria; order Rhodobacterales; family Roseobacteraceae; genus Ruegeria; species Ruegeria sp. N4. The sequence continues at coordinate 190,732 of NZ_JBQFLT010000005.1, forward strand.
CTCTCAGCAGCATCAACCGGGATACGCCGGGCGCATGGAACAGATCACATGAAACGCGCAAAGAATTGGCTTGAAAACCGGCGAAGCCGGGCTAAGCCCGAGCCATTTCAGATTTCCACTCAAAAATATGTGATTTTGTTTAGGTCAAAGACCTTCGAATTCGCAAAGGATGTGCACATCCATGCCCATCTCTTCCAGAACCTTGCGCCCGCCCAGCTCGGGCAGGTCGATGATGAAAGCGCAAGAGACGATTTCGCCACCCAGACGTTCGATCAGCTTGATCCCGGCCGCCGCAGTGCCGCCTGTCGCCAGCAGGTCGTCGACCACCAGGATTTTCTCGCCGGGCAGAATGGCGTCATCGTGGATCTCGACAATCGCCTCGCCGTACTCCAGTTTGTAATCCTGACTGATCGTGGTGCCCGGCAGTTTGCCCTTTTTGCGGATCGGCACAAAACCGACGCTAAGCTGGTGCGCGATGGCACCGCCCAGAATGAACCCGCGCGCTTCCAGCCCCACAACCTTGTCGATCCGTTCACCCGCGTAAGGGTGCAGCATCTGGTCGATGGCCATGCGAAACCCGCGGGGATCGGCAAACAGGGTCGTCACATCGCGGAACATGATCCCTTCATGGGGGAAATCGACGATGGTCCGGATGTAATCTTTGACCGTCTTGTTTCTGGACATGAGGCAACCCTTTGGCGTCAAAACACGCCGGGCTGTTTGGCCCATCGGGGTCAGTCATGCAAGAAAAGAATACCGCCTGCGCCTATTTGCGGCGGTCCGGGGACGCCTTGGGCAAACCGTAATATCGGTACAGTGCGGCGGGCAACCAGGACAGGTGCGGTTTGCGCCAGTTGCGCTGATCTCGCAAAAGAAATGCCTGAGCAGTATGAAGGTTCATTGCCATAATCCTATTTTTGTTGTTATGTGCCCGCTATCTACAACTTCTATGCCATGTATATACATTGCATCGCAAAGAGATTCAAGATTCAGACGGGAAAAAGGCGCGTGGCAAAGAAAGACGGTAAGGGTTCCACCAAGAAAAACAGTCAGTTGGTCTTGCGTCTGGACAAAGATGAACGCGATGCTTTTGTCGAATTGTGCAAAGAGCTCGACACCTCGGCAGCGCGCGAAATCCGCCGCTTTATTCGCGGTTTCATGAAGGAAAACGCCGAGGAATAGGTCAGGCAGGGCGGCGCAGTACCGCTGTTGCGATGCCCATTCCGATCAGCGCGATCCCTCCGGCGCGTGTCAGGGCGGTAATCACGCCCGCGCGTCCGATCATCACGCGCAACCGGTCGGCCAACAGCGCATAGGCCAGCGCATTCAGCGCGGCAAGTCCGACGAATGTGGCGATCAGGATAACGAATTGCGGACCCAGAGGCTCGGCGGGGCGCAGGAACTGGGGCACAAAGGCAATGAAGAACGCAATGGATTTGGGGTTCAGCGCGGTCACTGCGGCAGCGTGACCAAAGACGCCTCGGGCGGTTACATCGCGCCCGGTCTCTACCGGGGTCAATCCGCCAGACGGGGCGCTGCGCAGCAGCTTTAACCCTAACCAGACCAGATAGACCGCTCCGACCCATTTCAGGACGGTGAATAACGTCGCCGAGGCCAGAACCAGCGCGCCCAGCCCCAAAAGCGAGGCCGTCATTGCAATCAGATCACCCAGCGCAACCCCGGTGGCCGAGGCCACGGCGACGCTGCGCCCCTTGGACAGCGCATAGCTGAGGACCAGCAACACCGTTGGTCCAGGGATCAGCAGCAGCGCAGTTGATGCGGCGACAAAGGCCAGCCAGAGTTCGAAAGACATGGTTCACCCGGATTTGTGCAACCCGCAGCAAGCCCATTTGGCGCGCTGGGGTCAAGAGTTTTGCTGTGAGCGCCACAACATTAACCCCAGATTAAGCTTGGCGTATGTTTCTTGAATCTGGCAAACCGGCCCCCAGACTAAGGGCATCACTGCATTCGGCGGAGTCATCGATGAACCGAACTCAAAAAGTAGGGCAGGGCACCGCGCCAAGCGATGCGCCCGGTACGCGTCGTGTGACCCGGCTGTTTGTCACCTTGTTTGCTTTGGTCGCCGTTCTGTATCTGGCCGCTGTCGGATACATGTACGTTAATCAACGCAACTTGCTGTTCAAACCGATGGGGGATTTGCCAGAACCCGGAGCAGTCGGGTTGGCGGATGCGGACGTCATCACATTGCCCATGTCGGATGGAACCGAACTGACCGCATGGTCAGCAACGCCAGCCACCGAAGATGCGCCAACCGTGTTGTTCTTCCACGGTCAGGGCGGCAATCTGGGCGACCGGGCTGCGCGCCTTCGGGAAATCCTCAACAGCGGCTACGGGCTGCTTGCCCCTAGCTATCGGGGCTATCCCGGCAGCGCAGGTGAGCCGTCCGAGGTGGCATTCGTGTTGGATGGGCTGGAACTGTTCGACTGGCTGAACGATCAGGACAAACCCGTCGTTTTGCATGGCCAAAGCCTGGGCACGGGAGTTGCGGCTGCCGTTGCGGCGCAGCGTCCAGCGGCCGAGTTGCTCGTGCTTGAAGCCCCATTTACCGCAACCGTTGACGTGGCGGGTGAGCGTTACCCGTGGCTTCCGGTCAAAGCGTTGATGAAGGACCATTTCGCCACCCGTGACATCATGGCGGATATCGAGGTCCCGACGCTGATCTTCCACGGCTCGGCGGATACGGTTGTTCCTTCCCATCACGGACAGGCTTTGGCGTCACTGGCCGAGGATACGGCCAGCCTGTATCTGATCATCGGTGGAACACATGATGATTTGTGGTCGCACGGGCTGTGGCAGGTGGTCCAGGACACGCTGCCCCAGCCCTGAGCGCATCAAAGCACTCGCCCGGCCACCGCGTCCAGCTTGGACAGCAAGACCAGATCGCGCTTTTCCGGGGCCGTAAGGATCGCATATTCCAATGCCCGGTCACATCCGTGCGGGCAGGGCACGCGCACGGCCCCCAACAAGGATGGCAATCCTTTGACCAACGCCTGTCCCTTTTCGGCATTGCCGGTCAGGGTTGCGATGATGGCGGTGACATCAACCTCGCCATGGTCCGGGTGCCAGCTGTCATAATCGGTGACCATCGCGATGGAGGCATAGCAAAGCTCGGCCTCACGGGCGAGTTTCGCCTCGGGCATGTTGGTCATTCCGATGACATCACAGCCCCATTGCTCGCGGTACATTTTGGATTCGGCCAGCGACGAGAATTGTGGCCCCTCCATTGCCAGATAGGTTCCGCCGCGATGGATGTTGATACCCGCAGCCTTACCGGCGGTCTCACACGCATCGCTCAGCCGCGGGCATGTGGGGTGGGCAACGCTGACATGCGCAACGCATCCGGTGCCAAAGAAGCTTTTCTCGCGTGCAAACGTCCGGTCGATGAACTGATCGACGATCACAAAATCGCCCGGAGCCATATGCTCGCGAAACGATCCACAGGCCGAGACCGAGATCACATCCGTCACGCCCAAGCGTTTCAGCGCATCGATATTGGCGCGATAGGGCACTTCGGTGGGCGAATGCACATGCCCGCGCCCGTGGCGGGGTAGAAAGGCCATCTCGACCCCATCCAGCGATCCGGTCAGGATCTGATCGGACGGTGCGCCCCATGGCGTTTCGACCGTGACCCATTGCGCGTTTTGCAGGCCATCGATGTCATAAATACCCGATCCTCCGATCACGGCGATTTTTGTTTGGGTCACGTTCGGCCTCCGCACTGAATTTCTGATACCCGAGTTCTGCGACCCGGCGATCAAATTGGCAAGTGCAGTCAACTGTTTGTGTCTTGTGCACGTGTCCTAAGGGTGAAGTTATGCAAGAAATGCATAGCGGGTTCCCGTTAATGTGGTATCTCAGCCCGGGCTTAACCGGTAGAAGGCCCCCTTCGCGCGAACATAACGACCCACAGGACCGTCTCATGCCCCGAGCCATGCTGGCAAGCTTTGCCAACCGTATAGCCAAACCCGATCTGCGTTGGGTTCCGGACGAGGGCCTGACCGTCTCGCGCCTGCGGATCGAGCTGTTGTCGGGTCTGACGGTGGCACTGGCGCTGGTGCCCGAAGCGGTGGCGTTTGCCTTTGTTGCGGGTGTGCACCCGCTGGTCGGGCTGTACGCGGCGTTCTTGGTCGGTCTGATCACGGCTCTGATCGGTGGTCGCCCGGGCATGATTTCGGGCGCAACGGGTGCCTTGGCCGTTGTAATGGTGGCGCTGGTGGCGCAGCACGGGGTGGAATACCTATTCGCGACCGTTGTTCTGATGGGCATTTTGCAGGTCATCGCCGGTGCCATGCATTGGGGCCGGTTCATTCGCCTTGTGCCGCATCCGGTGATGCTGGGCTTTGTGAATGGTCTGGCCATCGTGATCTTTCTGGCACAGATGGGCCAGTTCAAAGTGCCCGGCTCGATGGAAAACACCGGCCATGGGATGAGCGGGGGCGAGTGGCTCTCGGGCGCGCAGCTTTATACCATGCTGGGCCTTGTGGCGCTGACCATGGCAGTTATCTGGGTCATGCCGCGGATCACGCGCATCATTCCTGCGCCCCTGGCCGGTATTCTGGTGGTTGCGGCGCTTGTGATCGGCTTTGGCCTGGACGTGCCGCGCGTCGGTGATCTGGCCTCAATCGAAGGCGGGCTGCCTGCTTTCCACATCCCGATGGTGCCTTTGAACTGGGAAACGTTTGAAATCATCCTGCCCTATGCCGTCATTCTGGCTGCCATCGGCCTGATCGAATCCCTGCTGACGCTGAACCTTGTGGGTGAAATCACCGGCAAACGGGGCGGAGCCTCGCAAGAATGTATCGCCCAGGGCGCGTCGAACATTGTAACCGGATTTTTCGGCGGCATGGGTGGTTGCGCGATGATCGGTCAGTCGATGATCAACGTGAAATCCGGTGGCCGAACCCGGATCGCGGGCATCGCGGCCGCCCTGTTCCTGCTGATCTTCATCGTGTTTGCCTCGAAGCTGATCGAACAAATCCCGCTGGCCGCACTGGTGGGCGTGATGTTCATGGTGGTAATCGGCACATTCGCCTGGAACTCGTTCAAGATCATGCGCAAGGTCCCTGCCATGGACGCCTTTGTGATCGTACTGGTGACTGTCGTGACGGTGATGGAAGACCTTGCGGTTGCCGTCGTCGTCGGTGTGATCGTCTCGGCGCTTGCTTATGCCTGGAACAATGCCAAGCGTATCCATGCTGTCACGCGCGACTCCGAAACCGAAAAAGGCGCAAAGGTCTACGAAATCCAGGGCCCGCTGTTTTTTGGGTCCTCAGACGGTTTTGTTGAGTTGTTTGATGTGCCCAACGATCCCGACACGGTGATCGTGGACTTCGCCGAAAGCCGGGTGGTGGATCAGTCCGCGCTGCAGGCCATCGAGAACATTGCCGGTAAATATGAGGCCGCAGGCAAGCGCGTGATGCTGCGCCATCTTAGCCATGACTGCCACAAACTGCTGAACAAGGCGGGCCATCTGATGGTGGACAGTGACGATGACCCGGATTACGGCCTCGCCGTCGACTACTCTGTCCGCACCGGCATTCTGGGTGGTCACTGAGGCTTTGTGCGAGGCTCTGCCTCGCGCTCCGGGATATTTAGGGCCAGATGAATGAAGGATCCCTTGCTTCATCTGGCTGAAAATATCCCGGGGGAGGCGCGCGCAGCGCGGCGGGGGCAGAGCCCCCCAACCCCGTCAATCGTCGGGGCGGTTCAGTGAGAATAACTCGTTGACTACGGAATAATCCCGATACCCAAGCCGTGCCAGCGGTTTGAACGAGGTCACGTCGAATTTCCCGTCGCGGATGTGGTCGTCGTCGAGGTGGACGCCTGTGACCTCGCCGAATACGACCCTGTTGGCTTCACCCGGCAGGGTGACGATCTTGGTCAGTTTGCATTCCAGCGCTGCCGGTGCGCCTGCGACCCGGGCGCATGGGATGGTTTCGCACTCGACAGGTGTCAAACCGGCATGTGCAAACTCGTCGGTCTCTTTTGACAAACCCGCTGAACTTGCGTTCATTGCGTCCTGATGGGCATGGGCGACGACGTTTACGCAAAAAACCTGTGTGGCTTCGATATTCGCAATGCTGTCTTTGCCGCCGTTCTGATCATGCTTGGTGCCGGTGGTTGCAAACATCACCTGTGGCGGCGTGTAGGCGACCCCGTTGAAGAACGAATAAGGGGCCAGATTGTTGATCCCATCCGCATCGCGGGATGAGATCCAGCCGATCGGGCGGGGCGTGATGATGGCATTGAACGGGTTATGCGGCAGGCCGTGGCCGTCTTCGGGGCGATAGAACATCTGATCTCCAAGCGTTTGCCCAAGGCGTAGCGAAGTGCTAGGGCGATTGCCAGCTAGGAAAAGAGGGCAGGCGTGCAGCAATTCGGGATCAGGCCGGAAGAGCCGGACGATTGGTGGGAGGTCGAGGCCCTCTATGACCTGTGCTTTGCGCCGGGGCGCGAGGCGCTGTCGTCCTATCGTCTGCGCGACGATGTCCCTCCGGTCTCGAGCCTGTCTTTGGTGGCTCGGGACGGGCAGGGCATTCTGGCGGGCGCTATTCGGTTCTGGCCGGTCCATGTGGGCGCGGATGACGCTTTGTTGCTGGGGCCGGTTGCGGTGCATCCCACGCATCAGGGTGAAGGGTTGGGCGGATACCTGATCCATGCCGGGATCGACGCCGGGCGGACCAAGGGTTGGAAACGGGTCATGCTGGTGGGCGACGCGCCCTATTACGCAAGGTTTGGCTTTGCCCGGTTGAGTGGAGTGGAAATGCCCCCTCCGACAAACCCGGATCGTGTTTTGGGAGTGGAATTGGACTCTCAAGCGTGGGCAGGTGTGCGCGGCCCCGTTACACGCTGGATGCGCTGAGCTATTGAAACCGCGCCCGTCAGCCCCGATGTTTCCAAGACAGGAGGGCACAGATGCAGGACGTGGTTCTTGTCAAAAACGTAGATGCCGAGGCCGTGCTGGACCGGCTGGCGGAGCATTACAAATCTGCTGGCGGGGCCGGGGTAAAACTGCTGAACGCGCTGGGCGGGTCGGCGGAGTCTCTGCTTGATCAATTGCCCGAACCGGTGCGTCATGGCCTGACCGGAGCGACGGAACGGGCGCTGTGGTTGGCGATTCATGCGGCTCAGGGTTCTCGTCGCGCAATTCCGGATCAGAAACCCTGGGTCAATACCGCTGTGACAACCGCAATGGGGGCGGCGGGCGGAATGGGCGGTCTGTCCACCGCCTTGATGGAACTGCCTGCAACGACAGCGATGCTACTGCGCTCAATTCAAGGGGCGGCGGCGCGGGAAGGCTTTGATCCGGCTGAGGAAAACGTCAAGTTCGATTGCGTTCGGGTTCTGTCGGCGGCTGGACCGCTGTCCTACGATGACGGGGCAGATCTTGGGTTCTTTTCCGTTCGTTTGACACTGACGGGCCCGGCGATGCAGCGCTTGATTGCTGCTGTGGCACCTCGGCTGTCGATTGTCTTGGGGCAAAAGCTGGCGGCGCAGTCTGTACCGGTGCTGGGCGCCTTGGCCGGAGGCGGCACCAATTACGTCTATACACGCTACTACCAGCAGATCGCCCATGTGCATTTCGGCCTGCGCCGATTGGCCATTGACGCCGATATTCCACATGTCGAACTGGTGCGGAAACTGTCGGCCAGAATGTAGGCCAATCCGCCTGTTCCTTGGCTTGAGCCTCATTATGTGGTATCCAGACAGGTAAGGGCCGCAAAATAGGATAAAAACCGGCGGTCTGGCAGACAGGCATGACCCTCATGGCGAAAGGGATTGGCGGCGATGAATGCCCGGCTTTCATCCGATCTGTTGCACGGCGCTGGAAATCTTCCGGTTTTGCCGCAAGTTGCCGCCTTGTGCTATCGGATTGAAAAGGGGCGGCCCGAAGTTCTTTTGATAACGACGCGTCAGACCCGTCGGTGGATCATTCCAAAAGGGTGGCTGATGCCTGGGCTGTCAGCGGCCGAGGCTGCCGCACAGGAAGCCTGGGAAGAGGCAGGCGTGATCGGGCGGTGCAGCCCACAGCAGCTGGGGCATTTTCCCTTTGTCAAACTGCGCGCCAAGAAGGGGCCGGCACTTTGCATGGTGGATGTCTTTCCGCTTTTTGTAAAATCCGTTGCCCAGAAGTTTCCTGAGAAAGGGCAGCGCAGGCGAGAGTGGTTCTCGCCCAAAAAAGCGGCCGCAAAGGTTGCGTCACCTGAACTTGCCGCGATTTTGCGCGACTTTAAGCCTCGGCTGCATTGAAGGGCGGCCAGAGGGGCTTGATATTGCCTTGTCGGTCGGTATCTATTCGGCAATCGATTTTTGGACGGACCATGATTCAATACGCATTGAAATGCCGTGAAGGCCACACTTTCGAAAGTTGGTTTCAGTCAGCGGAAGCGTATGACAAGCTTGCGGCGGCGGGGCTTGTGACATGTGCCGTTTGTGGCAGCGCGCAGGTGGAGAAGGCGATCATGACGCCGCGCGTTCGTCCTGCACGCAGCGCTGCGAAACAGCCAGAGGCTCCGACGCCGGCGCAGAACGATGTCAGCGTGGCAACCCCCGCGCCCGATGTCCAAAAGGTTCTGGCCGAGTTGCGGCGCAAGGTCGAGGAAAACTCGGATTACGTAGGCAAGGATTTTGCCAGCGAGGCGCGTAAAATCCATCTTGGCGAAGCGCCGGATCGGGCGATCTATGGTGAGGCCAAACCGGATGAGGCGAAAGCCCTGATCGAAGATGGTGTACCGGTTGCGCCGCTTCCCTTTGTTCCCAGCAGAAAGACCAACTGAGACATGCATATCCTGATTACCGGGGCCAATCGCGGTATCGGAAAAGCGCTGGCAGATCAGTATCGTAACGATGGCCATCAGGTGACGGGGACGGCGCGGGACGACAGTGCCGAAATCCGTCTGGACGTGTCTGACCCCACGCACCACAGCGCCATGGCGGATCGTTTGCAGGGACAGCCGGTGGACTTGCTGATCTGCAATGCGGGGGTCTATCTGGACAAGGGGCAGGGCATTGACGGCTACCCGGCCGAGATGTGGGCGCAGAGCTTCGCGACAAATGTGACCGGTGTGTTTCTGACCGTTCAGGCGCTGTTGCCGAACCTGCGCGCGGCGCGGGGTCGGATTGCGATCATTTCATCTCAGATGGCGTCACACACACGTGCGCCGGGCGGTAGCTATATCTACCGGTCTTCCAAAGCCGCTGTGCTGAACCTGGGCCGGAACCTGGCCACCGATCTGCGGTCGGACGGTATTGCGGTTGGCATTTATCACCCCGGCTGGGTCAAGACGGATATGGGCGGATCGGCCGCAGACATCCATTTGGATCAGGCCGTATCCGGCCTGATTGACCGTTTCGACAGCTTGTCGCTGGATACCTCGGGGTGTTTTGAAACCTATGACGGGCAGGCGCACGCCTACTGAGTGTTCAGGGCCGCCTTGGGCAGTTCGTAAACCTCGCCGGGTTCGATGAAGATCACCAGCAAATCGCCACGGGTCTCATAGGTGAGTTTCGAGGTTGAGCTGCTGGAGTCGGGAATGCCATCGGTGAAATAGATGTTGCGCACCTCGCCATTGCCCAGACCAACGGCAAGTGTTGCGCTGCCATCGTCGCGCCGGCGCAGTTCGGCATTGCAGGTTTTCAGCGGATCTCCGGCGTTTGCGGCGCATGGGATTGTGCCCAATGCGTTCTGACCATCGGTTCCAGCCAGGCTGGTAACCTGAGCCGTGGCGGCAGAGGACAAAAGGGCGAAGGCAGCGGCAAGACGGAGCATGAATAACCTCTTGGAATGATTGCGATGCGCAGGCTGACACCGCGCCTGCCCATTGTAAAGCGGCCCTGCGTCGCAGGCAAAGCCTGTTTGCGCCCTTGCCCTTGTTCCCCCCCTCGCATATGAGGCACGGAACCATAAGTCCAAGGCGCGGAGACACCAGCCCCCATGCCCGTACTCGTAATGAAATTCGGTGGCACTTCGGTTGCCAACCTTGACCGCATCCGCCGCGCTGCAAAGCGCGTGGGCGTCGAAGTGGCCAAGGGATACGACGTGATCGTCATCGTTTCGGCCATGTCCGGAAAGACCAATGAGCTTGTGGGTTGGGTCAACGAAACCTCGCCCCTGTTTGACGCGCGCGAATATGATGCCGTGGTGTCCTCGGGTGAAAACGTGACCGCTGGCCTGATGGCGCTGACCCTGCAGGAAATGGATATTCCGGCGCGCAGTTGGCAAGGCTGGCAGGTGCCGCTGCTGACCAACGGGGCACACTCCGCCGCCCGGATCGAGGAAATTCCGACCGATAACCTGAACCAGAAGTTTGGTGAGGGCATGAAGGTTGCCGTTGTGGCCGGGTTCCAGGGCATCAGCCCGGAAGGCCGTATCACAACGCTGGGTCGCGGTGGGTCGGACACGACCGCTGTGGCCTTTGCCGCCGCGTTTGATGCCGAGCGCTGCGATATCTACACGGATGTGGACGGCGTCTACACGACCGACCCGCGCATCTGCGAAAAGGCGCGCAAGCTGGACCGGATCTCGTTCGAAGAAATGCTGGAACTTGCCTCGCTGGGCGCAAAGGTTCTGCAAACCCGCTCGGTCGAGCTGGCGATGCGCTATAAGGTGAAATTACGCGTTCTTTCAAGTTTTGAAGAACAATCCGACGAGGCCGGTACCCTGGTCTGCGACGAGGAGGATATCATGGAATCCAATGTTGTGGCCGGTGTGGCCTATTCCCGCGACGAAGCCAAGATGACCGTTGTATCGGTGGCCGACCGCCCCGGTATCGCCTCGATCATCTTTACCGCGCTCAGCGATGAGGGCGTGAATGTGGATATGATCGTGCAGAACATCTCGGACGAGGGGCGCACAGACATGACCTTCTCGTGCCCGACAGATCAGGTGGCCCGTGCCGAAAAGGCGCTGCTGGCGATCAAGGAAAAGGGCGAGCTGAACTATGCCGAACTGGTTGCGGATAACGATGTCTGCAAGGTCTCGGTTGTGGGAATCGGTATGCGCTCTCAGTCCGGTGTGGCGGCCAAGATGTTCAAGGTGCTCTCGGATGAGGGGATCAACATCAAGGTCATTACAACCTCTGAGATTAAAATTTCCGTGCTGGTCGACAGGAAATACATGGAACTTGCGGTTCAGGCACTGCATGATGCCTTTGAACTGGACAAGGCGGCCTAAGCTGATCGGCCAAAGGTTTCGCCTGACACGCTAATTTGGGTGGGCCATGGCGGACGGCACCGAAACAGAATCCCGCAAGCTGCTGGGGCGGCTGCGCGAAGAAATGGCGAGCGAGGCCGCCGGTCAGGAACGTCTTGACCGGATCACGCAACTGATTGCGGACAGCATTCAGCGCGAGGTGTGCTCGATCTACCTGTTCCGGGACGAAGAAACCCTTGAGCTTTGCGCAACCGAAGGTCTGTCGCCCGAGGCGGTTCACAAGACCCGTATGCGGCTGGGCGAAGGTCTGGTGGGGCGCGTCGCCAAATCCGGAAAAGTGGTGAATACGGCCGATGCGCCGTCGGCCAAGGGCTTCCGTTTCATGCCCGAAACCGGTGAGGAGCGGTATTCCTCGTTTGTGGGTGTCCCGGTGCAGCGGCTTGGTCAGAAGCTGGGCGTGCTGGTCGTGCAATCCCGCGAGGCGCGCGAGTTTTCCTCCGACGAGGTATATGCGCTGGAAGTTGTCGCCATGGTACTGGCCGAAATGGCCGAGCTTGGCGCCTTTGTCGGCGAGGGCGCGGCCCTGTCGCCGTTGCACCAGCAATCTGTTCTGCTGCGGGGCGGACCAGCGCAGGAAGGGGCGGCGGAAGGCCATGTCTGGCTGCACGAACCCCGCGTGGTGGTCACCAACCCGATTGCCGACGATCCGCATCGCGAGCGTGAGCGTCTGGTCGAAGCGGTCGAAGAACTGCGTGTTGGCGTCGACAAAATGCTCGAGATTTCTCAGGGCGGCGACTCGGATCAGTTGAAGGTGCTGGAAGCCTATCGGATGTTTGCGAACTCCAAAGGCTGGATGCGCCGGATGGAAGAGGACATCGCCCTGGGCCTCAGCGCCGAGGCGGCGGTGGAAAAGGAACAATCGCAGGCCCGTGCCCGTATGGGTCAGGTGACCGACCCGTATCTGCGGGAACGGCTGGCCGATCTGGATGACCTCAGCAACCGGTTGCTGCGCATTCTGACAGGACAGGGCAAAACCGACAGTTCCGACCTGCCGCCCGATCCGATTCTGGTGGCGCGCAACATCGGCCCCGGTGATCTGTTGGAATATGGTCGCTCGCTGAAAGGTATCGTGCTGGAAGAAGGATCTGTCGGTAGTCACGCGACCATTGTGGCGCGGGCCTTGGCGATTCCGTTGGTCGTGCATGTGGGTCGGATCACGACCGAGGCTTTGAACGGCGATCACGTCCTTGTCGATGGCGATCAGGGCGTGGTGCATCTGCGTCCCGAAGACACTGTGGTCAGCGCCTTCCGCGACAAGATCGCGATGCAGGCCAAGGCGCAGGAACGCTATGCCTCGATCCGGGAAACGCCGACTGTCACGCAAGATGGCGCGCGGATAAATCTGGTCATGAACGCGGGGCTGATGGCGGACCTTCCGTCGCTGGACAATTCGGGCGCAGAAGGCGTGGGGCTGTTTCGGACCGAGTTGCAGTTTCTGGTCCGCAACCAGATGCCCAAACGGTCGGAATTGGTCACACAATACAAGCGCGTGCTGGATGCGGCGGGTGACAAGCGTGTGGTGTTCCGCACGCTCGACATCGGCTCGGACAAGGTTCTGCCTTACATGAAGCACGTGGCCGAGCCGAACCCGGCGCTAGGCTGGCGCGCGATCCGCGTTGGGCTGGACAAGCGCGGCGTGATGCGGATGCAGTTGCAGGCGTTGATCCGGGCTGCAAACGGGCGGCCGCTGACGATCATGTTCCCCTTCGTCGCGCAGGCCGATGAATTCCGCGAAGCCCGGTGGGAGGTCAACAAGACCATCGAGCGGGAAAAGCGTCTGGGTCACGTGCTGCCCGAAACGCTGGAAGTGGGCGCGATGCTGGAAACGCCCTCGCTGGGGTTCGCGCCGCAGAAATTCTTTGACGAGGTCGATTTCATCTCGATCGGTGGCAATGACCTGAAGCAGTTTTTCTTTGCTGCCGACCGCGAAAACGAACTGGTCCGCCGCCGCTATGACACGCTGAATGTCAGCTTCCTCAGCTTTATCGAGCGTATCGTCGAACGCTGCGATATATCGGACACCCCGCTCAGCTTCTGTGGTGAGGATGCCGGGCGTCCGGTCGAGGCGCTGTGTCTTGCGGCCATGGGGATTCGGACCTTGTCGATGCGTCCAGCTTCGATCGGGCCGGTCAAAACCCTTCTTCTGCGCTCGAACCTGCAGGATGTGCGCAAGATCATCGCGGATGCGCGCCACAGGGGTGAGCAATCCGTAAGGCCATCGGTGATGGAGTGGCTGCGCAACCAGCCATAGGTGGAAAACCTGTCGCATTCCGCAAATCCAAGCTTGATTTTTCTGCGCGGCCTTTCTATTGACGCCTTAAATGTTAGCGATAACAGTTTCGCGTTTTGGGCGCTTCGTGCCGAAAAAGCCGGTCGTGCTAAGCTGACGACAGAGAATTCGAAAGGAACCTTGCCATGGTGTCTCGCGTAATTCCGGTGGATCCGTTCGACCTGGTGCTGTTTGGTGCGACAGGCGACCTGGCGCAGCGTAAGATCATTCCGGGCCTCTATCATCGGTTCCAGGTGGGCCAGATGCCGGAAGACGCCAGGATCATCGGCACAGCGCGGTCAGATATGGACAGCGCCGCGTTCCGGGATCAGGTGCGCAAATCGATGGACGAATTCGCGCCCGGCTTTGACAAGGCCACGCTGGACCGCTTTCTTGAGCGGGTCGAATATGTCCCCGTGGATGCGCTGGGCGCGGCGGGCTGGGATGATCTCAAGTCCGTTTTGCGCGAGGATGTGGTTCGCGCGTTCTATCTGTCGGTGGGGCCAAGCCTGTTCTCGGGGATCGCAAAGCGCCTTCAGGATCAGGGTCTTGCGACACCCGACAGCCGTATCGTGGTGGAAAAGCCATTTGGGCATGACCTGGCCTCGGCCAAGGCGCTGAACGAAGGTCTGCGCGCCTGTTTCGAGGAACATCAGATTTACCGCATCGACCATTATCTGGGTAAGGAAACGGTGCAGAACCTGATGGCGCTGCGCTTTGCCAATTCGCTGTTCGAACCGCTGTGGAACTCGACCCATATTGATCATGTGCAGATCACCGTGGCCGAAACTGTGGGGGTCGAAGGGCGCGGCGCGTATTATGACCAGTCCGGTGCCATGCGGGACATGATCCAGAACCACCTTGTGCAGCTTTTGTGTCTGACCGCGATGGAACCGCCGTCGAAGTTTTCGCCAAACTCGGTGCGCGACGAAAAGGTCAAGGTGATCGAGGCGTTGGAGCCGGTCGACGCCAAAGACATCGCACGTGGCCAGTACCGTGCGGATAAGGGCGAGGGCGGATATGTCGACCACGTCGGCGATCCGGCCAGCCGTACCGAAAGTTTCATTGCGCTCAAGGTCCACCTGGGCAACTGGCGCTGGGCCGGGGTGCCGTTTTACCTGCGTACGGGCAAAAGGTTGCGGGCGCGCGAATCCGAGATTGCGGTGTTCTTCCGCGACCCGCCCCATACGATTTTCCCCAATGTCGGCCCCTTGCGCGGCAATGTGCTGGTGATCCGCCTGCAACCGGATGAAGGCATCACCCTGCGTACCACGATCAAAGACCCGGGTCCGGGCGGCTTCCGCCTGTCCGACGTCTCGCTGGATATGAGCTTTGCCGACGCGCTGGGCGACGATGCCAGCGCCCCGGACGCCTATGAGCGTTTGATTATGGACGTGATCCGCGGCGACCAGACCCTGTTCATGCGTGGGGATGAGGCCGAAGCCGCCTGGGCCTGGGTCGATCCTATCATTCAGGGGTGGGAACAACGCGGCGACCGCCCGTCACGGTATGATCAGGGCAGTTCGGGGCCGGAAGAAGCACTGATGCTGATGCATCGCGATGGACGCCGCTGGCGTCAGATCGGAGGTTAGGAATGGTTCACACCGTCATCAAGGACGTCACCCAGCGGATCATCGACCGCAGCGCCGACCTGCGTGGCCCGCATCTGGAACGGATGGAACAGGCCAAATCCAAGGGGCCCGCGCGGGGTCATCTGTCCTGCAGCGGTCAGGCCCATGCCTATGCGGGGGCGGGCACAGATCAGCAGGCCATGGCCACCGGGACAGCCGGAAATTTGGGCATCGTCACCGCCTATAACGACATGCTGTCCGCCCACCAACCGTTCGAGCGTTACCCCGAGCTGATCCGTCAGGCCATTCGCGCCGCAGGCGGAACCGCTCAGGTCGCAGGCGGTGTGCCCGCCATGTGCGATGGCGTCACCCAAGGCGAGGCGGGGATGGAACTGTCCCTGTTCTCGCGCGACGTGATCGCTTTGGCGACCGGAGTGTCGCTCAGCCACAACACCTATGATGCTGCCGTGTTCCTTGGCGTCTGTGACAAGATCGTCCCCGGCCTTGTGATCGGCGCACAGGCGTTTGGTCATTTGCCCGCGGTGTTCCTGCCTGCCGGTCCGATGACCAGTGGCTTGCCGAATGACGAAAAGGCCAAGGTGCGCCAGAAATTCGCTGCCGGAGAGGTTGGTCGCGAAGAACTCATGGCCGCTGAAATGGCCGCCTATCACGGCCCCGGCACCTGCACCTTTTACGGCACTGCCAACACCAACCAGATGCTGATGGAGTTCATGGGCCTGCACCTGCCGGGCTCCAGCTTCATCAATCCAAACACGCCGCTGCGCGATGCCCTGACCGAAGAGGGCGCGCGCCGTGCGCTGTCGCTCAGCGCTTTGGGCAATCACTATACGCCAGTGTGCCAGATCCTGGATGAACGCGCCTTTGTGAACGGGATCGTGGGTCTTATGGCTACCGGTGGATCCACGAACCTGCTGATCCACCTGATCGCTATGGCCCGCGCGGGTGGTATCGTGCTGGACTGGCAGGATTTCTCGGACGTCTCCGCCGTGGTCCCCTTGGTTGCGCGGGTTTACCCCAACGGTCTGGCCGACGTGAACCACTTCCACGCCGCCGGAGGGTTGGGCTACACCATCGGCACCTTGCTCGAGGATGGCCTGCTGCATCCCGACACACTGACAGTCGCTGGGCAGGGCCTGCACAACTACACCAAAGAACCCAAGCTGATCGACGGAGAATTGACGTGGCAAGACGGCACGGGCCACAGCCTGAACGAAAAGATCGTCCGTTCAGCCAAGGACCCGTTCCAACCCACCGGAGGCCTGTCGCGCCTGACCGGTAATCTGGGCACCGGGGTCATGAAAGTGTCCGCCGTCGCGCCTGAACATCAGGTGGTCGAAGCCCCGGTCCGCGTGTTCCACGATCAGGATGAGGTCAAGGCCGCTTTCAAAGCCGGTGAGTTCACCGATGACGTCATTGTTGTCGTGCGGTTTCAGGGGCCAAAAGCCAACGGGATGCCCGAGCTGCACTCGCTGACCCCGATCCTGTCGATCCTGCAAGGGCGCGGGCAGAAGGTGGCGCTGGTCACAGATGGCCGCATGTCCGGCGCGTCCGGCAAGGTTCCGGCGGCGATCCATGTCTCACCCGAAGCGCTGGACGGTGGTGCAATCGCATATCTGCAGGATGGTGATCTGGTGCGGGTCGATGCGGTGAAAGGTGAGCTGGAAATTCTCACCGATGGCGTTCTGGACCGGGTGCCTGCGAAGGCCGATCTCTCGGCCAATCAATTTGGTGTCGGGCGCGATCTGTTCGGCACATTCCGCGCCAATGTCGGGTCCGCCGACACCGGTGCCAGCATTTTCGGAGTGTAAGCCATGTCCAAAACCCAACGCACGCGCGAGATTTGCGCCCTTGCCCCGATTGTTCCGGTTCTGGTCGTGGACGATGCTGCCACAGCGCGCCCGCTGGCCGAAGCACTTGTCGCTGGCGGCCTTCCGGCGCTTGAGGTCACATTGCGCACTCCGGCGGCTCTGGACGCAATCCGGGCCATGGCCGACGTGCCGGGCGGTGTCGTTGGGGCCGGAACACTGGTCACGCCCGACGATGTCCGCGCCGCGAAAGAAGCGGGCGCGCAATTCGGTGTTTCACCCGGCGCGACCGACGCTTTGATTGCTGCCTGCGAGGCAGAAGGCCTGCCCCTGCTGCCCGGCGCAGCCACCGCCAGTGAGGCGATGGCGCTGCTGGAACGGGGCTATGACATGCTGAAATTCTTCCCTGCCGAAGCCTCGGGCGGCGCGCCCGCATTGAAAGCGATCGGAGCACCTCTGCCCCAGATCAAATTCTGCCCCACAGGCGGAGTTTCCCCGGCAAATGCGCGCGATTACCTCTCCCTGTCCAACGTGGTCTGCGCCGGTGGCAGCTGGGTCGCGCCGAAACAGATGGTGCAGGATGGCGACTGGGCAGGCATTGAAACTCTTGCGCGCGAGGCGTCCCGCCTGACGGATTGACGCCGCCCAAAGCAACGCTAGGGTAAGGATCAATTCATACAGGTTGATCCCATGACAAACCAAATCTCCCTTGCGCAGGGGCGCGGGTATCTGGCGATTCCGGGTCCGTCCGTCATACCCGACGCGGTTCTGCAGGCGATGCACCGACCGTCGCCCAATATCTACGAAGGCGCGCTGATCGAGATGATGCCCGCGTTGACCCGCGACCTGCGTCGCGTGGCCCGCACGGATCACAATGTCGCCATCTACATCTCCAACGGCCACGGCACGTGGGAGGCGGCGCTGTCCAACGTGATCGCACCGGGTGAAACGGTGCTGGCCCCGGCTTCGGGCCGGTTCACCCATGGCTGGGCCGAGATGGCCGATGGGATCGGCGCCAAGGTCCAACTGCTGGATTTCGGCACCGCGTCGCCGTGGGATTTCGACCAGATATCCGAGGCCCTGCGCGCGGATACCGCCCACCAGATCAAAGCGGTGCTTGCGGTGCATGTCGATACCTCAAGTTCGGTCCGCAACGATATTCCAGCCCTTCGCGCGCTGCTGGACGATCTGGATCATCCGGCGCTTCTGATGGCCGATTGCATCGCCTCGCTGGGCTGCGACCGGTTCGAGATGGATGCCTGGGGCGTCGATGTCATGGTGACCGCCTGCCAAAAGGGGCTGATGACCCCGGCAGGCGTTGGCTTTGTCTTCTTCAACGACAAGGCACAGGCGAAACGCGCAACCATGCCCCGCGTCTCGCAATACTGGGACTGGGTGCCGCGCGCCAATCCCGATCTGTTCTACCAGTATTTCAACGGCACCGCGCCCACCCACCACTTGTATGGTTTGCGCGCCGCGCTGGACATGATCCATGCGGAAGGGATCGAGCATGTCTGGGCCCGCCACGAACGTCTGGCACAAGCTGTTTGGGCCGCCTGCGAGATCTGGTCCCAGGGCGATGCCCTGCACATCAACATCGCCGACCGCCAGCACCGCAGCCACGCGGTGACCGCGCTACGCCTGACCGATGGGCGCGGAACATCACTTCGCAGATACACCGAGACCCAATTGGGCCTGACACTGGGGATCGGACTTGGAATGGCGGATGAAGACGGCTGTTTCCGCCTTGGCCATATGGGCCATGTAAACGGGCAGATGATCATGGGGATGCTGGGCGGCGTCGAATCCGGCCTTTCTGCGCTGAACATTCCCCGCGGCTCGGGCGCGCTCGACGCTGCAGCTGCCGTTCTGGCGGGGTAACCCCTCAACAGGATCCGCTGCTTCATCTGGCCAAAAATATCTTCGGGGGGAAATCGCGCAATGCGCGATTGGGGGGCAGACAGCCCCCCTTGCGCCGATCACATCCCGCGCGCCGCGTCCAGCGCTTTGGGCAACGCGGCCGCAAATGCGTCCAGATCAGCATCCGTCCCGCAACTGACCCGGATACAGCGATTTTGCGGGGCAACAAAAGGCATCCGCACAAAGATTCCCTGCGCGATCAACGACTCCAATACTGCCTTGGCAAAGATACCATCCCGACCGCAGTCAATCGCCACGAAATTGGTGGCCGAGGGCAAGGGCACCAACCCGTTGTCCCGCGCTATCTGGTTGATCCGATCCCGAGCCGCGTCGATCAAACCCTGAACCTGCGCCAACCAGGCCCCATCCGCCAACGCGGCCAGCGCCCCGGCCTGCGCCGCGCGATTCATCCCGAAATGATTGCGCAGCTTGTTGAAGGCCAAAATCAATTCAGGCGCACCAATCGCATAGCCGACCCGTGCTCCGGCCATCCCGTAGACCTTGGAAAACGTGCGCATTCGGATCACGCGCGGGTCTTCCGCCGACACCGGCGCTGCCGTGCCTTCGGGCGCGCATTCCACATAGGCTTCATCCAACACCAGCAGGCAGCCCTTGGGCAGTGCCTCCATCGCGGTCACGATATCCTCCCCGCTATGCCAACTGCCCATCGGGTTGTCCGGGTTGGCAAGATAAACCAGTTTGGCCCCAACCTCGGCGGCCTTGGCAAACAGGGCAGACGGGTCCTCGTGGTCCTTGGCATAGGGCACCTTGTGCAAAACGCCCCCATAACCCGCCACGTGATAGTTGAACGTCGGATAGGCCCCATCCGAGGTCACAACCGCGTCGCCCGGACCCACAAGCAAACGCACGAGATAGCCCAGCAGCCCATCGATGCCTTCACCAACCACGATATTCTCGGCTGACACAGCATGATGCTCGGCCAGAGCAACGCGCAGATCGTGGTTTTCCGGATCTCCATACATCCAGATCTCGCCCGCCGCCTGTCGCATCGCCTCAATTGCGCGCGGCGAAGGGCCGAACACGCTTTCATTCGCGCCCAGCCGGGCCGTGAAGGACGCGCCGCGCTGACGCTCCTGTGTTTCGGGACCGACAAAGGGCACGGTGGCAGGCAGGGATCGCGCAAGGGATGTATATCGTGGTCCGGTCATACGTGCAGATAAACGCAAGTCGCGCGGCTCGACAAGGCTCAGCCAAGGCTGGCCTTTGCCCTGACGTCGCAGTGGAACTCGGCCCGCCTTTCGGGGCATGCTGACAAAAACCAGAGTTGGGAGGCCCTGCATGGCGCGCGTATCCGTCGAATACAAAGACCACATTGCCCACGTAACGCTGACACGCGGCGACAAGATGAACGCGCTGGACGATGCGATGTTCAAGGCGATTGTGTCGGCCGGGCAGGACGTCGCGGCCTCGGACGCCCGCGCCGTTGTGCTGTCGGGCGAAGGCAAAAGCTTTTGCGCCGGGCTGGACATGGCCAGCATGGCGAGGCTGGCGCAGGCCGATCCGAACGAGATGCTGATGCCGCGCACGCATGAGGACGCCAACCCCTTGCAAGAGGTCGCGATGATCTGGCGGCGCGTGCCGGTGCCGGTGATTTGCGCCATACAGGGCGTGGCCTATGGCGGTGGTTTGCAAATTGCGCTGGGCGCGGATATCCGCATCGCCCACCCCGAGGCCAAGCTGGCCCTGATGGAGATGAAATGGGGCATCATCCCGGATATGGGCGGCATGGTTCTGCTGCCGAATCTTGTGCGCTCGGATGTGCTGCGCCTGCTGACCTACACCGCGCGCCCCATCGGCGCGGCACAGGCCGCCGAGTGGGGGCTGGTCACAAAACTCTCGGACGATCCGCTGACCGAGGCGCAGGCACTGGCCGAAGACATCGCGGGCAAAAGCCCCTCGGCCATCCGTGCGGCGAAACGGCTGATTGATGTGGCCGAGACCCGGCCCCGCGCCGACGTGCTGCTTGAGGAGTCCGCCGCGCAGGTGGAACTGATCGGCAAGCCGGATCAGATGGAGGTCGTGATGGCCCAGATGCAGGGCCGCAAGCCCGAGTTCAAATAGTCACCGCATGAAGGCCCGTCGCGCATCGCGGGCCATGTTGTATCGCATCTCAAGTTCGGCGATGCGGGCCATGGCGGCCTTGCGGGCCTCGGGGTCAGTCAGCGCGGCATAATCCTTGCGGGCGGCGTCCAGATTTTTCCGGATCTCGAATTCTTCGGGCAGCACACCGGCCTGCGCCATGATCCGGTGCCCGGCGGCAATGGCGGGATCGCCTTGCGCCTCGGCAGACCGGTCGGGCAGGGGTTTGCCTTCGCCCTCAAGCCCCTGCAACTGGCCCTCGGCCTGCGCCTTTTTGATCTGGCATTCGATCAGTTTTCCCAGCGGTCCAAACATGTCTTCACTGTACCTCAATCTCGGTCCCGGCAGCTAGCGGATTCGGTTTGTCGCCAGATAAGCGATGCCACCCGCCGCCAATCCCCAGACCGCGGCACCCAGCCCAAAGACCGTAATCCCCGAAGCGGTGATGGCAAAGGTAAGGATGGCCGCCTCGCGTTCGGCAGGCACTTCGAGCGCGGCAAAGGTTGCGTTCGCCATCACGCCGATCAGCGCAACTCCGGTCAGGGTTCCCATCAACAGCGGGTCGGCATGGGCAGCAAACCCGGTGATCGCCACAGCAAAAACGCCAAACAGGCAATAGAATACACCGGCCATGACCGCCGACCAATAGCGCTGGTCCCGGTCCGGGTGGCTGTCCTCGTTCGAGCACATCGCGGCGGTGATTGCGGCAAGGCAGGTGGCGGGGGCGCCGAACGGGGCCGACAGGATGCTGGCCCCTCCGACCGCCGAGAACAGCTTGCCCGCATCCGGCGTGTAACCAAAGCTGCGCATCACCGCGATGCCGGGGATATTCTGCGTGGCCATGGTGACGATGAACAGGGGGATGCCGATCCCGACCGCGGACGCCACCGAGAATGTGGGCATGGTCCAGACCGGCGCGGCCACCAGATGCTCGGGGCGGACGGGGCTGCCTCCGGCGTTCAGGACAACGACGATTGCCGCCGCGACCACGGCGGCGGGGACGGCGAACAGCCGGTTGAAACGGCCCGCAATGAACCAGGTCAGGATCACCGACAGGGCCTGCCACGGCAGTTCCACGGCGGCTTTGAAGGGAATGATGCACAGGGGCAGCAGCACCCCGCCCAGCATGGCCTGCGCCAGTGTCGTCGGTATCGCCGCCGCCAGCCGCCCCAGCGGTCGCCAGAGACCGGCCAGAACGGTCAGGGCTCCGGCGCACAGAAACGCGCCGACGGCCCCTGAAAAGCCAGCGGCAGGCGTGGCCGAGACCGCAAGCAGCGCCGCACCGGGCGTGGACCACGCCACACTGATCGGCTGCTTGTGCCAAAGGCTGAGGATGATGGCCGCCAGCCCCATCGCAATCGCCGCCATCATCAGGCCGGATGCGGATTCAGCGCCCGATGCGCCCATCGCCGCAAGACCCTGCAACACAATCGGAAAAGAGCTGAAGAACCCGACCACCGCCACCACGAGGCCGGTCGAGATTGTCTGCACGGGGGGAAGCGGGTGCGCCATTGCTGCCTCGGGCTTGTTTGAGCAGATTGCTAACAATCGCGGGCTATCATGAGCAAGTGGAAAGCTGTGTCGCCCATAGAAAACCCCGCCAGACGGGTGGCGGGGTTCGGGATTTCCGTATTTGGAACGAGAAGAAGATCAGGCGATTTCTGCCAGACGGGCGAGGGCCTCGTTCAGTTTCGCTTCTTCCTCTTCGCGGGCGGCGAGGTTGGCTTTGGCTTCCGCGACAACCTCTTCCGGGGCCGAGGCCACGAATTTGGGGTTGTTCAGACGCCCGCGCAGGCCCCCGAGTTCCTTGGCCAGCTTGCCTTTGGCTTTTTCCAGCCGTTCCTTTTCGGCACCGATATCGATGATATCCGCCAGCGGCAGGCCGAAGGAGGCTCCGGGCGCGGCGATGGAGATGGTGCCTTTGGGCAATTCGTCCGCTTGGGTCAGGCTGTCGATCCGCGCCAGACGTTTGATCAGCGTCTCGTTGCGGTCCCATGCTGATTGGCCGTTTGCATCGATTTCCGTCACCAGCATCGGCACATAGAGGCCCGCCGGAACCCGCATCTGCGCACGGGCCGAGCGGGTGTTTTCGATCACCGAGATCACCCAGTTCATCTCCTGATCCGCGTCCGCGTCGATCAGATCGGCGGCGGCATAGGTCGGCCAGTCGGCGTGAACGATCATCTTCGCGCGGTTGCCGGTCAGACCCCAGAGTTCCTCGGTGATGAAGGGCATGATCGGGTGCAGCAGGACCATGCACTGATCCAGAACCCAGCGCATGGTGGCGCGGGTTTCGGCCTTCGCCTCGGCGTCGTCGCCTTGCAGCAGCGGTTTGGACAGCTCAACATACCAGTCGCAGACCTTGCCCCAGACAAAGGCATACAGCCCGTTGGCGGCGTCGTTGAAGCGATAGCTTTCCAGCGCGGCGTCAACTTCCTCGCGCACGCGGGCGGTTTCGCCGATGATCCAGCGGTTCACGGCCGCCTTGGGTTTCAGGTCGGCCACGTCCAGTTGCGGCACAGCGTCGGTGAAGACCTCGTTCATCTCGGCAAAGCGGACGGCGTTCCACAATTTGGTGCCGAAGTTGCGATAGCCGGTGATCCGTTCCTTGGACAGTTTCAGCACGCCGCCAATCGCCGCCATTGAGGCGTTGGTAAAGCGCAGCGCGTCGGCGCCGAATTCGTCCACGATCTCCAGCGGGTCGATGACGTTGCCGGTGGTCTTGGACATCTTCTTGCCCTTCTCGTCGCGGACGAGCTGGTGCAGGTAGACGGTGTGGAACGGGATCTGATCGACCACGGCCAGTTGCATCATCATCATCCGGGCGACCCAGAAGAACAGGATGTCGAAACCGGTGATCAGGACGTCTGTTGGGAAGTAGCGCTCAAGCTCTTCGGTCTGTTCGGGCCAGCCCAGCGTGCCAATGGGCCAGAGGCCGGAGGAGAACCATGTATCGAGGACGTCGGGGTCGCGATAGAGTGGGATTGGTTGAAGTTCATGAGGTGCCTCGGGGTTGCCCATTCTCCAGAATTCACAGGCATCCTTATATTCCTGTTCGTCATCAAACAGCTTGACTGGGAAGGGAGCGTAGAACTCACTAGCTTTCTCTTGTGCGTCTTCTTTTGTGGGGGCGCAGAAGAATTCAACGCGTGATACGTCGAAAGGTCTACCCTTCTCGTCAAATGCATCTTCTGGAAACGCTGGCATTGTACGTGCGCTTACGACATATTCGCCGGGTTTTTTGAGCATGCTCGGCCCATACCAAACCGGAATCTGATGCCCCCACCACAGTTGGCGCGAGATGCACCAGGGCTCGATGTTTTCCAGCCAGTGGTAATAGGTCTTCTCGCCCGACTCGGGGATGATCTTGACCGTGCCGTCTTTGACCGCATCCAGCGCGGGGCCGACGACTTTGGCCGCGTCGACGAACCACTGGTCGGTGAACATCGGCTCGATGACGACTTTCGAGCGGTCTCCGAAGGGCTGCATGATCGGTTTGCTCTCGACCAGCGGGACTAGCTTGTCTGCACCTTCATGATCAGGTTTCAAGGCGGTCGAACCCAAGCGGGGATCATCCGCGCGGGTCATGACGGCCAGACCATCTGCGGTGATCTCTTCCACCACCTTCGCCCGCGCCTCGAACCGGTCGAGCCCGCGCAGATGATCGGGGATCAGGTTGATCGCGTCGATCTCGTTCTCGGTGAATGCTTTACCGCGTGCATATTCCTGCGCCTTGTCGGCCTCTTCGGCATACGGCGCACCATCGGCCCGCATCGCGCCTTTGGTGTCCATCAAGCGATACATCGGAATGCCGCTGCGCTTGGCGACCATGTTGTCGTTGAAGTCATGCGCGCCGGTGATTTTCACCGCGCCCGAGCCGAAATTCGGATCGGGGTAGTCATCGGTGATGATCGGGATCTGGCGGCGATGCTCTTTCGGACCAACCGGGATTTCGCAGAGTTTGCCGATGATTGGCGCGTAACGCTCATCCGAGGGGTGAACCGCAACCGCGCCGTCGCCCAGCATGGTCTCGGGGCGGGTCGTGGCGATCGAGATATAGTCGCGCTCTTCCTCAAGCACGATGTTCCCGTCCTCGTCCTTCTCGACGTAAGTGTAGGTTTCACCACCCGCCAGCGGGTATTTGAAGTGCCACATGTGGCCCGCGACTTCGATATTCTCGACTTCGAGATCCGAGATCGCAGTTTCGAAATGCGGGTCCCAGTTGACCAGACGCTTGCCGCGATAGATCAGGCCCTTTTCGTACATGTCGACGAAGACCTTGATCACGGCATCGTGGAAATTGGCCGAGTTCTCGTGCCCCGTGCGCGGGTCGCCTGATGCACCTGCCATGGTGAAGGCGTTGCGCGACCAGTCACAGGAGGAGCCGAGGCGCTTAAGCTGCTCGATGATCGTGCCGCCGTATTCGCCCTTCCACTCCCAGACTTTCTCAAGGAACTTCTCGCGACCCAACTCTCGCCGACCGGGCTGCTGGGTGTTGGCCAGCATCTTCTCGACCTGCATTTGGGTCGCGATGCCCGCATGGTCCTGACCGGGTTGCCACAGCGTGTCGAACCCACGCATGCGGTGCCAGCGGATCAGGATGTCCTGTAGCGTGTTGTTGAACGCATGGCCCACATGCAAAGCACCCGTCACGTTGGGCGGCGGGATCATGATGGTAAAGCTTTCGTCACGCGTTTTGTTCGCGCCTGCCTTGAAGGCTCCGGCCTGTTCCCAGGCCTTGTAAATGCGGGCCTCGGCCTCGGCCGCGTTGAATGTCTTTTCCATCGCCATGGGGTGCGTCCTGCGTCGTCAATCCTTGATCAGCGCCTGCAATAGCGAATGGAGGCAGGAAGGGGAAGGGCCTGCGCGCCTAGGTCATGCCAAAGCGGGCTTTGAAATAGGCATCGACGCGTTGATAGGCCGGTTCGTGGAAGTCGAGGGTCAGAAGCGAGTGGTCCTTGCCCGGATATTCCTTGGTTTCCAGCAGATCGCCAAAGGCCCGTTCCAACGCGTCCATCAGTTTTTTCGGGGCCAGCTTGTCGCCTTCGTATCGCATTGCCAATCCGGGGCCTTTCGCCGTCATACCGGCCGAGGCTGCGGCGATGTCCTGCGCGCTCATATGCAGGTGCTTGCCGCCAAAAATGGGCAGGGCGGGCTGGCTGGCCACACCGCCCACCACGGCATCTTCGGCCATCAGCGTCAGGGCGAAGCTGCCAGTCAGGCACATGCCGATGACACCGACGCCCGCGCTGTTTTCGCGCTGCTTGATCTCTTGCGTCAGGGCGCGCATCCATCCGGCGATGGGGCTTTGCTTGCCTCTTGCGAAGATGTTGAACTCTTTTCGCACGCAAAACAGCCGGGCGGCGTTCTTGGCCATTTCAATCTTGCCATAGGTGCCGAACAAATGCGGCAGGTAAACGCGGAACCCTGATGCGTTCAGCTTGGTTGCCAGATCCAGCGTTTCAGGCCCGATGCCCGGCAATTCCTGAAGGATAAGGATCGGAGGGCCGTTGCCGCCGACATAAACATCGTGCGTGGTGTTCTGCCCACCGGTCAGCGGGGCTGTGAATGGGAAAACGGTGTCATGTGTCCAAGCCATGGCTTGCATGCTACCTGATTTCTGAAACGCAGCAACATTTGGGCGCACGGGTACCGAAAATCGCTGCTTTGGTGTGGGTTCGCAACGTGAGGCGCGTCACAGACCATGCTCTAACAATCTGCTACAAATTGTAACTCAGATAGCAATACCGCGAGCAGATCGGCTGCCCAAAAACTCATATCTGGGGTAGCTGCGACGCTCAGGTGATAGCTTTGGTCTGATATGTTGTGTTGTTTGTGTTTTGTTAATGGTTTCAGTGTCATGAAGATCATAGCGCGTTTGAAATCTCTGGTTTGGGATGCTGTCGATCCGGCGGTGAGATTGGCCGTGATCCTTGGTGCCAATCGGCAACGGCTCACGCCTTCGTTCATGGCCTGTGCCTTGCCCCAGGCGTTTGGGATACCCATGATCAGGTTTGCCCCGGCGGTTGTGTTGGCGATACCTGTATCTTCGGGATCGGCGGCAGAGACCGGGGCAGCTAGGCAGGCGCACCGGTCGCTTGGAAGATACGGCCGGAGACGTGCCCAAGGCGTACAGGGTGCAGCGGGCTGAGATGTCCGCCACATCCCAAAACGAATAGGAAGTGCTGAAAGATGAATTTGTCGCGGTTGAGTAGGAGGGTTCTTGGATGGCTCGGACGGCCATTGCGATCCGAGCATTCCGCCGAGACGCCGCATCGCGAGCCGATCAGCCATGTCATCATTCTTGACGGTACCATGTCGACGCTGGAGCCGGGGTTTGAGACCCACGCCGGTCACACCTACCGTTTGTGCCGCGAGGCCGGAAGTCAGGTCTCGGTCTTCTACGAATCCGGTGTTCAGTGGGAAAACTGGAAATCTTCGCTGGACGTGATGATGGGGCGCGGCATCAACCGGCAGATCCGCCGGGCGTATGGGTATCTGGCGTCTCGGTACAAGCCGGGCGACCGGATCTATTTCATCGGCTATTCGCGGGGGGCTTATGGGGTGCGCAGTCTGGCCGGGGTGATCGACATGATCGGGTTGCTCAAGGCTGAACACGCAACCGAGCGCAATATCAAACAGGCCTACCGCCATTACGAGTGCAACCCCAGTGGCGCCGCGGCACGGGATTTTCGACAGCAGTTTTGCCATGACGAGATCGCTATCGAGATGATCGGCGTGTGGGACACGGTGAAAGCGCTGGGTCTACGCCTGCCGCTGCTGTGGCGCTGGGCCGAGGATCGGCATGCCTTTCACAACCATCATCTGGGTCGCGCCACCCGTCACGGCTATCACGCTATGGCGCTGGATGAAACCCGCGAAGTCTTTGAGCCCGTCTTGTGGAAATGCACGCCCGACTTTCAGGGCCATGTCGAGCAGGTCTGGTTTCGCGGCAGCCACGGCGATGTGGGCGGCCAGTTGAACGGGTTTGAGCAGGCGCGGCCGCTTAGCAATATCTCTCTGATCTGGATGCTGGATAAGGCCGAGATGCACGGTCTGCCGCTGCCCGAAGGGTGGCGCGACCGGTTCCCCACAAATGCCCATGCGCCGTCTGTTGGCACGTGGCGCGGGTGGGGCAAGATTTTCCTGCTGCGCAAGCATCGAAAAGTGGGGAAGGATCGGTCGGAACGGTTGCATGTCTCGGTCGCACCGGATGAGTTGCCGCGCTGGGTGCCGATGCCGGATTTCCCGTCACATCCGGCGCAGTAACCTTCGGTTTAATCGAACAGTGCCGAGGGGTGTTGGGACCGAAACGCTTCGAACGCCGCCTGAATGTCCTGTTCAAGGTTCCGTGTCAAAGAAAGGTCGGGCAGGCTGTCCCTCGGGAAAAACGCCACGTCGCTTGTCTCGGGTCCCGGTTTCGGTGTGGCCGCTCCCACCTCATCACACAGAAAGAACAGCTTGTAGAAATCCCGAATGTCAGCCGGGTACGGGTGCCGTGCCTTGTGCCGAAGCGCATAAAGGTGCCGTGCACGAACGCGCAATCCGGCCTCTTCCCAAACTTCACGCTCGATGTTTTCCGCCGGAGAGCTTCCAATATCCGCAAATCCGCCCGGCATCGCCCATTTTCCGTCACTGCGCTCGCGCACCAGCAGGATGTGGCCGTCGCGGATCACGGCCCCTCGAATGTCGATGCTGGGCGTGGCGTAGCCGCCCGCATGTTCGGATACCAAAGCGTCGAGTTCCGACAGAGGGATGCGCCCCAGATCGGCCAGCATAGCGCGGGCCATGTCGGCAATCTCGTCATAGCGTTCGCGGTCGAACGGGTCTTTGGTGAAATGTTGGCCGGTTTCGGCCAGAGCCAGCAGTCTTTTTGCCCGGGTGAGCCAGGTATCCTCCATCGCGGTCGGATCCTGGCGCATCGGATTTAGCGGCGACGGTCCCGGCGCGAGCTCATGGGCTGGAAGGCCACACCCACATGTGCCTCGCAATAGGGTTTGCCAGCCTCAACGGGCAGGCCGCAGAACCAGAAATCATCGGTCGCGGGGTCACCGACGGGCCATTTGCAGGTCTTCTCGGTCAACTCCATCAGCGTCAGCTTCTTGGCCTTCTTCTCAACCTCGTTGACCTTAGCCAGCGCCTCGGGGCTGATTTCGTTGGCCGAGGGCTGCGGCGGCAATGGCTGACCGGCAGGGATGATCTGACGACGGGCCGGGACCGCTGGTTTGGCTTCTGCCGCCGGGGCAGGGGCCGGGCGCGCCGGTTCGGTTTTGGGCGCAGGCTTGGGCTTGGCCTCGGCCTTGGGTGCGGGCGCGGGTTTTTCCTTGGGTTCGGATTTCGCCGGGCTGGCGCCGGTTGCCCGGTTCGACAGGCCCAGACGATGCACCTTGCCGATCACCGCGTTGCGCGTCACGCCACCCAGTTCCTTGGCGATCTGACTGGCCGACTGGCCCTCGCCCCACATCTTTTTCAGCAGTTCTACGCGCTCGTCGGTCCAGGACATGGGTTGCCTTTCAAAAAACGGGAAAGCGGCCCCGGATTCGGGCCGCCTTGGGAATTCGTGTCAGCCCCCTATTCTAATCACTGCGCCCCGAGTTACAAGCAGTCTTCGAATCGGATTGAGGTCAGATGATGCAGAGCCCCGCAGAGCAGAGTGAACCACGGTTTGGTCCGTTCAACTGGATGGGTCTTTATACGCTGGCGCAACGCGAAACGCTGCGCTTTCTGGCGGTCTGGACACAAACCTTGCTGGCCCCGTTGGTGACCGCCGGTCTGTTTCTGCTGATCTTCAACATCGCCATCGGCCCCAGCCGGTCGGACGTCATGGGTGTGCCGTTTCTGACCTTTCTGGCCCCGGGCATCATGATGATGACGGTGATCCAGAATGCATTTGCCAATACGTCCTCGTCGATGGTGATCTCGAAGGTACAGGGTAACATCGTCGATACACTGATGCCGCCGCTCTCTCCTTTGGAGATCCTTCTGGGCTATCTGGCAGGCGGTATCGCGCGCGGCGTGCTGATCGCCTGTGTCGTTGCGGCTGCGCTGGCTTTGGTGTTGGGGATCGTGCCGCAACACCCGCTGGTCGCGTTGATCTTTGTTATCATGGGCGGCGCATTCATGGGGGCCCTGGGGCTTTTGGCCGGGATATTCGCCAACAAGTTCGACCAGATGGCGGCGATCACGAACTTCATTGTGACCCCGCTGGCGTTCTTGTCGGGCACGTTCTACTCGGTCGAGGCGCTGCCGCCGCTTCTGAACCGGATCAGCCATGTAAACCCGGTGTTCTATCTGATCGACGGGTTGCGATACGGCATGATCGGAGTCTCGGACAGCGCACCTGTTTTGGGGTTTGCGGTGTGTGGGTTGGCCACGTTGATTGTCTGTTGCGCCACCTGGCAGATGCTGCGCACCGGTTACCGGCTCAAGGCCTGACGCTGCCGCGTTTCACGCCAGACCAGGATTAGTGCTCCGGTCAGGATGACCGAGGATCCGATGACGCTGACGACATCGGGGATCACTTCGAAGATCGCGAAATCGTAAAGCGCACCAAAGATCAGCGTTGCATAGCTGATCGGGGCGACAAATGACGCATCCGCCCGCGCCATTCCGTTGACGAAACACGCCTGCGCGCAGGCCATCAACCCTCCGATACCAGCCAGCGCCGCCCATTGGGCAGGTGTAGGCGGCTGCCACACGGCGATCACGGCGACCGTTGCAATGGCCAGACCCATCGAATTGTTCACCAGCAGAATCTGAATCGGAATTTCCCGGCCCGCCAGCTTTTTGATGAAAATCAGCTCCATCCCGATCACCGCCGCCGCCGTCAGCGCCAACAAAGCAGCGGGCTGAAAGCTTGCAGGCGTCGGGCGCAGCAGAATAAGCGCCCCGCTCAGCGCTACCGCAGCGGCCAGCCAGCGCCACGGCCCAACACCTTCCTTCAACAGCGGGATGGCCAACACCATCGCAAAGACGGGGTTGAGGAAAGAGATCGCGGTGGCATCCGCTATTGGGATGTAAGCGACCGAAGCAAACATCAGCGTGATCCCCAACCAGCCAAAACTGGTGCGGCCAATGTGCAAGCCCCAATGCGGCCGCCGAAGCCTGGGACGCAGCGCGGCGACGGCGCTGATGATCACCAGAAACGCGAACAGAAACCGCCCATGGCTGATTTGCATCGGGTGCAAAGGCGGGCCCAAAGTGTCAGTGCCCAACGCCTTGGCCAACAGCGTCGTGGCGGCGATCAGGGCGCTTGCGACAAAGATCAGCAAAGCCGCAAGCGGCGGGTTCTGGGGCGTGGGTGTCATGTCCAAGCGGTGCGTTACATCCGGGGAAATGGCAAGTGGGAAAACCCGCGCCTTATGCCTTTCGGGTATCAGCGCAGATTCGGGGTTTTCAGATCCTGCACATCCCGCTATACGACCGGCCATGATCAAAACAGCACATATCCTGCGCCTCCGACGCCGACGCCGCACAGCGTAACCGGCCCGTTTGATCCAATTGCGCGCTGTAAATCCGCGCTAACCCCACCAAATCAGTTGACGACCATGGCCCTTGTGTATCAACCACAGGGCTTAACCTACCCGAAAAGGATGATCCGATGATCCCGTCCGTTCTGCCGACCTATAACCGCGCGCCCCTGACCTTTGTGAAGGGCGAAGGCGCCTGGCTGACCGAGGCGGATGGCCGACGGTTTCTGGATCTCGGCGCGGGGATCGCGGTAAACGCGCTGGGCCACGCGCATCCGGCACTGGTCAACGCCCTGACCGAGCAGGCAGAGGCGCTATGGCATGTCTCGAACCTCTACCACATCCCGCAGCAGCAGGCGCTGGCTGACAAGCTGGTCGAGCACAGCTTTGCCGACACGGTTTTCTTCACGAATTCCGGGACCGAGGCCTGCGAACTGGCCGTGAAAATGGCTCGCAAGTATTTCTATGACAAAGGCCAGCCGGACCGGGTCGAGATCATCACCTTCGACGGCTCTTTCCACGGTCGCTCCTCGGCCGGGATTGCGGCGGCGGGGTCCGAGAAGATGACAAAGGGCTTTGGCCCGCTGTTGCCCGGCTTTGTCCACCTGACCTTCGGTGATCTGGATGGCGTGACCGATGCGATCACCGAACAGACAGCCGCAATCATGATCGAGCCGGTTCAAGGCGAGGGCGGTATCCGCCCGGTCCCCGACGCGGAACTCAAAGCCCTGCGCCAGATCTGCGACGAACACGGGCTTCTGCTTATCCTGGACGAGGTCCAATGCGGCGTCGGGCGCACCGGCAAACTCTTCGCTCATGAATGGGCGGGGATCACGCCCGATATCATGATGGTTGCCAAAGGCATCGGTGGCGGCTTCCCGTTGGGCGCGGTGCTGGCCACGGAAGAGGCCGCCAGCGGCATGACCGCAGGCACCCACGGCTCGACCTATGGCGGCAACCCGCTGGGCTGCGCCGTCGGATGCGCGGTGATCGATCACGTCGCAACCCCTGAATTTCTGGAAGGCGTTAACCGTAAGGCGGGCCTGCTGCGCCAGAAACTCGAAGGTTTGATCGCCGATCATCCGGACGTCTTTGAAGAGGTCCGTGGCTCTGGCCTGATGCTGGGGCTGAAATGCAAGGCGACCAATCTGGACGTGGTGAATGCAGGCTACGACAATCAGGTTATTACCGTGCCTGCCGCCGATAACGTGATCCGCCTGCTGCCGCCTCTGACGCTGACTGAAGACGACATCGCGCAGGCTGTCATCCGCCTGGACAAAGCCGCCGCGCAGGTCGAAGGCCAACTTGCCACTGCCTGATCTTCATCTTTTCCCAAATACTCCGGGGGTGTGGGGGCTGGCCCCCACCTGCCGATCAGCCAAAAGCGAAACGATATGAACCATTTCCTTGATATCCACATGACCGATCAGGAGGACCTGCGGGCCATGATCGATCAGGCCGCAGCAATGAAACAGGCCCGTCTGGGCCGCCCCAAGGCAGCACTGGACGACGAACAACCGCTCAAGGACCGCATGGTCGCCCTGATCTTCGAAAAACCGTCGACCCGGACGCGCGTGTCCTTTGATGTAGGTGTCCGGCAGATGGGTGGTCAGACCATGGTGCTGTCGGGCAAGGACATGCAGCTGGGTCATGGCGAAACCATCGCCGACACCGCCCGCGTCCTGTCGCGCTATGTCGATATGATTATGATCCGGACATTCGACGAAACGATCCTGACGGAAATGGCCGAATACTCGGATGTGCCCGTCATAAACGGTCTGACCGACCGTACCCATCCCTGCCAGATCATGGCCGACGTGTTGACGTTTGAGGAGCATCGCGGCCCAATCAAAGGCAAAAAGGTGGTCTGGACCGGGGACGGCAACAATGTCTGCGCCTCGTTCCTGCACGCTGCCGGTCAGTTCGGGTTTGACCTGACCTTCACTGGCCCCGCGCAGTTCGATCCCGAGCAAGAGTTCATGGGGTTCGCCCGCCAGAAAGGCTCGAAGATCGTGGTGGAACGGGACCCGTACAAAGCGGTAGAAGGCGCGGATCTGATCGTTGCCGATACATGGGTGTCGATGCACGATTCCCAATCGGCCAAGGAACGCCGCCACAACCTGCTGCGCCCCTATCAGGTCAATGCCGAGCTTATGTCGCACGCCAAGCCCGACGCGTTGTTCATGCACTGCCTGCCCGCGCACCGGGAAGAAGAGGTCACGTCCGAGGTGATGGACGGCCCGAACTCGGTCATTTTTGACGAGGCTGAAAATCGCCTGCATGCGCAGAAGTCGATCATGCGGTGGTGCCTCGGCGTCTAAGCCCGCCGTCTGGCATCCCACACCCGTAATTTGGTGAGCGCCCGGGCGCTCGCCAGTACCACCAGAACGCATAAAGCGGTCTTGGTCATGATCTCCATCGTGCCTTCGATCAGCATGGCGTGGATCACGCTGCCCAGAATGGTAATCATCGCCAGCCCCGTATGACTCAACCGCCACAGGCGAAACCGCAGGTTCAGGCGCGCCCAGCAGATGCCCAGAACTGCGGCCCCAAATGCGGCCCACATCGCAATCACGCCCCATGCCGAAAACGGGGTTGGCGATGTAAAGAGAAGGGCATCTACGACATCCGGCGGGCTTGTGATCCATAACCCGATTACGTGGGTCAGGATGGCCAAGACCAGCATTATTCCAACCGCACGATGCAAGCGCCGGCTGGTCACGGGCGATAGTCCCGGCAGGTCTTTGGCTGCCAGAAGTGGTTGCAGCAACAGAAGACCCATGCTCAGAACACCCGCGAACCCGGCGGTAATGTAGATGGGGTCACGCCATTGCAGATACGGGCTGGACGCCGCTGCAATCAGCGGAACAAGCAAGGCAGCCGTCAGCGCCCCCCAGATTGCCAAGCTGCGGATCACGCTTCAGACGGGCTGAAGGACGAAATGCGCCGCAAGGGTTTTGTCCCTTGCACTGGACATGACCGGACGCAGGAACACGGTTTCGAATTCACCACTGTCATAGGCCAGATGCCCGTGTGGCTGACCAAAGGCTGGCACGATCTGCGGCATTTCCAGCCGGAATTCACCATTGGCGTCGGTCAGGGTTGCCCCATGGCTGTGCGGATCGCGCTCGTGCCCTTCGGTGGTATGTGCCCAGATCTGGATGCGCTGACCGGCCAGGGGTGCCCCGTCACCAGCGCGCCGCACGGTTCCGGTCATCCAGAAGCCGCCGCCGCCAATCCGTTCGACGATCGGCGCGCCGGGGCGGTAATTGTTCGACCCGCCTCGCATCGATGGCGTGGGGGCAAGACCTGCTGCGCGCGCGGGGTTTGGGCGTAGGGCTACAACGCCGACCGCAGCTGCTGCACCCGTTGCGATAAGGGTTCGACGAGTCATCAGTATACGGGTCATGAATAACGCTCCTATCGATCCTGCGGCGACCTTGTGTGATCCAACCATTCAGGCGCAATCGATGGCTAAAGATAGCACACCCAAGCCGGATTCCGAGTTTCTACCCTTTAGTATTCGGCAGGATTCCCCTCACGCCTGCGTGAGTGGTTGGGCCGAGGCGGCCGCTTCGGCATCGGTTTGCACGCACACTGTGCGCTCGTGCGCTTTCCCTACTTGTTTTGCGGTATATATTCGCACCCATGAACACAATGCGGTGCAGTGGCCGCTTTTTGAGGGAGAAGAAAAATGAGTTGGAATCCGACCCACAATCCCGAATGCGTGTCCGAAAACCCGGCGCTGGATACTCTGATCATCCCGCGCGCGCGCGATCTGGGCGGGTTCGAGGTGCGTCGCGCCCTGCCATCGGTTCAGCGACAGCTTGTAGGCCCGTTTATCTTCTTCGACCAGATGGGCCCGGCGGAATTCATCACCGAAGGCGGCATCGACGTGCGGCCGCATCCGCATATCGGTCTGGGCACTGTCACCTACCTGTATAAGGGCGAGTTCGAACACCGCGACAGCCTTGGCACCCATCAGATGATCTACCCCGGCGAGGTTAACTGGATGGTCGCCGGGCGCGGGGTGACGCATTCCGAGCGCACAAGCGACGAAACGCGCGGCAAAAGAAACAGCCTGTTTGGCATTCAGACCTGGATCGCGCTGCCGGAACAGCATGAGGATATGGCCCCGGATTTCGAACATCACAAACAGGGTGCGCTGCCTTATATTCAAGATACCGGCGTCACCGCGCGGCTGATCCTTGGCTCGGCCTACGGCGAAACAAGCCCGGTGACCATGATGTCCGAGACCTTCTATCTGGATGTCCAGCTTGATCCCGGCGCGTCCTTCCCTCTGCCCGACGACCACGAGGACCGCGGCGTCTATGTCACCGAAGGTTCGGTTGAGATCGCGGGCGATGCGTTCGAGGCCGGGCGCATGATGGTCTTTCGCCCCGGTGACAAGCTGTCCGTCAAGGCAGGGCCTTTGGGCGCGCGGCTGATGCTTCTGGGTGGCGCGACATTGAATGAAGATCGCTATATCTGGTGGAATTTCGTCTCTTCTTCGAAGGAAAAGATCGAAACTGCGACGCGGGAATGGAAGACGGCTGATTGGGCCAACGGCGCCTTTCACCTGCCGCCCGGTGACGATCAGGAATTCATTTCGATTTCCGAGGATCTGGAACGCACCAAGCCTCGGCTCGCGCGTCGAACGTGACGTCATACGGCGGCAGGGTTGTTCTGCCCCCGTAACGCTGTGATCCTTCCCTGAACGGAGGGATCGCCATGAAAATTGTCGTCGCAGGCGCTGGTAGCATCGGGTGCTATTGCGGGGCTTTGCTTGCCGCCTCGGGGCATGAGGTCACCTTGCTGGGGCGCGCGCGCGTATTGGACCCGGTCCGGAAAGATGGTCTGACAGTCACCGATTTCACCGGGCTGCGCCGCACAGTGTCGGCTGAGGCCCTTGTGTTGAGTGAAGACCCCGCCTGTCTGGGCGAGGCCGAGCTTGTCATCGTGACCGTGAAATCCGGGGCCACGTCCCAAATGGCCGAGTTGATTGCGTCGAACACTGCACAAAACATCCCCGTCCTGTCCTGGCAAAACGGGATGGAGAACGCTCGGGTCTTGAAAGACATCCTGCTCGGTTATGATGTTCGCGCTGGGATGGTGCCCTTCAACGTGGTGCCGACCGGTCCAGGGACCTATCACCGGGCGACCTCGGGCGACATTGTTATCGAAGTCGGCCCCGGCGGTTTGGCCACACGGCTGAGCAGCCCGGACCTGCCTGTCTCGGAAAGCGACCGGATCGAGGCAGTTCAGTGGGGCAAACTGGTGATCAACCTCAACAACGCCCTGAATGCGCTGTCAGGTCTGACGCTGGTGGATCAATTGACGGATCGCAACTGGCGGCGCCTGATGGCCGACCAGATGGCTGAGGCTTTGACCGCTCTGAAAGCGGCGGGCCAACCGGTTGCCTCGACCACCCCGCTGCCTGCCGGGATGACGCCGCACATTCTGCGCCTGCCGACGCCTCTGTTCACCCGCATCGCGTCCAAAATGCTGACCATCGATCCGGCGGCGCGAACCTCGATGGCCTATGACCTGATGGAGGGTCGGCCGACGGAAATCGACTCGCTGCAGGGTGAGATCATGCGTCTGGGTCAGAAAACCGGGGTGCCGACACCGATTTGCACGCGCGTTTCAGACCTGATCCTGCAACAGCCTTCGATCCGGCTGACACCGGATCAAATCCGGCCCTGACGGCTCTGGCCTCACGCGAAGGCTGTCAAGACCCAGAAGATCAACGCAGACATGGTCGCCGCTGCCGGTACGGTGACGACCCACGCGGCAACAATGGTCATGAAATGCGACCGCCGCACCAGCTTGCGCCTTTGGTGTTCTTCGCGCGCCAGTCGCTTTTCGCTGGGGCGTTGCAGGTTCGACTGTTTCCAGCGTCGGTCCGAGTGCCATTCGCGGTAGAACCCAACACCGAACACGGCACCCACCGCGATGTGGGTCGAACTGACCGGTAAGCCCAGCCAGCTTGCAACGATAACCGTGATCGCGGCAGAGAGGGCCACGCAAAAGGCGCGCATCGGGTTCAGCTTGGTGATTTGGCTGCCAACCATCCGGATCAGTTTCGGGCCGAACAGGAACAGACCAAATGAGATCCCGAACGCGCCGATGACCATGACCCAGATCGGGATAGAGACCTTGGCGGCGAAATCACCGAACTCTGCCGCGTGTACGATCGCGGCCAAGGGGCCAACAGCGTTGGCCACGTCATTTGCCCCGTGCGCGAAGCTCAGAAACGTGGCAGAGATCACCAGCGGCAGGCCGAACAGGGTTTTAAGCGACCGCGTGCGGTTCTCAAGCCCTTCGGATTTTCGTTTGACCCATGGCACGGTGACCGACCACGCCAGCGCACCAGTGGCCAAGCCGATCAGCAAGGCGGTTTCCGGTTCGATCTTGACGATCCGTTTCAGGCCCTTGACGGCCAGATAGGTGGCAAACGCACCGGCCATCAGCGCCACAAGGATGGGTACCCAGCGGCGGGCGGCGGCGATCTTGTCGTCCTGATATTGGATTTTGGCTTTGATCAGCGCCAGAAAGGCGGCCGCGATCAACCCGCCCAGAACCGGAGAGATCACCCAGCTTGCGGCAATCGCGCTCATGGTGCTCCAGTTGACGGCGCTCATCCCTGCGGCTGCAATGCCGGCGCCCATCACCCCGCCCACAACCGAATGGGTGGTCGAAACCGGCGCACCGACCCATGTGGCCAGATTGACCCACATCGCAGATGAGATCAGCGCGGCCATCATGGCCCAGATAAATACGTTGCTGTTCTGCACCGACATCGGGTCGATGATGCCCTTGGATATGGTCGAGACCACATCGCCCCCCGCCAGCAGCGCGCCAGCGCTTTCGGCGATAGCGGCGATGGCAATTGCTCCGCCCATGGTCAGCGCGTTGGCCCCGACCGCGGGACCCATGTTGTTGGCCACGTCGTTTGCGCCGATATTGATCGCCATATACGCGCCGAATGCTGCCGCAGCGACCACGATCAGGCCCCCGTCGAAGCGCCCGAAAAAGACCGCAGCCGTCAGTCCGGCCAATGCCATGAAGGCCAATGCCAGACCGGGCCCCAGCAGCGGGCGCGCGACATGAGAGTTCGCGGTCTCGACGCGCGAAATACGGTGGAGGTCAGTGTCCAGCGACTGCCAGCGGGCTTTGGATTGTGTATTCGACATGGGCTCGATCAGATCATCTATGCGATCACAGGCCGCTATCGGTTTACGGACAGCAGGGCAACGTGTCTGTCATCAAATTTTTGCAATCTCGTTACATTTCGCCAGCAATGACTGCAATTCCGGCTCGGCAACCAACGTAGCCGCCGTTTCGGGCGAGACCCAGTTGCGGGTGCGCTGATCGGCTTCGGGGAAATCCTCGGACAATTCTGCGACGGTGACATGGTAGACCGTGGTCAGAACCGGTTGTGCAGACCCGTCTTTGAGGATCTTGTCATAGGTGTAGTGACCGACCGGCTCTTTCCGGACCGCCTCGGACCGGACACCAGCCTCTTCCCACGCTTCCTGCGCAGCCGTTTCCGCCCCGTCCAGCCCATCGATGGGCCAGCCTTTGGGGATGACCCAGCGACCGGTGTCGCGGCTGGTGATCAGCAAAATTTCCATCCCGGTTTCGGTCTGACGTGTACACATGGCTGCGAACTGCACCCGACGCGGGCGCAGGAACAGGGGTCTTGCGACCTCTTCCCAGATGTTTCGAAACCAGTGTGTCATTGGCACAGTCTAAAATAAGCCCCGGTCTTTCAGAGCGGCTGAGGTAACAATTACGTAAGGTAATTTCAATGAAATCGTAAAATTTCGGTGAATTTTAGCCTGTTTTGGCGGAAATATGTGACTTTTTGTGGGGTATAGCCGTGCATCGGGCTGGTTCAGCCTTTCGACTGGCCTTGCCTGCGTTTGGCGCGCAGGGTCGGATCGGCCTGCGTTGGGTCTTCGGGCCAGGGGTGTTTCGGGTATTGCGCGCGCATGTCCTTGCGCACGTCCGCGTAGGATCCGGACCAGAAACCGGGCAGGTCGCGGGTGATCTGAATGGGCCGCTGTGCCGGGGACAGAAGGGTGATCTTCAAGGGGGTGCCCCCGACAACCGGATGCTGGGTAACTCCGAACAATTCCTGAAGGCGCACGGCAATTTCGGGGGCCGCGCCGCTGTAATCAATGGGAACTTTGCGACCCAAAGGCGTGACAAACGAACCCGGCGCGCGCCGATCCAGTTCCTGCGTTTGCGCCCAGTCCAGACGGGCGCGCAGGGCGGGCAACAGGTCAAACCGTTTCCAGTCTTCGGCTGAGCGGACGCCGGTTAGCATCGGCAGCAGCCAATCCTCAAGCGTATTCATCAAGCCCTCAATCGAGAAATCGGGCAAATCGACCCCGTCCACGCGCACCAGTTCCACCCGTGCGGCAAGGCGGGCGGCGGCTCCGTCCAGGTGCAGCCCCAGATCGCGCACGCCGTCTAGCATGGCCCCAGCCACCGCGTCTTCAGGCACGTCCTTCCAGATACGATCCCCAAGCGTGATCGCGCCGAATTGCTCCTGCCGTCTGGCGACAACGCGACGATCCCGTTTGGACCAGACGCAACTGTCGATCCAACGGATCTGATCGCCGAATTGATCGCGAATCTCACGTTCCGAGATCTGAACTGCCATCCGAACCCGTGCCTCGCGCGGGTTTCCGTCGGTGTCGAGCACAACTAGATAGGGGGCTGCGGCCAGTGTGTCGTCGTTTTCCAGAATAACCCCTTTGCCACCTGACAACACATATCGCGGCGCATCGCCTTTGCGCCGCTGTCCGATCCGGTCGGGATAGGCCAGCGCTGCCATCGCGGCAGGGCTTTGGGTGTCGGTCTGGGGTGGGGCAACGGCCCGCAGGCGTTTTGCCTCGGCCTTGATCCGGTCCAGCGCACTCACGTTCACCTGCCAGGGCTTCCCCCTTTGAAACGCGCGCAGGTCTTTCATTGCATCCAGCCGCAACGCCAAATCGACCGGAGCGCCACGCAGCGGGTCCCGCTCGGCCAGCAAGGCAGCAAGCGGCGCGGCCTGAGCCCCGGCGCTTACCAGCATATGGCCCAGACGCGGATGCAAAGGCAGCGCCGCCAGATGTCGCCCGTGATCGGTGATCCGCCCTTTGCCGTCGATGGCATTCAACATACCAAGCAGGACTCTGGCCTCGGTCAACGCGCCTTCGGGCGGCGGCGTCAGAAAGGCCAGATCGCCAGGGTCCGCACCCCAAAGGGACAGCTCCAACGCCAACCCGGTCAGGTCCGCCGACTCGATTTCGGCAGGCGGGTAGGCGGCCAGCGCGCCCTCTTCCCCCTTGGACCACAGCCGGTAGCAGACGCCCTCGGTCACACGCCCGGCGCGACCCATGCGTTGGGTTGCCTCGGCCCGCGTGACCCGCTCGGTTACCAGACGCGACATGCCCGAGCCCGGATCGAACCGTGCCCGGCGCGCCTGTCCCATGTCCACGACAACGCGAATATCGGGAATCGTCAGCGATGTTTCCGCGATTGAGGTGGCCAGTACGATTTTGCGCCCGTTTTCAACCGGAGCAATTGCCGCGCGCTGGGCGGCAAAGGGCAGGGCACCGAACAGGGGTCTTAGAACACAGTCCTTCGGCAAGCGTCGCGCCAGCGTTGCCTCGGCCCGCCGGATTTCCCCCTCGCCGGGTAAAAAGACCAGCACGCCGCCGCCTATTGAGCGAGTCTCGTGCACTGCGGTTTCAACCAGATCGCACAGCGCATCCAAACGGCGGGCTTGGGTGCCCAAAGGCCGATCCAGCCACCGAGTTTCGACCGGATAGCTGCGCCCTTCGGATGTGACCAGCGGGGCGTCCATCAACTGCCCGACGGGCTCGGCATCCAGTGTTGCGGACATGGCCACCAGTATAAGATCGTCACGCAGCGCCCCTGCAACCTCAAGACACAGCGCCAGACCCAGATCGGCATTCAACGAGCGTTCGTGGAACTCAT
This sequence comes from Ruegeria sp. N4, assembly GCF_056531425.1. NCBI lineage: Bacteria > Pseudomonadati > Pseudomonadota > Alphaproteobacteria > Rhodobacterales > Roseobacteraceae > Ruegeria > Ruegeria sp. N4. Next base: position 232,116 of record NZ_JBQFLT010000005.1, read on the forward strand.
CGAAGATCACGGCTCCGACCCCGGGCAGGTCCGGGTCGGATTGCAGCATCCGGGTCAGAATGCCTTCGGTAACGACCTCGATCCGGGTCTGTTTTGAGACCTTGGCGTCACCGCGCACGCGGTAACCGACGGTTTGGCCCGCACGCTCGCCCAGCGTTTCAGCCATCCGTTCTGCGGCAGCCCGCGCGGCCAGCCGGCGGGGTTCCAGCATCACGATCCTGCCGTCGCACAGTCCGGCCTGCAGCATGGCCAGCGGCACGCGCGTGGATTTCCCCGCGCCCGGCGGAGCCTGCAACACCGCACGGCGATGGTCGGTCAGGGCCGAGAGCAGTTCGGGCAGGGCGTCATCGATAGGCAGTCGGGTCATGTCGCCTTATCGCCAAAGCTTGGCGCAAGGTCCAGAAGGCCTGGCGGGAACCACGCATAAGTGCTCTGGACAAACAGGGTTCTGACCCTTCATTTAGGGCAAAATTCCAAAAGGGTCGCACGCATGGATATTGCTGAACTGGGTGAGAGGATATTGCAGGGCGAACGCCGTGCTTTGGCGCGTGCGATTACTCTGGTCGAAAGCATCCGGGCCGATCACCGGGCACAGGCGTCCGAGCTTTTGGCCTACCTCGCCAAATCTGGCCGCCAATCGCTGCGGATTGGTCTGTCAGGCACGCCGGGTGTTGGCAAATCCACGTTTATCGAAAGCTTCGGCATGATGCTGATCAGTCAGGGTCTGCGGGTCGCGGTTCTGGCGGTTGATCCCAGTTCGGCCCGGTCGGGTGGCTCGATTCTGGGCGATAAGACCCGGATGGAACGCCTGAGCCGCGAGCCAAACGCGTTCATCCGCCCCTCACCCAGTCAAAGTCATCTGGGCGGCGTCGCGCGTCGCACCCGCGAAGCCATTGCGCTGTGCGAGGCCGCAGGGAATGACGTTGTGCTGATCGAAACCGTCGGCGTCGGTCAGTCCGAGACGGTGGTCTCCGAACTGTCTGATCTGTTCCTGTTGCTGCTGGCCCCGGCTGGCGGGGACGAATTGCAGGGCGTCAAGCGCGGCATCATGGAAATGGCGGATATCATTCTGGTCAACAAGGCGGATGGCGATCTGAAGGCCACGGCAACGCGCACCTGTGCCGATTATGCAGGGGCCCTGCGGCTGCTGCGAAAACGACCTCAGGACCCCGAGGGGTTTCCCAAGGCCATGACCGTTTCTGCGGTTGAAGAACATGGGCTGGATCAGGCGTGGGACGAGATGCAGGCCCTTAGCCAATGGCGGCGCGACAAGGGGTATTGGGCCGCAAGCCGGGCAACACAAGCGCGGTACTGGTTCGATCAGGAGGTTCGGCATGCACTGCTGGCCCGGCTGGACACGCCCTCGGCCCGCGCCGAAATGGACCGGCTGAGCACTGAGGTCGGCGCAGGCACGCTCAGCCCCTCGGTTGCGGCGCGGCAGATGCTGACCGCCCTGGCGGCGGACTGACCCGGCCGCCCTTGCGCGCAACGCTTGGCTAGGGACCGGTTGTCGGTGTAGTCTGAACGCAATGTGTTGATACGTTGCTTTTTACATTGATTTCATTCGGTCTTGGCCCCGGCGGTTTTGTCTGGTGCTAAGCTGACAGACGGGAACTGCCGACCATGCCCAATATTCGCGGCACCAATGGCAATGACATAATCGACGTTACCGATGACAACGGGACGTTGAACGGCACGCCGCAGGGAACGCCGATTGACAACGTTCGCGGCCGACGCGGTGATGACGAGATAACGGTCACCAACAGCACGGTTGTTGGCATCGTAGGCGGCGGGGGCGGCGATGACGACATCACGGTCACCGGCAGTACCGTGGGAACCGTGGGCGGCGGAGGCGGGGCTGATACCGTCGTTGTGCGCGGATCGGACATCTCGAACATCAATCTGGGCAATGGCAACGACACGTTGGACTTTCAAAGTTCAACCATCTCGGGTTCGATTGATGGCGGCGGGGGCACCGATACGCTGAACCTGCCCGAAGGTACGGTGATCAATGACAGCACATTCGGGACGATCACGGTTGTGGCGGGGACCAGTTATTCCCTGTCCAGCGGATCGTTCACGCTGCCATCGGGCACGACGGTCACCTATACGGCGTTCGAAAACGGGGCCGGGTTTCCCTGTTTCACTCGCGATACCCTGATCCGGACGGATAAGGGGAACCGCCCCATTCAAACCCTGACGACCGGTGACATGGTTCTTACCATTGGCAATGGGCTGCAGGCTATCCGCTGGGCGGGCAAAAGGCGGTTCGACCTGGCGGCGATGGAGCGTGACCCCAAGCTGCGTCCGGTTCGGATATTGGCCGGTGCCTTGGGGGAAGGGGTGCCGGACCGGGACCTTCTGGTGTCGCGGCAACACAGGATGCTGGTGCAGTCCAAGATCGCCCAACGGATGTTTGGCGCGGCCGAGGTTTTGATCCCCGCGATCAAACTGACCGCGCTGCCTGGTATTTTCGTGGACCAAGAGGTGCAGGAGGTTGAGTATTTTCACCTTCTCTTCGACCGGCATGAAATCATCGAAGCCGAAGGCGCACCGACCGAAAGCCTTTTCACCGGCCCCGAGGCGCTGAAATCCCTCAGCCGCGACGCACGGGCCGAGATTTTCGGGATATTCCCGGAACTGGCGGACATAAACCACCAGTCGGATCTGGCCCGCTTTGTGCCCAAGGGGCGGCACCAGATGAAACTGGTGGCACGGCATCTGAAAAACAACAAACCCCTGTTGCAACGCCCTTGATCCCGATACAGGTTCCGGGGGCCGGGCAATGCCTGCTGACATAGTGCAAAGAATTCGTGCTGGCTGTCTTGACCCTTCCTGCGATTCCCACTACACGCATCCAACCAGTTTTCGGGCGCGACTTCGGGTTGCGCCCCTTGTGATTTGGCCGCAGGCATTTTGCCCGGCCTCCAGAAACAAAGGAAGAAACCATGTCGCGCCGTTGCGAACTGACCGGAAAAGGCCCGATGACTGGCAACAATGTCAGCCACGCCAACAACAAAACCAAGCGTCGTTTCCTGCCGAACCTGAACGACGTCACCCTGCAGTCCGAAGCTCTGGGCCGTGGCGTCAAGCTGCGCATCTCGGCTGCTGCTCTGCGTTCGGTTGACCACCGCGGTGGTCTGGACGCGTTCCTGGCCAAAGCCAAGGACGAAGATCTGTCGGCGAACGCGCTGAAAGTGAAGAAGGAAATCGCCAAGGCACAAGCCTCGGCCTGATTGCTTCCACTGCCAAGCATTCTTGACCCCGTACCAGTCTGGTGCGGGGTTTTTCTGTGTTAGGGGTGCTCTGGCGTGGCGCTATTGTTGACGATTTGGAAATAAAATCACCAAACCGTGAACTAGTTCACATACAGTCAGGCGGGCGCGACGTACCGTTGATGTATTCTTCTGGCGGGGGCCGTCCGATGTCATTTAAAAGTTTCTATATTTTTCTGTTGCTTACCAGTGTTTTCAAAAAGGCATACTTGGCTTGTACCCGTATGCAGCGCCGGGTGAATCATTCCCACACCAGCCTGACCAAGGGCACCGTCAAACGGCCCGGGCTGGACTACTAAAATCCGCTTCAAGCGCGACCCTTTGGCGCTTGAAGCGTTTTCGTTCTGTGAATTATATGCGGATCAGGATGAGATCTGCTGTTCATAGCCTGTTCCCCATTGTGCTTTCCCTGTTTGTGGTTCTGACCGGGCAGGGTGTCGCCGTCTCGCGCGGCGTGGACAAGGCTGTGGGTCAGATGGTGCTGTGCACCGGAAACGGGCCGGTTGTCGTTTACATGGACGAGAACGGGCAACCGACGGCCCCCCCGCACTATTGTCCCGACTATGCGCTGACGCTGCTGGGGGCGGTTGCGATTGCGCAACCGTCATTGCCCCAAGCCCCGTTGCCCGAAATGCCGCCCCTTTTGCGGGTCGCAGAAAGCCTGATTGCACCGCCTGTTCCGCAAACACCGGCGCGCGCGCCTCCTTCGATCGTCTGACTTTTTCCAAAAAACTCAAATCGCGAGAAAAAGGAGACGTAAGATGTCCCTCAAAACCACTCTGTTTGCTGCCCTTGCAACCGCCATTCTGGCTGGTCCTGCCCTTGCCGAGGGCACAATTGTTGTCGACGACGCCTACGCCCGGTCTGCAGGCAAGGCCGCCAAGGCGGGGGCGGCGTTCATGATGATCAAGAACACCGGCGACACGGATGATCGTCTGGTCAGTGTCACTTCGGATGTATCGGCCCGGGTCGAACTGCATACGCACAAGATCAACGATGACGGGGTCGCCCAGATGATCCATGTCGAGGAGGGCTTTGTCATCCCGGCGGGTGAAACGCACATGCTGAAACGTGGTGGTGACCACGTCATGTTCATGGGTCTGAAAGAGCCGTTCGAACAGGGCGCGACGGTTCCGGTCACGCTGGTTTTCGAACAAGCGGGCGAGATTGTGATCGAGGTTCCGGTCGATCTGGAGCGGCAGGATAAGCACGGCCACGAACATAAGCACGAGCACGGATCGGAGTCGAACTAAGACTTCGCCTGTCTTCGGGCCGCTCTGCGGCCGTCATCCATGCGACAGGCCGGGCGATGCCCGGCCTGTTGTCGTTTTTGGCCGGTGTCGGTGAGTATGTGTTCAGCGGTTCACCGTCTTTAGTCCCACGCGACTTTTGGCATTGCGAAAACGTATCGCCAGCCAGACCATGACGGCTGAAATAGCCAGGGCCGAGAACGCGATGGCCCATCCCAGCGCCACGAGCGCAATGGCGGGCCAGATCATCAACACCAACCCGACAATCAGTGCAGCAAACCCCGACCCGCGCATCGAGCCGCGCTGTGGGTCGCGTTCGTGCATCTGACCGGCTGCCGCCAATGAACCGATGCCGATGATAAGCGCCCAAGCCCCCAACAGGAAAAACGCCAGTTTGACGGTGCCTTCGGGCCAGATCATCAGGATCAGACCGATCAGAACACCGCCAATGGCGGCCCCGCCCAGCAGCCCCCGACGCCCAACACCGAACAATGTCAACGCGCCATCCAGGATCAGCAACGCCCCCACCAGCCTCAGCAACAAGGCGATACTGCCCGAGGGCCAGAACAGGGCGGCGATGCCCACAGCCCCGGCCAGCACCCCGCGCAGCAGAAAGGTCCACCACAGGCTGGCCAATTGCGCGCTCAGCATGTCGCGGCCCGCCATGCTGCCTTCGTCCATGATTTCACCGGTTCGGGGATCTTGGTCTGTCATGACATGGTCTCGCTTTGGTTATGTGGTCCGCTTATAGATGGTTTGTTATGTCTTGGCCTGTAACAGCCGATCAACCCATAACGGCACAGTTTCGGTTGCCTTGCCGACCAGCCTGTCATCAAAGCTGTTGTCTGTGGGTTCAAGATTGATCTCGATCGTTTGCGCCCCGAATGCCTGTGCCTCGCTCGCAAAAGCAGCGGCGGGATAGACTTGGCCGGATGTTCCGATTGCGGCAAAGATCGAGGCTGTCGCCAGATGGCCGAAGATGTCATCCATGTGATAGGGCATCTCACCGAACCAGACCACATCGGGCCGCGCGGCAGGGGCGTTGCAGGCCGGGCAGGGCTCGGCCACGGCCATCTCGGGCGGCGCGGTCCAGCGATGTCCGCAAGAGGCGCACAGCGCGCCAGCCAAAAGGCCGTGCATGTGGATGACGCCCTCGGCCCCTCCGGCCTCGTGCAGGCTGTCGACGTTCTGCGTCACGATCACGACCTCGCCGGGCCAGTCCCGCTGTAGCCGGGCCAGAGCGTGATGGGCTGCATTGGGCTGCACCTGCGCGGCCTGGACGCGGCGAGCGTTGTAGAACCCTTGAACCAGGGCCGGATTGCGGGCAAAGGCCTCTGGCGTTGCGACATCTTCAATCCGGTGCTGCGCCCACAGCCCATCTTCGTCGCGAAACGTGCTGAGCCCGCTTTCGGCGGAAATACCGGCCCCGGTCAGAATGACGATCTTTTCCATATGTCCTCGGCGCGTTAAGAGATGAGTTATGACACACCGTATCCTCTTTGTCTGTCTGGGCAATATCTGCCGGTCCCCTGCGGCCGAAGGCGTGTTTCGCGCCCGTGCCCCTCAATACATGTCCGACAGTGCCGGAACCTCGGGCTGGCATATCGGCAGCCCGCCGTACGGCCCGATGCAAGAGACTGCCCGCACGCGCAACATCGATCTGAGCGATCTGCGCGCGCGCCAGTTCGTGGCTGAAGATTTTGACCGGTTCGATCTGATCGTAGGGATGGACGCGAACAACATCGCCGATATCGAAGCCCTGCGTCCATTAGGCAATGAGACCCCTGTGCGGCTGCTGACAGATTTTGCACCGCAGACAGGGGCGGATCACGTGCCTGACCCTTACTACACGCGGGATTTCGACGGGGTTTTGGATTTGATCGAGGTCGCGGTTGACGGCCTTGTGGACCATTTGGGCGATTAGCCGTCCATCACCTTCAACTGACCGCTCAACCACGGCAGTTTCGCCATGGCGGGATCGATGATCTGGCTTTGCATCAGACGCCGCATCATCCCGGCGACCTCTTGCGGAACCTGATCGGACCAGTCTGTCCGCGTGAACAGCGAGATTGTTCGGGAAAACGCGCCAAACGGGCAGGGGTGGGCCTGCAGATCATCATGGAACCGCGTTGCGCGCATATAGCCCAGCGGTGTCGTGATCGCCCAGCCCAACCCCCGCGCGACCATGGCCATCAGCGCCAGATGCGAGCCGATCTCGAACCGTTCCTCGAACTCCATCTGCTGTCGGGCCACATGGCTTTCGATCTGGCGGCTGATCAGTTGCTCGCGCGCATAGCGCAGGAATGGCAGCTCCTGAACGGCAGCATCCGCTGAGCCTGCGCCGTTAGGGGCCACCAGAATGAACGGATCCTGAACCAGGGGGTATTCGACCACACCTTCCAGCAATTCGCCGCTATGGGCCGAGACCGCCAGATGCAGTCGCTGCGCGTCCAACTCGGCAAACAGGTCCAGACTGGGCAGGGTGATCAGCTTGAATTTCGACCGGGTCAGGCTGTCGGCCAGCAAGGTGGCCAGCCGTGGCGTCAGGTCATTGTCGAAATCGTCGATCAGGCCAATGGACAGAGTGGTCAGATGCCCCAAATCCATCACGGTCAACTCGCTTTGCGCCATTTGCAGCTCGGCCAGAACCGCTTCGGCCCGCGACAGAAAGCTGCGCCCGGCCTGCGTCAGACGCATGGGCCGCCGCCCGTGATCCACCAGATCGGTGCCTAACGCCTTTTCCAGATTGCGCAATTGCTGGCTGACCGAGGGCTGGCTGAGCCCCGTGATCTCGGCCGCTTGCGCCACCGATCCCGTCCGCGCCAACGCCTCGAACACTTCGAGACCGCGCAGGGTCAACCCTTTCATTACCATGCAACGTCCTTTCGCTGCGCCTTTTCTGAGGGGCAGCGGGCGTCAGGTCAAGAAGAGGAAGCGCTTAGCTACAGATTGCCTGCGCCATTTGGCCGAAGTTCTGATACCGATCCCACAACGCATCATCGCGCGCCGTGCGCGACATCTTCAATTCCTGCGCCTGATGGGGGTCTTCGAACCATTTCGAGACGGTTTTCTGATCGCTGCGCGTCAACGCCTGATCCGCCACGCGTTGAATGCAACTGCACCGATCCCGCGTCGCCGCCTGACGATCTGACGCCAGACATGCCCGTTTGATCTGGGACGCGTCCACAGTCGGCGCAAATGCCGTCAGCGACGTCGCACAAAATGCGATTAAGAGGAACTGTTTCATACTCGAGCCTCGTTTTTTGCCTGCCCGGAGGGGTCTTGTGCCCCTCTCGGTCTGCGGCGGAGTATGAATCAAACAGGGGAGCGGATCAATTGGGTTGTTGGGAAAAGCGAATACACGAGTCGGAAACACCCCACCCGTAGGCCGGGCTTCGGCCCGGCGCCGCTTACGATAGATACGGCAGCCACCGTTCAATTGCTTCGATCAGCCCCTCGATTTTTTCGGGATACTTGGCAGCATATCCCGCTCCGGTCGCAGGAATACCCCACTTGATCAATGTGTCGACCGCAAGATCGCCTTTGCCTGCACACCACCTGATAAAGCTTGCCAACCCAGATTTGAACTTAGCTAGGATCGCCTCGATCCACTCGCGAGTAGGATTTTCATCTTCTAAGGCGGTCGAGAGTTCTTTCTCTGCTTCCCAGATCAACGAAATCGAACCAACCAAAAGCTCATCTTGAATGCTCTCAGGCGGGTTGTTCCCTCCGATACCGTGGCGCGCAGAGGTTCTGGAATAAGGGTCGTCGTCTAAGCCTTTGAGGGCTGTTTCAACATCCCAGCGAGCCCGAATTTGTTCGATTTCAAGGGCGACGGCATCTAGCCCGGAGCTCCAGATATCTTCGCTGATTAATGCGATCCTTCTTTGAAGCTGCCAGTCTAGCGGCTTTCCAACTAAAAACCCGTGATGCCACTCACGCCAGAATGCGAACCTCTGCCCATGAAAATACTCGCTGTAGTTGATGCGCTGATCCAAAGGCACTTTGAAATCGACAGTGTCATTCCAAAGTGGTCGATCGAATGCATCTCCCTTTGGGATACGCGAGTCGGCAAGGCTTGTGTTTAACAGTAATGCAAATGCAGCATCATAAGCATGCCGAGTTGAGAAATCTCTAGGAGTTTGGCCAAACAGGAATTGCTCCTGATCAGCCTCTGACGCAAATGATACTGCTACGCTTTCGATAGTCTCTATTGCACTAGTACTGTCACGGTTAAGCGTGGCAATGGCTGCGAGATATGCTGATGACTGCCCTATGAAACGTTCACGTGCGATTAGGTGAGCTATGGTTTGATTCAATGCGTTTTTGGACTCGATACAATGAAACCGAGAATGGACAACTGCCTGCAGCAATAGTCGCCCGTACGGAAAAACATTCTTCTCACTCGCATCGATGTTGCCGCTCAGGTTTGGAGGGGTGAAATTCCTAAAGGCCGCTCGAAGTGCAACTTCGATGCACTTGTCTATTGAGTGGCGCTCAAGTGCCAATCTGAGCTGCTCCAAATCTTCCACTTCGACCATCGCTATCTCATCGCAGAGGATTGGCGTTCCCAGACACTAAACGTGCCACCTTGACCAACCCACGATTCCTCTACATATCCCCACCCCATGACAGACCTCGCTCATATCCGCAATTTCTCCATCGTCGCGCATATCGACCATGGCAAATCCACCCTTGCTGACCGGCTCATTCAAGAGACCGGAACGGTCAAGGATCGCGACATGAAGGAACAGCTGCTCGACAGCATGGATATCGAGCGCGAGCGTGGCATTACGATCAAGGCCAACACGGTCCGCATCGACTATACCGCCGATAATGGCGAGGCATATGTGCTGAACCTGATCGACACCCCCGGCCATGTGGACTTTGCCTATGAGGTCAGCCGGTCCATGCGCGCGGTCGAAGGCTCGCTGCTGGTTGTGGACTCGACCCAAGGGGTCGAGGCGCAGACGCTGGCGAATGTCTATCAGGCCATCGATGCCGATCATGAGATCGTGCCGGTGTTGAACAAGATCGACCTGCCCGCGTCCGATTGTGACCGCGTGGCCGAGCAGATCGAGGATGTGATCGGCATCGACGCGGCCGACGCGATTCAGGTTTCCGCCAAGACGGGGCAGGGCATCCACGAAACGCTTGAGGCCATCGTGCAGCAACTGCCCGCGCCGCAGGGTAATCTGGACGCGCCGCTCAAAGCGATGCTGGTGGATTCGTGGTACGACGCCTATCTCGGCGTCATCGTTCTGGTCCGCATCATGGACGGGACGCTTAAAAAGGGCATGCGGGTCAAGTTCATGTCGAACGGCACCCTGCATCACGTCGACCGCGTCGGCGTGTTCCGGCCAGAGATGGAGATGGTTGACTCGCTGGGCCCCGGTGAGATCGGGTTTCTGACGGCATCCATCAAACAGGTCCGCGACACCCGCGTCGGCGACACGATCACCAATGATCGCAATGGCACCGAAGTAGCGCTGGACGGCTTCAAACCTGCGCAGCCGGTGGTGTTCTGCGGCCTCTTCCCCGTGGACAGCGCCGAGTTCGAAGATCTGCGCGACGCGATTGAGAAACTGGCGCTGAACGACGCCTCGTTCTCGTACGAAATGGAAACCTCGGCCGCGCTGGGCTTTGGCTTCCGCTGCGGTTTCCTTGGCCTTCTGCACCTTGAGGTCATCCGCGACCGCATCGAACGCGAATATAATATCGAACTCATCACAACCGCGCCGTCGGTGATCTATCACGTCTACATGAAAGACGGTGAGATGATCGAGCTGCACAACCCCGCCGACATGCCGGACTTGTCCAAGGTGGACCACCTTGAGGAGCCGCGCATCAAGGCGACCATTCTTGTTCCGGACGAATATCTGGGCGACGTGCTGAAACTGTGTCAGGACCGCCGCGGCATTCAACTGGACCTGACCTATGCGGGCTCACGCGCGATGGTTGTCTATGACCTTCCCCTCAACGAAGTGGTGTTTGATTTCTATGATCGCCTGAAATCCGTAACAAAAGGTTACGCCAGCTTTGACTACCAGATGACCGGCTATACCGAGGATAATCTGGTCAAGATGTCGGTTCTGGTGAATGACGAACCGGTTGACGCGCTGTCGACCATGGTTCACCGCGACCGGGCCGAGATGCGGGGCCGGGCGATGTGCGAAAAGCTGAAAGACTTGATCCCGCGCCACATGTTCAAAATCCCGATCCAGGCCGCCATCGGCGGCAAGGTCATCGCCCGCGAGACCCTCTCGGCCCTGCGCAAGGACGTGACCGCTAAGTGCTACGGCGGGGATGCGACGCGGAAGCGCAAACTGCTGGACAAGCAGAAGGCCGGTAAGAAAAAGATGCGTCAGTTCGGGAAGGTTGATATCCCGCAGGAGGCATTTATTAGCGCTCTTAAGATGGATAGTTAGAATATGTCCCTGCTAAGATTTACTCGACCGAAGCTGGAAACGGTTTTTACACCCCGTAAGCCTCTGAATGAGAAAATCTATGTTGAGCGAAGAGACTTGGAAAGGCGATTTGACCGCGCGATCCGAGGCACACAACACATTGCGGTATTCGGGGACAGTGGGAACGGCAAAACTTGGCTCTATCAGAAAGTCCTGAAAGAGAAAAAGTGCCCATATGTAATCGTTGATTTGTCGATCGCGAAAACTGACGGTATAGACCATGCATTTAGAGCCGCTTTGAGCCAGCCGTATGGGTGGGCTCCAGAAGCGAAAAAGAACAAGTCTTCAGGCGGCGTGAAAGCTGGTCTAGAAGTAAAAAAAGAAAACGAAACTCAGTATACATTCGCTGACAAGCCGCCTTTCGAAAAGCTGATTGATGAGATTAGTAAGATGAGCGGCGGAAGCAAGTTTATTGTATTTGACAACTTGGAATCTGTTGCGGATGAAAAAGACATATTGAGTGCACTAGCAAGTTATATCTTGCGACTTGACAACCCTAGGTTTGCAGCTTCAGGTGTTAGATTTCTTTTTGTTGGAGTTGTCTCAGACATAAGGAATATCTTGAGCGGAAGCAATTACATCGAAACGATTGCCAATCGCGTTCATGAATTGCCTGAAGTTAAGAGGCTCTCTCCTTTTGAGGCTGAGGAAGTGCTTAGGACTGGGTTTCTTGACTTGTTGTCAATCGATTTTGGAGACGACGAGACGGATGTAATTCACGGGTGCATGTACTATTCAGGTAGGAATGCCCAACAACTACACGAAATTGGTTTCAATGTTGCTTTCGAGGCGGAATCGAATGACTGGGTTGCAGATTGGGTTGATGCGTCCCGTGCAATTATCGACTGGGGTTCTTCAGCTTTGGCTGGGTACGCTCCTATTGTCCGCGCTCGATTGAACAAAAAAGACACTAGGGTACAAAGACGAAACCAAGTCCTTTACTGCATAGCGAAGAAAGCAAGGGACGAGTTCTCAGTTTCAGAAATAGACTTGTTCGTAAGAGAAGAGTTCCCTCACAACACAAACGTCTCTCAGCTAGGGATTGATCAAATCCTGAAAGGCCTCTGCCAAGATGAGGGCCCAATTCTAAAACGAGACGAAAGTACAAACAGATTTCGTTTTTGCCACCCTAAACTGAGAATTGCTATCAGGTATGTTTTAAAGAAAAGCGACGATGGAGATGTGGAGGAAAACAAAGACATTGCGAGGCCTCATTTCGATTAAGAAGTTCTGTCGATTAAATCGAAATTCTGATGCCGGGTAGCGAAACTAGTTTGGTGCAACGATGATGAGTTTTCGACGAATTTTGGAACGCTGGCCTGTCAGGACCATCTCGTTGACTTTATTTTCTTATGTCCTATTGGATCATTTCTTAAACTGGATTGCGACCTTTCCCCCTGAGAGCACGCTTGGTTCCGCAGTGTCTTGTTCTTCTTTTGGGTGTGTTACACGGGCATCCCAATCGGATTGCATCTGATCAGGAAGTCTCGCTTGCAGCGGTAGGGCGGGCTTCAGCCCGCCATTTGCTGTGACCTAACCGGCTGTCGGGTCTCTGGCGGTTCCATTGGCGGGCTGAAGCCCGCCCTACGAGGGTGAGGGGGCAATCTTCATTGTGACCCAATTCACATCTATCAACTCTACAATCTGATACTGTTGACTCATCGGAAACTCTCGGCAGGAGGCTCCAATGTCGACAACTATAATCCCCCTCATCGCGCTTGGATCGGCTGGCCTCTATTCCGTCGCCATGATCGCGATGAAGTTCTGGTGGAAAATCCCCGGTGTCGGCCTCGGCCTGTTGATCGTCGCCACGTTATTGGCGGGCGCGACGCTGGAACTCGCCGCGCTGCGCGAGGAGCGGTTGGGTATCATCTACACCGGCATTCTGGGGGCTGAGGTCATCCTGATCGCCGTCGCCTCATATTTCCTGTTCGGCGAGAATTTCTCGTATCGTGAGGTGTTTGGCATCAGCCTTGTCATCCTCGGCACCGCGTTGGCCTGGGCCTGAGGGCGCGCGTCATCTAACGCCAAGCTGAGCCTGCCGTTAAGTTTCCTTTAGGTAAGTTGTAACCGCCTCTCCCCCTCCCAATCTGTTCGACAAGGCCAGTGACGGCCACGATTTTACGGAGGAGAGACCATGACCAGATATATGACTGCCGGAGCGGCTGCTTTGGCCTCGACCCTCGCCCTTGGCAGCGCGGCTGCCGACACAACGCCCGATCTGCGCGGCACCTGGTCGGCCAGCCAGACGACGGTGTCGCCGTCAAACGCGGCCACAGGCGATGCGCCTCGGTTCAACCAGTCGGAATGGGTGCTGGAGATCCAGACGCAGCAGGACAACGTGTTCTGGGGCCCCAGCATGTGGCGGCGCAATGCGATGGATGACTGGACGCTTTATGAGGCGACCGGTTCGATCAGTCAGGACGGCTCGGGCAAGATCGGGATCGTCGAAAGCTCGGCCGAGCCAGCCGTCGGAGTGAACGCGCTGATCGATGCGCGCTATGAGGATGGCAGGATCTATGCGGATTTCCGTAGCCTGCGGACCGGAACGACCTACAGCACCGTTCTGGAACGACAGGTGAACTGAAGCGTTTCCGGCCTGATCGCATGTAGGGGGTACCTGCCGTCCATTCCGGCGGCCTGTAATAGGTAGCTAAGGTCAGGTCGGAACGCTTCTCAGATCAACAGCCCCGAGTCGTTCGATTCGGGGCGGTTTGGGAGTGGATTCGGCTGCGTGACCGTCTGTTTTCAAGTTTGCACGTGCAGCATCGGGTGATTTTTGGACCTGTGCCCGGTGTTTCGACTTTTCCGGCACCAAGCCTGCGCGGTTGCAAAACTTCTCGATTTATCCACATCGCCCTCCAGCCAGATATCAACAGGTTATCCCCGTCTAATTTCCATGCTGCAGTGCTATTTTCTTGCCGGATAAAGGGCGCAATGTAACAGTCTTATTACCGCAGCACTTCTTCGGATAGGGCGGCGGGGCGCAAGGGCCAAGGTGGCCGGAGCAAGTTGAGCAAGTCTTAGGATTTGGCTTAGTTTGCAAAGGTTTGCCAAGCGGTGATCGGTCAGTGTTGGGTGTCCGCCCAGTGGTGAGAGGTCAGCGTTTGAAACGGTTCAGGCGCGCTGCGGAGGCCTTCGGGTTCAAAGCGGCAGCCACAGTTTCGCAAGGGGCTGAGGCAACTGGATCGACGCACCCCTCGGGGCAAGTCGGACCGGTAAGGCGTCAGGAGTGTCCGAAAGGATGCATGCAAAGACCGCGTCTGCGCACCTGACGCCTTTTCCTATTCCAGAACAGGGTTCCATACAGGCTACCACTTACGACCCCCGAAAATGGCAACGGGGTTCTTTCGCGCGAACGAAAGAACCCCGTCTTAACGTCAGAAATGCAATGCCGCGTCTATGCACCTGTGCTTGTCAGATTAGCGCCTTCGGATCAGGTTTTCAACAATATGTTGATGCAATTCCACGCGACCCCGCAATATGCTGGGCGTGTCAGATGCTTTCCTGAACGTCGGTCGCGGCGTTCTGGATCGCGTCTCCGGCCTTTTCAATGTCTTTACCAGCGCCTTTGGCGGTTTCGCAGGCGGTCAGTGCAAACAGGCTCAGGCCAATCAGAATTGCGCGGATCATGCTTGTCTCCTTAGTGCTCGATCCTGTGTTCGGTAGCACCTTTTCCACCGGCGGGCCAGCGTTAGGCTGCGTCGTCCTGACAAAACAGTTCGTAGACGGTTTCCAGCATCTTGCGGGGGCGATCATCCGCAAGCCGATAGTAAATGGCTTTGCCCTCACGTCGCGGCAAGACCAGACCTTCCAGCCGCAGCCGGGACAATTGTTGCGAGACGGCGGCCTGACGGGCGGACAGCAACTCTTCCAGTTCGGTTACAGATTTTTCGCCGGACACAAGATGACACAGGATCATCAACCGACCTTCGTGGCTGATCGCCTTCAGAAAGTTTGAGGCGCGGGTCGCATTGTCGACCATTCGGTCTAAATCATCTCGAGTCATGTCCGAAGATAGCTGGGGAAGGGCCATCACTTCTATTCCTTGCAGGCCCGATGAGCGGGCGTTGTTTTCATTCCATAAGTGCTTTGCTCGCGAAACACTCCGTTACGTAGTTTGGACGTATTTTCCTATATGCATGAATCAAAATGTCGTGATGAATGTAAGGGGAATTTATCGTAACCCTTGTCCTTTATGATCCAGGGGCATTCGCGGAACAGGTCGGTTTCAGGCATGTCGACCGTCGCAACCCACCAACAATTCCACAATCGGGGGCCGATGTTTGCGGCCCCCCTTGCAGCCCCCCAGTGGCGACACTAAGACTCGGGTAATACTTGTTGGGATAGTCTCCCTAACCATAGCAAATCAGGCAGGTTACGAATGTTCGATCCAGTAGACACCTACATGAATACGCTTGTCCCCATGGTGGTCGAACAGACCAGCCGCGGCGAGCGCGCATATGACATCTTCTCGCGTCTGCTGAAGGAGCGGATCATCTTTATCAACGGTCCGATCCATGACGGGATGAGCCATCTGGTCGTGGCCCAGCTGCTGCATCTTGAGGCGGAAAACCCCAACAAGGAAATCTCGATCTACATCAATTCGCCGGGTGGTGTGGTGACCAGCGGTTTGTCGATTTACGACACAATGCAGTACATCAAGCCGAAATGTTCGACGCTGGTGATCGGTCAGGCGGCCTCGATGGGGTCGGTTCTGCTGGCCGGTGGTGAGAAGGGGATGCGGTTCTCGCTGCCCAACAGCCGGATCATGGTGCATCAGCCCAGCGGTGGTTATCAGGGCCAGGCCAGCGATATCATGATCCACGCGGCCGAGACGCAAAAGCTGAAGGATCGTCTGTATGACATTTACGTGCGTCATACCGGCCAAACCAAAAAGGCGGTTGAAAAGGCGCTGGATCGTGACAATTTCATGAGCCCGGAAGAGGCGAAAGAATGGGGCCACATCGACGAGATCGTTGAAAACCGTGCCAAGATGGACACGGAAGAGGCCTAAGAGACGGACCCCGCGCCCATCGCGCAGGGGTCATTTTGAGATTGTAGCCGCCACAGTGCTGGCCTAAGCTGCACGAACATGCGCAAGGGCGCCCCGGCAGACAGGGGCGCAGGGACGAAGCCCGAAAGGTAGATCATGGCGACGAATTCAGGCGGTGACGGCAAAAACACGCTCTACTGTAGCTTTTGTGGGAAAAGCCAGCATGAGGTGCGCAAGCTGATCGCAGGACCGACCGTTTTCATCTGTGATGAATGTGTCGAGCTGTGCATGGATATCATCCGCGAAGAGACCAAAGCCAGCGGGCTGAAGTCATCCGATGGTGTGCCGACGCCCAAGGATATCTGCGAGGTTTTGGACGATTACGTGATCGGTCAGGCCACCGCCAAGCGCGTGCTGTCCGTGGCGGTGCACAACCACTACAAACGTCTGAACCACGCCCAGAAAGCGGGCAGCGATATTGAACTCGCCAAGTCCAATATCCTGCTGATCGGCCCGACGGGCTGCGGTAAGACGCTTCTGGCACAGACTCTGGCGCGTATTCTGGATGTACCGTTTACCATGGCGGACGCAACCACGCTGACCGAAGCCGGTTACGTGGGTGAAGATGTCGAGAACATCATCCTGAAACTGCTCCAGGCCAGCGAATACAATGTCGAGCGCGCGCAGCGCGGTATCGTCTATATCGACGAGGTCGACAAGATTACCCGCAAGTCCGAGAACCCCTCGATCACGCGCGACGTCTCCGGCGAAGGTGTTCAACAGGCGCTGTTGAAGCTGATGGAAGGCACCGTGGCCAGCGTTCCGCCGCAAGGGGGGCGCAAGCACCCGCAGCAGGAGTTCCTGCAGGTGGACACCACAAACATCCTGTTCATCTGTGGCGGGGCCTTTGCGGGGCTCGACAAGATCATTGCGCAACGTGGCAAGGGTTCGGCCATGGGCTTTGGTGCCGATGTGCGTGACAATGATGACCGAGGCGTGGGTGAGATTTTCAAGGATCTCGAGCCTGAAGATCTGCTGAAATTTGGTCTGATCCCGGAATTTGTTGGCCGTCTGCCGGTATTGGCGACGCTGGAAGATCTGGACGAAGATGCTCTGGTCACCATCCTGACCAAGCCCAAGAACGCTCTGGTCAAGCAGTACCAGCGCCTGTTCGAACTGGAAGATGCCGAGCTTGGCTTTACGGACGATGCGCTGAAGGCGATTGCCAAGAAAGCGATCGAACGCAAAACGGGCGCGCGGGGACTGCGGTCGATCCTTGAGGATATTCTTCTGGATACGATGTTCGAGCTGCCGGGCATGAAGAACGTGACCGAAGTTGTCGTCAATGAAGAGGCGGTCAGTTCGGACGCGCAGCCCCTGATCATTTACGCAGATGCAGCACCGGAATCTGCATCCGCAGGTTAACCCAAGCGACGGTTCAAGGGGGCTCTGCCCCCATCGTGGCAAGCCACGATTCCCCCGAGGTATTTTGAAACAGAAGAAGTGCGGATCCTTTCTTCATCTGGCTAAAAATATCTCGGAGCGCGAGGCAGAGCCTCGCAATGAATCCGGTTTGCGTGGTGGAGTCCTTTTAAGTTCTCGGTACGGTGGATCGCAGTGAAACGTATTTCTTCAGGTGGCGAATTCGAAGCCAAGGCCGGGTATTGCCGCGCCGTGGTTGCAGGTGGTTGGGTACATGTTGCCGGGACCGTCGGGCAGGGAGATGACGTTGTCTCACAATGCCGGTCTGCGTTGTCCATCATAGAAAAAGCACTGGCAGAGGCCGGAGCGGAATTCTCAGACGTTGTTCGCGTCACCTACATGTTGCCGGATCGTCATGAATTTGAACCTTGCTGGCCCATTCTGGCCGAAACCTTTGGCGCAAACCCTCCGGCGGCGACGATGATCGAGTGTGGTCTGATCGATCCGAAATACCGTATTGAAATCGAAGTGACGGCATTCTTGCCCGAGTGACGCAGTCACGCGGGTGGTACTGGACCTTTGCCCGCCTTTCGGTCATATCTTGCCTGACGAACACGCCGGAGATCACCTATGGGACTTCTGAACACTCTTTTGCAGGCTGTGACTTGGTGGAACGGGGCGACCCTGAACACGAAACTTTATACAGCGCGCAAGGGTGTCAAAGTTGGTGAAGACAATGAAGGCAACGTGTTTTACCGCAATGCGGATGACAGCAAACGCTGGGTGATCTTCAACGGTGAGGCAGAGGCCAGCCGGGTTGATCCGGACTGGCACGGTTGGTTGCACCGGACTTGGGATGAGCCGCCGACCGACAAGCCGCTGCCCCACAAATCGTGGGAAAAACCGCATCAGGAAAACCTGACGGGCACTGCATTGGCATACACTCCGGCAGGATCGTTGCGCAGGCCTGATCCGGTCGAGCGCAAAGACTACGAGGCCTGGAGCCCCGAATAACAGAGGCGAGCAATGTCGACCCATAATTGGACCGAAGTTTTTGTCGGTGGCGCCGTATTGGCCGTTGCCGTTGCATTTGGCGTTTATGCCAGCCAATCGACCGGCCTGTCGCAAGGCGGCACTGGTTACGAGCTGGGCGCGTCCTTCCGCTCGCTCGAAGGGGTTGGTGTTGGCACCGATGTCCGTCTGGCTGGCGTCAAGATCGGCACCGTAACCGGGGTTGAGCTAAACGCGGACACGTACCGTGCGGATACGACCTTCACGATTTCTGACGGCATTCTGGTGCCCGATGACAGCGCCATTGTGATTTCGTCCGAGGGGTTGCTGGGTGGCAACTTTGTCGAGGTGATGCCTGGCGGCTCTCCGTTCTTTTTTGAGCCAGGGGACGAGATCGAGGACACACAGGGCGCGGTCAGCCTGATCTCGTTGCTGGTCAAATTCGTTGCCGGAGACGGCGGCGAATGAGGGGGCTGGCGCTGACCGCTCTGCTGCTCTGCGCGACGGGCGCGGCGGCACAGCAGAAGGTTGAATCCGGGCCCGGGGCGATGCTGCGCGGCCTGGACAAGGTCAGCGGTCAGACGGTCGATGTCGAAATGCAAAGCGGCGAGACTCAGCCGGTGTTTGGTCTGGACGTCGCACTTGGCGATTGCCGCTTTCCGGCGGACAACCCGACGGGTGATGCCTTTGCCTATCTGACGATCTGGGAAACCGGCAAAGCCGATCAGCTGTTTGATGGTTGGATGATCGCCACGTCGCCCGCGCTGAACGCATTGGATCACGCGCGCTACGACGTCTGGGTGATCCGCTGTATCACACCCCCGGCCGACTGAGTTATCGGGGCCGAAAAATCCGCGCTGGCTCTGATAGCCTCTTCCAGTGCTTTCCTGTAGCGGCCGCGCGGTATTTCGATTGCCCCGAGTGAGGCAAGGTGGGCCGTCAGAAACTGGGTATCGAACAGTTGAAACCCGGTTTGGCGAAGCCGATCGACCAAATAGGCCAGGGCGATTTTTGAGGCATCGGTGCGGCGCGAAAACATGCTTTCCCCAAAGAAAGCTGCGCCCAGAACAACCCCGTAAACGCCCCCGACCAATTGGTCATGGTCCCAGATTTCAAGCGAATGCGCATGGCCGGCCTGA
Organism: Ruegeria sp. N4; assembly: GCF_056531425.1. Classification (NCBI taxonomy): domain Bacteria; kingdom Pseudomonadati; phylum Pseudomonadota; class Alphaproteobacteria; order Rhodobacterales; family Roseobacteraceae; genus Ruegeria; species Ruegeria sp. N4. Next base: position 251,676 of record NZ_JBQFLT010000005.1, read on the forward strand.
TGCAGCTGGCTATAGAGATCTCGCAGTTCGGCGTTGATCCAGGTGTCGGCCCTGTCGGCGCAGCCGTCGACGACTCCGGCAAAATCCCGGTTGATACTGACGTCGAAACCGCAATTACGGATACGCCGGGCCAGACTGCGTGAGATGTGAAAACCGTCCAGCGGGAACACGCCCCGCAGTTTCGGGTCGACCCAGAACAGGTCCGGGTCATCCCGATGTTCGGCCATCGGGAAAATGCCGATGGAATATCCATGCAGCAGAAGTTCGGGGGTCAGGCTCATCGGATATGCCCGAAGGCCGGAAGGGTGGACCCATCCGGCCTTGCGACTTTATTCGCCCATATTCTCCGCAAGCCAGTGCTCCAGCCAGTGGATGTTATAGTCGCCGCTATGCAGGTCGGGTTCCTGCAACAGCGCGTGAAACAGCGGCACGGTGGTGTCGATGCCGTCTACGATCAACTCTCCCAAAGCGCGGTCCAGACGGGCCAGAGCCTCGGCCCGGTCGCGGCCCTGAACGATCAGCTTGGCGATCAGCGAGTCATAGTACGGCGGGATCGAATAGCCATCATACAGCGCCGAATCCATCCGTACGCCCAAACCACCCGGCGCGTGATACGCGGTGATCTTGCCGGGGCAGGGCGAGAAGTTGGGCAGCTTTTCGGCGTTGATCCGAACCTCGATGGCGTGGCCATTGATTTCCAGATCGTCCTGACCGAAGGACATCGGCTCACCTGCCGCGACAAGGATTTGCTCGCGCACCAGATCGACGCCAAAGATGCCCTCGGTCACCGGGTGTTCCACCTGCAGGCGGGTGTTCATCTCGATGAAATAGAACTCGCCATTTTCGTACAGGAACTCGATGGTGCCTGCGCCGATATAGTTGATCTTGGCCACCGCGTCGGCGCAGATCTTACCGATCCTGGCGCGTTCTTCGGGGGTGATGCAGGGGCCGGGGGCCTCTTCGAACACCTTCTGGTGGCGGCGTTGCAGGGAACAGTCACGCTCGCCCAGATGGACGGCGTTGCCTTTGCCGTCGCCGAAGACCTGAATCTCGATATGGCGCGGCGTGGTCAGGTATTTCTCGATATAGACCTCGTCATTGCCAAAGGCGGCTTTGCCTTCGGCCCGGGCGGTCATGAAGGCGCTTTCCATCTCGGCAGCGTTCATCGCGACTTTCATGCCGCGGCCGCCGCCACCGGCGGTGGCCTTGATGATGACGGGATAGCCGAATTCCTCACCGATGCGTTTGGCGTCTTCCAGCGTGGGAACGCCACCGTCCGAGCCAGGAACACAAGGCACACCCAGTTCCTTCATCGTGTCCTTGGCGGTGATCTTGTCGCCCATGACGCGGATATGTTCAGCGGTGGGGCCGATGAAGGTGATGCCGTGGTCTTCGACGATCTGCACGAACTCGGCATTCTCGGACAGGAAGCCATAGCCGGGATGGATCGCCTGCGCGCCGGTAATCTCACAGGCCGAGATGATCGCAGGCACCGACAGATAGCTTTGCGGGCTGGGCGGAAGACCGATGCACACCGATTCGTCTGCCATGCGCACATGCATCGCGTCGCTGTCGGCGGTGGAGTGCACGGCGACCGTCTTAATCCCCATCTCGCGCGCGGCGCGGATGACGCGCAGGGCGATCTCGCCTCGGTTGGCAATCAGGATCTTGTCGAACATGGGCCCGCCTTACTCGATGATGACCAGAGGGGTGCCGAATTCCACAGCATCGCCATCGCCGACCAGAACACGCTTGATGGTGCCCGATTTGGGCGCGTGAATGTGGTTCATGGTTTTCATCGCCTCGACGATCAGCAGCGTGTCGCCTTCGGACACGGACGCACCGACCGAGATAAAGGCAGGCGCACCAGGTTCGGGCTGCATATAGACCGTGCCGACCATGGGTGACGTCACAGCGCCGGGGTGGCTGGCCGGATCTTCCTGTGCGGCGGGGGCTTCGGCGGCGGCCGGGGCTGCTGCGGCAACGGGTGCGGCAGGTGCAGCCGCAGGAACGGCAACCTGCACCGGGGCGGCAACCGCCTGAGCTGCACGGCTGACGCGGACATTCAGGCTGTCGTCGTCGCCATATTCGCGCATGACTTCCAGTTCGGTCAGGTCGTTTTCGCGCAGCAATTCGGCCAGTGCCTTGATGAACGCCACATCCGCTTCGTGTTTGGTATCTGTCATGAGTGTCCTCGACGGTTCCCCTTTGGCCCGTCTGTTCGCGCGGGCTTTGGTATGATTACGCAGCGTTATAAGCCAAGCGACCGGTCATGAAAAGCGCAGTCTGACAGGAGAAAACGAACCTTTTGCCCCTGCTGCACAGGCAGTTTCGCGTCACAGGGGCATGCCTGACAGTTTCGCCACCAGTTCCGGCAGTTTACGCGCCCCGAATTTTTCAAGCAGGCGGGCGCGATAGGCCTCGATCGTGCGGTAGCTCAGCCCCAGTTCCATGCCGATTTCTTTTGCCGAAAGACCCCGGCAGGACAGGATTGCGACCTCGCGTTCGCGCACGGTCAACTCGACAAGGGGACGTTCTTCGGAAATATCGGAGAAGCTCCAGATGCCGTGGCGAAACGGGTCGTCTGGTGTCAGCGACCGGCCACGCGCCCGGCACCAGAACAGATCGCCATCGCGCCGCCGCATCACCCGTTCGTCGGTGTAATAGCCGGTGCTGCGCATCACCTGCAGGCTGCGTTCCCCGATCCGTTCCCAATCAGCGACCGAAGGGTACAGATGCAAAAGCGGCATGTTGCGATAATCGACTTCCTCGCCCCCGAAGGTGCGTGCGAATTGCAGATTGCACCGCCGGATGATCCGGTTTTCCAGTTCAACCAGACCGATGGGGGCGTATTCGAATGCGGGGTCGCTCATGGTCTTATCGTGCCGGGAATTGAGGCGGATTAGAAGGGGCCTTGCGCAGTCGCCGGATATTCTGCGCCATCGTGCTTTTTGCCGTCGGTGTCAAAGCTGTAAATCCATAGTGAAAAGTACGACTTAACTGAATGCAAAAAATAGAATAATCTGAAAACAACTGGATCATTCGCAGCGCTCAGGAGGTGGAGCTATGCGCGACACTCTTACCGGAAGCCGCATACGTGAACGGCGCCAGATTGCCGGGCTGCGGCAGGCTGAACTGGCGCGTCGTGTCGGAATTTCTGCGTCCTACCTGAACCTGATCGAGCACAATCGCCGCCGGATCGGGGGCAAATTGCTGGTCGATATTGCCGGGGCACTGGCGGTTGAGCCATCGCTGCTGACGCAGGGGATCGAGGCTACGCTGATCTCGGCCTTGCGAGAGGCGGCGGTTGATGCGGTCGGGCAAGAGGCTGAGGTTGACGGGCTTGAGGAATTCGCCGGGCGCTTTCCGGGCTGGGCGGGTGTCCTGGCGCAAATGCATCAGCGGGTGATCTCGTTAGAGCGCACGGTGGAAACCCTGTCAGACCGCCTGACCCACGACCCGCATCTGGCGGCCGCGATGCACGAGGTTCTGTCGACGGCAGCCGCGATTCGCTCGACGGCGGGCATTCTGGCGGACACGCAGGACATTGATGCCGAGTGGCAGGAGCGGTTTCACAAGAACCTTCATCAGGATGCCGAGCGGTTGGCCGACAGCTCCAAGGCGCTGGTGACCTATCTGGACGAAAGCGACTCGGCCACGGACCCGCGGGGCGTACCCTTGGAGGAGGTCGAAAGCCATTTTGCTGCACGCGGTTACAGTTTCCCCGAACTCGAGGAGGGCGGGTCCGCCGATGTCAATCTGGACGGGCTGAACACAACCGCCGCGCGCACCGTGGCGCGCGAGGTTCTGGACCTGTGCGCACAGGACGCAAGGGCGATGCCGCTTGCCCAGCTTAAAAAGCTGATGGAGGAGAAAGAGCCGGACCCAATCGAACTGGCCCGCCTGTTCTCGGTCGATGTTGCAACGGTTCTGCGGCGGTTGGCCTTTCTGCCGGAAAGTGTACTGCACCGCCCGGCCGGGTTGGTTCTGTGCGACGCATCCGGCAGCATCCTGTTCTTCAAGCCGCTTCCCGGTTTTGTTCTGCCGCGACATGGAGAGGCCTGCCCGTTATGGCCGCTGTTCACCGCGTTAAGCCGTCCCTTGGTACCGGTTCGAAAGCAGATCGCGCAGCTTGGGCGCAGTTCGGCTGAATTTGAATGCCACGCCTATGCCTGGCTTCATTCAACGCCCGGATACGATCAGGACCCTGCTTATCGCTCGGCGATGTTGGTGCGCCCGGTCGGGGATGGGGTACAGGGTGTCGCCTCGACCCGGGTTGGGGCAAACTGTCGGGTGTGCCCCAGCAAAGACTGTGCATCCCGGCGCGAGCCTTCGATTCTAAACGAAGGCTTTTGACAGTATCCTGACTGAGCGCTTAATCTGGCGGTGGCAGCAGGCTTTGTGCGCCAGTTGCCATGGGGAGGAACTGCAAATATGAGCCGCAAGGTTCTGTTGATCGAGGATGAGCCGAACATAGCTGAGGCAATCCGATTTCTGCTGACCCGCGAAGGGTGGCAGGTTGAAACACATGCCGATGGGGCAGACGCCGTTCAGGTGATCCGGGCAGCGAACCCGGACCTTGTGATTCTGGACGTCATGCTGCCCGGGAAAAGTGGCATGGATATTCTGCGCGACTTGCGAGACCTGGACGACATGCAAAGCCTGCCGATCCTGATGCTGACCGCGCGCGGACAATCCAGGGATCGGGAAATGGCCGAGAATGCGGGTGTCAGCCGCTTCATGACCAAACCCTTTTCCAATGCAGAGGTGCTGACTGCGGTGCGGGATCTGCACGCGCAGGCATCCCGATTATGAGCCCCCCGGAAGAGACAGAACCCAAGCCAAAAGGCACGCGCCCCTCGCTGTTTCTGGGACGCCAAAGCTATCGCCGCCGCAGGCTGACCGACGCGGCGCGGTTGTTGCCTTTCATGGGGGCCGCGTTGCTGGCGATCCCGTTGCTGTGGCCTGACCGGGCGTCTGGGGATCAGGCGGTGCCGTTGTCCTCGGCGATGTTCTACATCTTCATCTGCTGGGGGTTTCTGATCGCCGTTGGCCTGATCTTTGGCCTGACCGCCCGTCGTCTGGGCATGCGCGGCGACTTTGACGCGGACGCCGAGTGATGGCGACGCTCAACATCCTGATTCTGGTCAGTTTGGGCTATGTGGTGCTGTTGTTCGGCGTTGCCTTTGCCGCCGACAGAATGGCTGCGGCAGGGAAGGGGAAGTGGCTACGCTCACCTCTGATCTACACACTTTCTCTGTCGATCTACTGCACCGCCTGGACGTTTTATGGTGCGGTCGGCAACGCAGCCCGATCCGGGTTGGAATATGTGACGATCTATCTGGGCCCGACGCTGGTGATGGTCAGCTGGTGGTGGGGATTGCGTAAACTGGTCCGCGTCGGGCGCAGCCAGCGGGTGACATCCATCGCGGACCTTTTGTCGTCGCGCTACGGCAAATCCAATACGCTGGCGGTCTGCGTCACCATTCTGGCCGTTCTGGGCGGCACGCCCTATATCGCCCTGCAGCTTCAGTCGATCACGCTGTCCTTTTCGATCTTTGTCGAGGCTGATCCCTCGGGCCTCTATCGTGGCGGGTCGAACGTGTTCTGGGTTGCCGCCGGGCTGGCCGTCTTTGCCATTCTGTTTGGCACCCGAAATCTGGATGCGAATGAGCGCCACCATGGCGTGGTCATGGCGATTGCGGTTGAATCCGTGGTCAAGCTGTTTGCCCTGATTGCGGTTGGCGTCTTCGTTGTCTGGGGCATTGCTGGCGGCATCGGTCCGATGATGGACAAGATTGATGCGTCCGAGATTGGCCAGTGGCATGTGGATGCCGGGCGCTGGACCACCTTCATCTTTCTGTCTGCCGCCGCCTTCGTCTGCCTGCCACGGATGTTTCAGGTCATGGTCGTGGAAAACGACGACGAAGGCCACCTGAGAACCGCCGCCTGGGCCTTTCCGCTGTATCTGCTGTTGATGAGCTTGTTTGTCGTGCCCATCGCTGTCGTCGGGCTGGACCTGTTGCCGCCCGGATCAAACCCGGATTTGTTTGTTCTGACGGTGCCGCTGTCTCAGGGCAATGACTGGCTGGCCATGTTGTCCTTTATCGGCGGGTTTTCCTCGGCCACATCGATGGTGATCGTGACGGCCATGGCCTTGTCGACGATGGTGTCGAACCATGTGGTCATGCCGATCTGGCTGAATACCCATGAAAGCGCGGGCTCGGTTTCAGGCGATGTGCGCAACATCGTTTTGATGGCGCGGCGCGTATCCATCGCGGTGATCATGGCGCTGGGGTATTTCTACTACAGCCTGTCCGGGGGTGGCGCGGCGCTGGCCTCGATCGGGTTGATCGCCTTCGCCGGTATCTCACAAATTCTGCCCGCTCTGGTCGGTGGTCTGTTCTGGCGGGGGGCGACGCGGACGGGCGCTTTGGTCGGGCTGTCGGTCGGGTTTGTGCTGTGGATTTACACGCTGCTTCTGCCCGGGATGGGCGGGGCTTGGATGCCGCAGTCGGTGTTGGACAACGGGCCGTTCGGGATCAGCTGGCTGCGCCCGCAGGCGATGTTCGGCATCGAAGGAATGGACCCGATGGTCCACACCGTGATGTGGTCCATGTCCCTGAACACAATCGCCTTCTGCGTTGCCTCGCTGCTCAGCTTTCCCAGCCCGTTGGAACGCCTGCAAGGCGCGCAGTTCGTCAACGTCTTTGACCATTCCGTCGCCCCGCGCGGGTGGACCGGATCGGTGGCGCAAAGCGAAGACCTGATGATCATGACCCAGCGGATTCTGGGCACAGGTCCCGCGCAGGAGTTCTTTCTGGCCGAAGCAGAACAACAAGGGGCCCGTTCGCACATGCCCGAACCGACGCCGGGCTTTCTGAACCGGCTTGAGCGCGAGCTCAGCGGTTCCGTCGGGGCGGCGACGGCCCATGCGATGATTGGCCAGATCGTCGGTGGCGCGTCGGTGTCGGTCGAGGATCTGCTGGCTGTGGCCGACGAATCCGCTCAGTTGCTTGAATATTCCAGCCAGTTGGAAATGAAGTCGGCCGAGCTGAGCCGTACCGCCCGTCAACTGCGTGAAGCGAACACAAAGCTGACGCTGGTGTCTGAACAGAAGGACAGCTTCCTCAGCCAGGTCAGCCATGAATTGCGTACGCCGATGACGTCGATCCGGGCGTTTTCCGAGATCATGCGCGACACCGAGGGGCTGAGCGCCGAAGAGCAAACGCGCTATGCGGCGATCATTCATGACGAAGCGCTGCGGCTCACCCGGTTGTTGGACGACCTGCTGGATCTGAGCGTTCTGGAAAACGGGCAGGTCAATCTGAACATGGGCGAGGGGACTTTGCGCTCGATCCTGGATCGCGCTGTGTCCAGTGCGTTGGCTGGATCGAACAAGGACCTGACCGTGCGTCGCAGCCGGGCGTCCGAACGCTTTGCACTGCATACGGATCTGGACCGGCTGGGGCAGGTGTTTATCAACCTGATCTCGAACGCGCAAAAATACTGCGATGCGGACGAGCCTGTTCTGACCATCTCGGCCCATGATGTCGGTGGGCGCCTGGTGATTGATTTCATCGACAACGGCGGCGGCATCCCCGCCGAGGCGCAATCGCTGGTGTTCGAGAAATTCGCCCGTGTCGGCGCCGACAAGGCCGGGGGCGCAGGGCTGGGTCTGGCAATCTGCCGCGAGATCATGCAGCGACTGGGGGGCGAGATCACCTATCTGCCGGGGCAGGGCGGGGCCGCGTTCCGTGTCAGCCTGCCGCTGGCCTATCAGCAGGCGGCGCAATAAGGACCGTCTAAAGAACTTCGTAACACTCGGCGGGTTACACCAATGGTCAGGGACACGACAAATTGGTGAACTTTGGGCATGGCACAGACTGTGAACGCGGCATTGGCGCGCAAGCTTTCGGTGGGACGAGAGGATTTGAAGAACCGGCCCCGCTCGATTCTGCGGGCCTTGCGTCTGGGTTTTGCGCGGGCCGCAGCGGATCGGCTGAACCTGCCCTTGGCAGTTATCGGGGCCAAACAGTCCAACCAGCCCGCTACCGATCTGGTTGCGGATGTGGGCGACGATTGGTTGCTGTTGTTCTTCCGGGGTCCTGACGGGGTTGCCGCAGCTTGTCTGGACCCGAACACTGTGTCGGCAATTGTGCAGACCCAGACGATTGGACAGCTCACCCCCACACCGCCCGAGGCGCGCGCCTTCACCAACACCGATGCGGCAATGGTCGCACCTTTGGTGGAAGAGGCTTTGGTCAAGGCTGCAGAACTGGCAGAGATGGCAGAGGAAGAGGTCGACCTGACCGGTTACGAGTACATGGCCCGCGCCGGGGATTTGCGGTCGCTTTGCCTGACACTGGTGGAAGAGGTCTATTGCGGTTTCGAACTGACAATCGATCTGGCCGGAGGGGTCCGGCAGGGCCATATCGCAATCCTGTTGCCCCAACGCCCCTGCGACGTCGAAGAGGATGCCGGAGCGCAACCGGATGCGGGGGCACGCCTTGAGCAATCCTCGGGCGTTGTGCGGGCCGAGTTGAACGCCGTGCTGTGCCGTATGAATGTGCCGCTGTCCGATTTGTCAGCGCTGGGGATTGGCGACGTTTTACCCTTGGAACGGGCCCGTCTTGATCGCACCGAGGTTCTGGCGATCGATCGCACGCGGGCTGCAGTGGGGCGACTTGGGCAAAGTGGCGGTCTGCGGGCCGTTCGCATCAATGAACACGCAGCTTTGCCCGCCCTGTCCGATATTGAAGCACAAGACTTCATCGCAAGCCGCGCCGGAACGCCGAACCGGGACGCTGACGCAGTGGATGTCACCCCATACCCCAATGTCGCCGAAATTCCCGACCCGCTGGACACCGATCTGTCATTTGCGGATTCAGATCAGATGGTCGCGGAAATCTCGCAACTGGCGGGCCTGACCGGCCCGGATGATGGCGTAGATCCGATGTGACCGAAGGGCCGCAACATCACTCTGCGTTGTTGCGAATTTGATCCAGGGCTGGGCGCAGGTTTTCCAGCTGATAGCCCGCGTTGGTTGTCGCGGAGAGAATCTCATCCGTGCTCATCCGGTCGCACTGCCCAAGCGCCCAGACGACCGAGCAGCGTGTACCGGACGCGCAATAAGCCAGCACCGGTCCGCTGCAGGTCTCGGCCATGTCGCGCTGACGCGACACGTTTTCAGGTGTCATGGTCTGATGGGTCAGTTCCAGAACTTCATATTCCAGACCCGCTGCACGCACGGCTTCGCCGATTGCATCCGACTGCATGTCAGCCGGAACTTCGGCATTCGGACGGTTGCAGATCACCTTGACGAAACCGGCTTCGGCGATGGCCGGTACATCCTCGACCGTGATCTGGGGTGAGACGGCGTAGCGGGGGGTAATAGGTCGAATCTCCATGCCAATTCCTTAGGCCGCGTTTGCAGCCCTGTCTAGCTGTGGCCCCACGTGAGGGGCGAGGAACATTCCCGTGATCATGGCCAGCAGAAACACCACCCCGCCGCTGCCGCCAAAGCTGAGCGAGGCCAGCGCCGGACCGGGGCACAGTCCCACCATGCCCCATCCCATCCCGAACAAGATCGAGCCCACAATTAACCGCCGGTCAAACTCGGCGCGCGTCGGGGCCGGAAACTCGCCGCCGGCTATGGGATGCCGTCCGGTCGTCAGACGCCATGCAAGGATCATTGGCAGGATCGCACCACCCATCACAAAGGCAAGGGTCGGGTCCCAATCCCCGAAAACGTCCAGCCAGCCTTGCACTTTAGTCGTATCGGTCATGCCAGAGATCAGAAGACCAATGCCAAACAGGGACCCGGCAAGTGCTGCGATCAATACCCGCATCATGCGATCCCCAGAATATGCCGCAGGCCCAGCACGGTCAGCCCGCCTGCTGCGATATAAATCAACGTGGCCACGATCCCACGCATTGAAAACCGGGAAATGCCACACACGCCATGCCCCGAGGTGCAGCCGTTGGCAATGCGCGTACCGACACCCACCAACAGCCCCGCTGCAATCACCAGCACCAGATTGCCGGTCAAATGCGTTTCGGCCCCCGGTGCGATCCATGGCCGCAGCAGCAAGGGCATCCCGATCACCCCGGCGAGGAAAGCCAAACGCTCGACCGCTTCGTTGCGCGCACTACCATCGACCAGTCCACCCAAAATGCCGCTGGCCCCCATGATGCGCCCATTGCCCAACAGGTATACCGCGCCGCCAAGGCCAATCAGCACACCGCCGATCAAGCCCATCACCCAAGCCGTCGTCATGTTCGATTGATCCCTTTGTTAAAGCTTATTGATCGGTAGCTTCAGCATCACATCGCCCTGTTCATCTGTCGGCGGCATCTGACCCGCGCGCATGTTGACCTGCAAAGACGGCAGGATCAGGCGCGGCATTGCCAAAGTCGCGTCGCGCGCATCCCGCATTTCGACAAACTCTTCGATGCTGCGCCCCTGGCCAATGTGGATGTTCAGCGCCTTCTGCTCACCCACCGTGGTTTCCCAGGCATATTCATCGCGCCCGGGGGCTTTGTAATCGTGTCCGACGTAAACGCGAGTGTCATCGGGCAAGGACAGGATCTTCTGGATTGACGCATATAGCGTAGATGAAGAACCGCCCGGAAAATCGCATCGCGCGGTGCCGAAATCGGGCATGAACAGCGTATCCCCGACAAAAGCCGCATCCCCGATCACATAGGTCAAACAGGCGGGCGTATGACCCGGCGTGTGCAGAACGTCCCCACGCATCTGCCCGATGTGAAAGCTGTCGCCTTCCGCAAACAGGGCGTCAAACTGGCTGCCATCCCGTTGAAATTCGGTCCCTTCGTTGAAAACTTTGCCGAACGTGTCCTGCACGGTCACGATCTGGTCGCCAATTCCGATCTTTCCGCCAAGCTTATCCTGCAAGTAGGGGGCCGCCGACAGATGGTCGGCATGCACATGGCTTTCCAGGATCCATTCGGTCCTGAGCCCCTGGGACCGGATGTAATCGACAACCTCATCCGCCGATTTGGTCGTGGTACGACCGGAGGCGTGGTCAAAATCCAGAACACTGTCGATGATGGCACATGCCGCTCCATCGGGTTCGTTCACCACATAAGACACCGTGAAGGTCTGATCGTCAAAAAACGCTTTCACATTTGGGGTCATGGGGTCCTCCGCTCCTGTCCATACTTCATATATTGACGATGGAATGTGTTGCAATATCCGATTTGGTTTTTGATGTCCGTCAAGGCAGGTTTGATTAATTTGGCTTAAACTTTAGCCGTACCGCGCCGGATTGCCGAAATTGACGGACTCTCCGGCGGGTTTCCGCACAGTATCAGAGTAATCTGTTCCGGTCTTAATCCCGTTACCTATATCGGAGATACTGGCATCACTGGGGAGGAGCGATATGGAACCGAAATCCATCTATTCCGAAGTCGAGAAGCTTGAACAAAAGCTGGAAAACGCGTGCCTGGATACGCGTCTGGCTCTGCAACCAAGTGTCAGCAAGATTGTCGATCATATGCGCCGACAGGGCATGCATGTTCCATCCCGCCTGCGTCGGTTGGATTCCGCTTTGTGCGAAGATGCAATGGAAGCGCGGTTCGACAATATGCCGATCTAGCGCCGGGCGGTCATCCGAAGGAGATCCCGAGGATGACCAGCATCAAGCCAATCACGGACAGAAACAGGGACCCCAGGTTCCATGGCAGAACGCCCTGAACCACGGCACGCAATTCATCATCCGACAATCCGGCCTTGCGCGCCTTCATCACGCGCAGAATGCACCAGACCAGTCCGGCAAGCCCGGCCAGTGACAGGGCGGCCCCGCCCCAGGTGATGACTTCAAACATGGCGCCCCAAAAAGTTGCTGCGAATTGAACCTGCGCTTACTGGATCGCATCGGCACAGACAAGCCCGGTGACGGATTGGGTGCTTGCGGCCTGCGCGGACCCGATGTATCCGCGAGGTAACTGCATCCAATTCAAGCCTTAGGGAAAGACGTCGATGGAAGATATGACCGAAGATCAGGCCACCGCAAATTACCGCGTAACCGCTGGCGAATTGCGCCAGTTTATCGAACGGTTCGAGCGTCTGGATGCCGAAAAGAAGGACATCGCCGAACAGCAGAAGGAGGTGATGGCCGAGGCCAAGGCCCGTGGCTATGACACCAAGGTCATGCGCAAAGTGATCGCGCTGCGCAAGCGCGACAAAGACGACATCGCCGAAGAAGAAGCGGTTCTGGAGATGTATAAGGAAGCGCTGGGGATGTAACCCGGCCTAGACGTCCAGAACCCGAACGTTTGGCAGGGTTCGGATTTTCGCCATATCCTGCGCGTAAAGTTCTGAAAACGCGCTGACGATATCTGCGTTCCAGCCCGGCAGATCCAGTTCCTCTTCGATCTGGTCGGGCTGCGCATAGTCTTCGAACAAGGCGATCAACTCATCGCGCGAGGCAAGCCTGGCCCCCGATTGTTCCTGTTGGATCAGCGGCAGAAGCTGGTGTTTGCCTTGCTCGGTCAACAAAGAGGCCAGCAGCGTATGCTCGCCCTTTATCGCAACGTCATTCCCCAAACCGGCCATGGCACGCACGATGTCGCCCCAGATCAGGGGTGTGTCCTCGTTTTCCCACAGCGTGATCTTCACGTTGGGCGCCAGGTCGCTCAGGTCTTCGATCATGCTGACCCAGCTCAGGCAGCTCAGGTCCGTGGTATCCAGAATTGACCGCGCGCGTTCAGGGTCCATTGCAGTCAGAATCTTCGGAATGAACGAGCCCGGGTTCATCAGCCCGGCAAAAACCTCGACCTCTGCCCCTTCCAGAACCTCTTGCGAGTATGCAATGCGCCGTCCGGCAAACGGGTACATCTGGCCATGTTGCAAGGCAGTCTTGATCGGACCAAAGAATTTCTCGCTGGACACGATCAAACGCCCGAAACCCGAGGTATCGGGCAGAAGCGCCCGCAATTGATCCCGGGTGTCGGCGAGAGGCAGGTTATTCAGGATCGAATCCGACATAATCCTCTCAAAATGCCGACACTTGCGCGGCCCCAGCGGAAAGGCCCCGGTCTGCGTGATGACGCCTTTGTTGGCGACCAGCGAGTCCAGCAATTGCCCTTCATCCGTGAAGGCGACCCCAGCGTGAATGACTACCTGCATATTTTCCTTGCGCCCAAAGGTTTTGCCAAGCGTTCCTCGACCTGCATCACATAGAGCGAAGTCCGCCGCTTCGATAGGTTGAGTTTCACACAATCGCAGAAATTTCGGCAATCCCCAACCGAATGCTGAAATTCCGACTTGCAGTCCTGTTCCGAAGGCAGTAATCGGCAGCCAGTGCCCCTATAGCTCAGCTGGTAGAGCAACTGATTTGTAATCAGTAGGTCCGCGGTTCGAGTCCGTGTGGGGGCACCACTATCAAGCCTCAGAACAATTTACCTAATTTCAATGGGCTGCCATCCCTAAGATTGGGGTAAATTGCAGGCAATTTTGATATTCAAAAGTGATTGTAGTGTGAACAACAAGCCGCTTCATCCGTACGATTGACACCGCAGTCAGGTCTGCCGCACGTGTTTTTGGAAATCTGTGCCACTAACCCGCTTGATTAAGGTCGGTCGCCTCGCAACGCCGTCCACGTTTTGCAGCTTTGAGCACAGATGGTTTGTGAGTACGGTGCTACCATAGACGCAGTCATTCAGTGTGTTAAGCGATGAAAATCAACGCTCTACTTGTTTCCGCGCTGCTGGTGAGCAGCGGGATTGCCATATGGGGGATTATTGACCCTCAAGGGCTGGGGTCCGTCTCGGCCAGCATCGTGGCGGTGCAGTTCGAAAGCCGAGGCTGGTTTATCATGCTTGAAGCCAGCGCGCTTTTGTTGCTGGCGATCTATCTTGCGTTCTCCAGGTTCGGCTCGATCAGAATTGGCCCTGAAGGATCCGAGCCCGAGTTTTCTACGCCCGCGTGGGTTGCGATGCTTTTTGCGGCGGGTATGGGGGTTGGGTTGCTGTTTTTTGGCGCATCCGAGCCGCTGACGCATTTCTCGGTCATTCGCGCGTTCAGCCCTGATCCGCAAGCGGCAAGTCAGGCTATCTTTGTCACCTATCTGAACTGGGGTTTTCACGCCTGGGCGATATACGGGGTCGTTGGGTTGATCATTGCCTATTTCGCCTTTCGACGAGAACGCTCTTTGTTGCTGAGCGCGCCAGTGTTGGATGTGTACGGAGACAGGGCCTGGACTCGTGCATTGGCTTGGGTGTTCGATTTCTTGTCGGTTGTTGCCATCGCAGTCGGCTTGGCGGGTTCCTTGGCCATGGGCGTGTTTCAAATCCAGACGGGGTTGGCCGGAGTTCTTGGAATACCCAACTCGTTTTACCTGACAGCGCTCATATTTGTCGTCATGTGCGTTGCCTTCCTCATCCCGCTCAGACGGGATCTGGGCGAGGGGATGTCCAAACTGTCAAATCTGGCGATGAGTATCGCGATCATCCTGTTGGTCTTTCTGTTGGTTGTCGGGCCCACGTCTTTTGCAATGAACACGATCGTTTCAGGGTTTGGGCGGTATGTTTTCAACGTCCTTCCCGCCGGGTTTTCGACAACCGAGTTTTTCGACCAAACCATATCGACCTGGTTCCAGGACTGGACACTGAATTACATGATCTGGTGGCTGGCATGGTCCCCGTTTGTGGGCATCTTCATTGCCAGAATTTCACGCGGGCGAACGATCCGAGAGTTTTTGACCGGTGTCATTATTGCACCAACGTTGTTTTCAATCTTTTGGTTCGGTGTTTTTGGTGGGATCGGCATTTTCGACATGCTGCAAGGAAACGGACAGCTGTTGGAGGTCAACGACCAAAGCCTTGATGCGACGACCTTTGCGTTGCTTCAACAGTTTCCCCTGCAATATGTGACGCAGTTGGCGACAATTGCAGCGGCGTTCCTGTTTGTTGTGACCAGCGTTGTCAGCGCGGGCTTTACGCTTGCAATGATTGGAACAGGCGGGGACGAAAACCCGTCGCCCGGCATTCGCACAATCTGGGGCGCGGTGCTTGGAGCCCTTGGTCTGGCCATGATCTTTGTGAACGACGTTTCTCTGGTCCGGTCGATCATCGCGCTTTCAGCCATCGCATTTGTTTTTATCGTACCGATTCTGGTGATTTGCCTTCTCAAGTCTCTGTCAAAGGAGGTTTCGAAATGACCGGCCCAATTGTCGATACGGTTCTGAACGTTACCGTTTTTGTGTATATCGGCTTTCTGATCTGGCTGGCGCTTTATCGCGTTTGATTAAGGACGGCAGGCAACACCCCGTCAGGTGCTTGTCGACATCTGTCGTTTCTTTTCCGGCCAGAACTCATCCACCACGACATAGGCAACGATCACAAAAATCGCAGCACTGGCGACTTGCAAAACGCGGGTGATGCTTTTGACGTCGGCCTCATCCGAAAACGGAGAGATTGATCCACCATAGACGATCAGCACCGTTGTCAACGCCGAGCCTGCCGCGGCGGCGAGCGTAGCCTGAGATTTTCCGAGTGCTCCAAGCGTTATGCAGAAGAAAAAGCACAGCAGAATTGGCGTCAGAATAATCGGGGCGATGACGTTGATTTCGTAGCAAAGGATCGACACTGCCGCACCCAGCAGGTTTGCCGTCAGCATTGCCTTGGCCACGGTTTTGCCCGCGGCAGGCATCGCCGCCAGCTGCTGGCTGAGAAGTGCCACAAAGAATAGAACCAGCAAAGCCGATGCGCCGGACACAAAGAACGCCAAGGCAAATGGAACCGTGACAAGCGACATTCTGACAATCCGGCGGTGCGGGTCAAAGTCAGTTGGGGATGCTGCTTTTTTCTCGGCCGCTGTCTGGGGTGCGGCTGGTATCAGCACAAACATCAATGTCGAAACGAACCCTGCAAACAGCAGGTTCAGTGGTATCCAGAATACGAGCACCAAGGCCAGATCCTGCGATTGCAGCGCAAGGTTGGGGATCATCAATGCCCCCATCAGGGCGATGACTCCGGGCAGAACACCCGCGCCGGATACCGACCAAATGAACGACAGGATAATCCCGATGGCCACCAGGATGAGGAAAACCACCGGATAGGGTGCGAAGGTCGATGACAAAAGGAAGGAAATGAACATCAACCCAATCGAGAAGACAAACAGCTTCGCGAAGGCCGCCAGTGGCAAAGCGGCTGGGGCCTGAAGAAACAGGGCCGTGAACACGGCCCCGACAACGGCCAGAGGCCACCCCAGAAACAGCCCCAGCGCGAAGACGCCAGTTACACCCAGCGCAAGTCTGTGTACTGCGCGCCGATCCTCAGTACGCATAGGACAGGATCGAAACCGCGCGAATGTAGGCGCGGCCCACCGCGTTCAGCAGAGAACTGTCGCTAAGGTACATGATCACGTCGGCTTGCCCGTTGAGCTGAAAGCGCAGGTCATCCTCGGTGCTTCCGGCCTCGTAACCCGGCAGCACGATACGGACCGGGAAGCGCTCGGGTTCGCGAAGAAACCCCTTGGTGCTTGGGGGGCTGGCCAGTTGACCGGGTGTGTCGCCGCCGCTTAGGGAAACGGCTGCGCTAAAGCTTTCGATGACGCCGGGAACAATTTTGCCGGGATGCATGTCCAGCACCACATCTACAGGCGATCCAACCGACGCCCGACCCAGGTTGTTTTCGGTAAAATACGCCTCGATCCAGACATCCGTCGCATCCAGGAAAGTCAGCAGGTCCTGCCCGGATCGGGCATAAGTTCCGGGTGCGATCAGCAGATTTGAGATCACGCCTGTCGCCGGGGCGCGCAGTTCCGTCCATTCAAGGTTAAGCTCTGCATCCGCCAACGCGGCCAACGCGCGCTGAATCTTCGGGTTTTCAATGCCCTCGTCGCCGAGCCTCTGCTTGGCTTTCTCCAGATCAGCTTTGGCGTTTTCAAAATTCGCCTCGGATTCGGCCAGTTGCCCCCGCGCATCATCTGCTTTCGAAACGGCAATCAGCCCTTTCTTTTCAAGCGCAAAAACGCGTTCTGTCTGGATGCGCATGGTGTCCAGATCACTTTGCGCCCGTGCCAGTTTGGCCTGAGCGGCGCTGACCTCTGCCGACGAAGCGCCAACCTCTTGTGTTGCGGCTTCCAGGTCCGCTTCGGCTTTGTCGCGGTCAATTTCGTATGGTCTGGGGTCGATCCGAACCAGTACATCACCGGCCGAGACGACCTGACCATTTTCGACCAAAACCTCGATCACCGTTCCGGTGACTTGCGGGACGATCTGGGTTGCCACCGCCTTGACTCTGGCATTTCCTGTAAATGGCGTTTTTCGATCAGCAACCAGATACCAGACGAGAAGAACCAAAATGGCGGACAGGGTCGTCCATATTGTCTTCCTCATTGCGCCGCTCCGTCCACGGCGTCATTGCCTTCCGGCGAGGCATCGATCCAAACCTTGAACAGTTCGTAGAAAACGGCAAACAGAACCGGTCCCATGAAAATGCCAATCAATCCATAGGCCATCATACCGCCGAGAACACCGATCAGGATCACCAGCATTGGCGTTTCGAGACCTTTTGAGATGAAGACCGGCCGCAGGAAGCTGTCCATTATCGTTGTGGGAATGGCCAGAATGGTGAATGCCAGGGCCGCACCACCTGACATCGAACTCCACGCGTAGATAATGACCGGCAACAGAACCAATCCCGGCCCGATCTGAATGATCGAGAGGATCAGGCAGATGAAAGCCAGCGTCGCAGCAGATGAAATCCCGAACAGGGCCAGCAAAATCCAGACAACCACGGCCTGAATGGCAGCAACACCAATGACACCCTTGGTCACATTCCGGATCGTCGCCCCCGCCAGCGTCACGAATTCGCCGCCTCGCGGCGCGAACACCCGGTTGGCAAAGCGCTGAAGACCTTGCACCAATGTCGGTCCGGGGCTGAACAAGCCCCCCATGATCAACACCGAAAGGGCAAGACCCAACAACCCGATTCCGATGCCCAGAACCTTTCCAAACAGCGATTTTGTGATCTCAAGAATCTGCGCCCCGTATTTTGCAAGCGCACCATCCAGATTTCGTTCAAACAACCCCCAGACTTCGGCAATTCTTTCTCCGATCAGGGGCAAGTCCTTGATGCTGTCCGGGGCAGGTGGAATTTCCAATTCACCGCTGTCAGCCTGTTCGGCAAACTCGGACCCAAGTTCAGCAGCCCCCGACACCGCAGTGGCAATCGGCCCCAAGGTCAGCACAAGGCCAAGCAAAACCAGGATCGTTGCGGCAAGCGACTTTCGCCCGCCCAGCTTGGACTGTAGCCAATCGAATACCGGGTAAAGCGCCACACAAAGGATCGTGGCCCAGATCACCACACTTGCCAGCGGGGCGATCATTACCAATGCGCTGTAAAGGAATAACCCGAGAAAGAGCAAACGTATTGCGAGATCGACGATCTTGGCGTCCTGTGTCTTTTCCATTCCATCCCTCCGTTCATTTGTCAACAATACACTCAAAAAACTCAATATGAATATCTTTTGTGAATTCCGTGCTTTGGTCGTAGTTTGGGCCCTTGCGCCGCCTTGGACGGCGATCAGCCTAATCAATAAAGTCCAACCTACAGGCGACCTTGCTGCGCTTGTATCCTTTCGTGTTTTTTTGGGTGACTATTCGTCGTCCTGAGACAGGATTGTGTTTGCGATTGTCGTCGCCGCAGCCACAAAGATGCCCAGACCTACGATGATGTAGGCCATCGTAAAGATCTTCCCTGCCGCAGTCTGAGGGGAAAAATCACCAAACCCTACGGTCGAGATTGTCACGACAGAAAAGTAGATGGAATCCAGCCAGCTCCAGCCTTCAACATAGTGGTAGAAAACGGATGCCCAGAGGATCATTCCAAGCGTGAAAGCAAGCAGGCTTTTGACCCGGCCGTCCCGAAACGCGACACCTATGCCCCGTGTAATTCTTTTCAGTGAGTTCATTGGTCCCTCATATATATTGTAAATCGTATATATCATTAATTTGATGATATGAGAAACCGGGACGGGTGCCGTCAGAACCGTCAGAAAGATCACGCATAAAATGATTGTTCGTTTTCAAAAAATCCCGAAAGGGCGGGTGTTCCCGTTTTTGGTACTGGGCTGCCCGGCATCACGGCAGCGCAGCTGTTCATGCGGACCGAAGTTGATTCCTGTTTGATTAAGTCACTGGAAATTGGCAACTTATCCCTCAGGTGCTCCCAGTGCTCGGAACATCAGCAGAGCCGCGTATTCAAGTGTCGCACGTGGAATTGGCCCGGCCACACAGTGCATCGAAACCAAAGGAGTAGAACGTGCGTTTGATTTTCAAAGGCGTTTTGATTTGCTGCGCGATCGCGTTTGTTGCTGTTTTGGCGGCTTGGCTGTTCCTATCCTCGGCGCTGTTTTCTTCGCTTAGGACCGGTTTCGTTGAAAACCTGATTTCCAAAAAACTTGGTCAGGACGTCTTGATCGAGGACGAGGTGCGTTTGGGTCTTGGTCGGCAACTGCAGGTCTCGGCGGCGGGGCTGGTGCTTCCCGGTTCGTCCGGGACTGACGTGAATTTGGCGGCTATCGACGCGATTGAGTTCGAGATCTCTGCCCGCGATCTTTGGAACAGCAAGCTGTCGCTCAGCAACCTTGCCATATCGGGTGTTCACTTGAACCTGATCGCCGACAAAGACGGAAATGCGAACTGGCAGTCACTTTCTACGGTGGAAACCAAAAAGCCTGCGAAGTCTAAGAATCCCTCTGTCGGCGGAATTCTGGCGGATCGCCGAGTTGACCTGACCGACGTCACTATTCTGTACCAGAACGGCCTGAACGGACTTGATCTGGATCTTCAGCTTAGGGATCTGGTGCTGGCGCGTGATGAGGGAACGAACACCGCGTCTGCCGTTGGGACCGGTTCGCTAAATGGCGAGCCGTTTGATCTGAATGGGTCATTCCCAGCGGAAGACCCGTTTCAGATGGCGATGCAGTTCGAACAGATATCGATTGCGGCAGAACAGATCCCCCAACAGAACGGGTTGCAGGTCAAGACGACCGTAGAGATTGCAGAACTTGGACAGCTACTGGACGTGCTGAAACTTAACCGCGTGCTGGAAGGGTCGGGCAAAGTGGCGGCAACCTTCAAATCGGCTGATGGCATAGCCCGGATTGATGATCTGAACGTATGGGCTGAATTGGATGGCGGGCAAAGCCTTTCGCTGACGGGCCAAATCGGAGAGTTGGGGAACCCCGCAGATGTGTCGCTGACGACCCGTATTCGGCTTTATCCCGAAGATGCGGAACCGGCCCCTGCGGCATCTCGCTATGACCTCAAGCTTATTGCGGTTGATATGGTTATGGACAGCGTGCCGGGGCAGGTGCCTCAGCGGCAAATGGTCATTAAAACCAATGGGTTCACGCTGGACACCGCAGGTGAAGGGCCGCCGCCGGTCAAGTTTTCGGAACTTTCCAGAACGCCGGACGGTGCTTTGCGGGTCGGAAACATCAATCTGCGGATCGGAAACCCGGCTGATCCGTTTGTCATTTTGAACGGATCTGTTGACGATGCGCTGCAATTGCAAGGCGTATCAGCCGAAGGTCTGATGGATATTCCCGCCAGCAGCTTGATCTCGCCCGAACTCATGGGGCCAGACGATCAGCTTGGCCGGTTTTCGGGCGACTTTCATTTGAACGGGGACATTAATCAACTTTCACTGATCAACCTTGATGGCAAGACGAGCGAAACGGATGTCTGGTCCCTTGAGGTGCACGGTACGGTTAAGAATGTCCTCAAGTTCGAAAACCTGGATCTGGCAATCGATGTTGATGTTCCGTCCGGTGCAGACCTGATGGCTGCATTGTCGCTGGACCCCGTTGAAACCGGGCGCGCGCGCTTTGGGATCGATTTGGTGAGCGAAGGCACCGATTGGAATGCAAACGCCAGCGTCGAACTTGCCGAGTCCGTATTGCTCGTGAAGGCCGATCTTGATGACGCGACAAGCGATCCTGTGCTGCGGGGCGCGATTGAAAGTGACCTGATTAAGATCGATCAACTGCGTGATATCGTTCAGGCCGCCGCGCAATTGAGAAAGCTTGGCAGCGCAGCGCAGGATGTCGAAGACGCCAGCGCCGAAGCCGATGGACCCGGCGCATTGAGAGATGTGACGCTGAAACCCATCGGACGTTCCATTCTTCTGTCGGGTATTGATATCGATGTTGATATCGACCTTCGGCATATCGAAGGTGCCAAAGGCGTTAGCAGCTTGCAAAGCGAACTGACGCTCGACGAAAACGAGCTTCGCGCCGGTCCGCTGGCATTTGAATATGGCGGGGCCCAGTTCGACGTAAGTGGGCAGATGGATCTTTCGGATGAGGCGCATCTGCTGACCCTGACCGGCAAGGCGGGCGGTTGGCAGTTAGACGACATCCTTCACACCCTGAACTTCAAAAAGGGCGCAAGCGGCACGATCTATGCAGATTTTTCGGTGACCGGAGGAACCGAGTCCGCCAAACACTTTGCCAGCACGATGAGCGGCAGTGCGACGGTTTCCATGCGCGACGGGTCAATCGAAACGCAGTTGTTGGATCTGGCAGGGCTGGGCGTTCTGCCCTGGGTATTCTCCAAAGAAAAGCAAAAGGTCGCGCCAATCGTATGTCTTCGCGCACCCCTCAGCATTTCCAACGGCAACATTTCGACCAAACAAACCACGTTGGAAACGGATCAGGTTCAGGTCGTCGTCTTTGGCGGTGTCAACATGGCCGACAAGGCCCTGGACCTGAACCTGCAACCGCGCAAGATAGGCGAGCCGCTTTCGCGCAGCCCGTGGCCGGTCACGTTAAAAGGCCCGCTGGCCAAGCCGAAGGTCAAGGTCAAGGACGGGCCAAAGCGGCTCAAGCGTTCCGACGGTGCGGATCAAATGCCGGCGCAGCGGAAGCTTTGCATTCCGGATATCCTGCAATTGCAGTAGCAGTGCGGTGGAAAAATCAGTTGGGCGCGGGCGTGTTCGAAATCTCGCGATTTTACCACATTGCCTGAGCTTACCGCATTGTTTTCATTTATTCGCGCCTGTAATGAAGGCGGACGGGGTTCGCCCCTGATCACGACATGCCCGCGTGGTGGAATGGTAGACACAGGAGACTTAAAATCTCCAGGCGGAAACGCCGTGCCGGTTCGAGTCCGGCCGCGGGTACCAATCTTGTTTCGATCAGAGCTTTGGCAACAAGTTCCGACATCTGTTTTCGGCGCAACCCAAGCGATCTTGAGGCTACACCTTCCAATTTTCGCATGTTAGCCTTTTGCAGAAGGCAAGAAATCACGAGGTGCATATGCCGGTTACAGTGAAAGACATGATGGCGGCGGCCAACGCTGTCGTCCCACGGGTTGATATGGTCAAGGCGCGCGAGCTGATCGAACACGGCGCGTTACTGTTAGATATTCGCGGCACTGCTGAGGTGCAGAAAACCGGTCGGGCAAAAGGGGCGGTGCATATACCCCGTGGAATGCTCGAATTCCGGGCAGATGAGAGCCTGGAGTCTCATGATCCAAACATGCGCAAAGACCGGCCTGTTGTGATCTATTGCGCCTCTGGCGGCCGCGCCGCTTTGGCGGGCAAGCTGTTGAAAGATATGGGCTATGAACAGGTGTTCAATCTAGGCGGTTTCGCCGACTGGGTGAATGGCGGCGGCGAGGTCGAAGACACCTGAAGCGTGGCCTGCCCGATCAACAGACGGCGATTGATTCAGGCGTTCAGAAACGCCCGGACGGCGGCTTCGAACTCGCGCGGTTTTTCGGCATGCAGCCAGTGTCCGGCACCCGGAATTTTGGCAAAGCGCGCACCGGGGAGTAGCGCCCGGATTTTGTCGCGGTGTTCCGGCAGGACGTAGTCAGACGCGCCACCTGACAAAAACAGGGCCGGGCCATCCCATGCGCCATCCAGCTCTGGAAAGCTCATGATGTTTGGCATCTGATCGGCCAGCACATCCAAGTTCAACAGCCACCGTTTCCCAGCGACATCCAGCGATTGGGTGAAAAAGCTCTGCAGTGCTTTTTCAACGCCTTGATCCGCCAGCTGCTGTTCTGCGTCTGACCGGCGGGTGATCGTTGAAAAATCGACTGCCCGCATAGCTTCGATGAATTGAATCTGGCTGTGCCCATAGGCGACCGGGGCGATATCGGCGACCACAAGCTTGCGCACCAGTGCGCCGCGCCGCAAGGCCAGTGTCATCGCCGCTTTGCCACCCATGGAATGCCCCAGCACATCGACCGGGCCACCGACATTTTCGATCACCTGCGCGATATCCTCGGCCAATGCAGGATAGTCGTGCCGGGGGTCCCAAAAGCTGTGCGCATGGTTTCGCATATCCACCGCGATCACCTGCCGTTCATCCGACAGCCTTCGCGCAATCACGCCCCAATTCCGGGCCGATCCATACAAGCCATGAGCGATAATAAGGGGCGGCAGCGCAGTGGGTTCGCCGTGAATGATCGTGTTCAGCATAGCCGCGTGATACCGCCCTTGCTCCAAAACAGCCAGCCCCATTGTCGCGTACAGCATCAAAGGCTAGTGTCGCGCGTCAGGAGGGGCCATGGCGCAAGACACCGACATTCAGGACCGGATCACGGAAACCGTCGCATTGCTGCGGGCCAAGCTGGGTGTGCGGGACAAAACGCTTGAGGCTTCGATCCGCCGCGCCCGACACCGTTTGCCGCGCCGGGTGTTCAAACAGGCGATGATTCTGGCCAGGGCCGAACAGATGGCGGCGCACCCCAAACTGCGCCGCGTTCTGGATACGCCTGCCTTGACGAAAGCCTCGGACGAGGTTCAGTCGCACCTGACGGCGATCAATCTGGCGGATCGGCGCTGGGGTTGGTTCCTCGGCATGTTGGGGGGTCTGGCCTTCAACTTGCTGGCTTTGACCGTGTTGGTTCTGGTGTTTCTTCTGTGGCGCGGCTTGATCTGATCGCAGGTTTTGTCCTTTGCGCGGCGCTTGCCCTAGCCTTTTCTTCGCATGTTTGATGCATGCCAAAAGGGGCGGGAACGTCTACTGAAAAAAAACGGCGCCCGTTCTGGGCGCCGTTTTCTTTTTCCAAGCCGATCCGATTACAAATTCGGATAGATCGGGAAGCGTGCACAAAGGTCAGCGACCTCGGCCTTGACCTTTGCCTCGACGGCGCCGTTGCCGTCTTCGCCATTGGCGG
>NZ_JBQFLT010000006.1:0-258541 GCF_056531425.1 Ruegeria sp. N4
CTGGCGCGCGATGCCTCCGGCGGGGATATTTATAGCCAGATGAATATCGGATCCCCTGCTTCATCTGGCCAAAAATATCTCGGGGGAGTCGCCCGGAACGGGCGGCGGGGGCAGCGCCCCCTACCCGCCTGGTCGCAAGTGGACCGGCTGGCCATGGGGTGTGGTCAGATACGCCTGCTCCCACGCGCGGTGAAGCATCTGCACGTCTTCCGGCACCGCCGCGCCCTGTTCGACCAGCAACCCTTCAAGCGTTTCCAGCCACGCGTGGAAATAGTCGTCTCCGCCATCCAGTTCACGATCCAGCCCGTTGCGCTTTAACGTGTCCGAAAACCGGGCCGCCCAATCGGGCCAGCCGAAACGTCCGGCTTCATTCAGGGCAACCGTTACGGCAAAGACCTGCGCGTGCCAGGGCTCGGCAAACACCGGTTCCGGCGCGGAATGTGTGGTGCAGTCACTCATGCGGGCTCCAGATAGCTTTGCCAGAGGTCCAGCACGACCTCATCATCCGGGTGTTCAGGGGAGGGCCAAAGCTCGGATGCCGGGAAGACAACGGCATATAGCGGTTCCGGTGCTTCACCCAAACGATGCGCGTTGGAATCCGGCAGGACATGGGTGCCATGCAATCGCAGGATACGACCTCGCGCGCCGGCAGCATAGACAGGCAAGCGCGTGTGACCACCATCGACAAGGCGATTGGCGGCTGGTCGCGCTGTCACCACCTGCTGACCGATCGTAAAACGCGCGGCAACGTTTGAAGGCCGATCTGCTGGTCCGCCTTTTGCAAGTGCAGCGGCGACAGCCTCGGCCTTCAGCGTCTTGTCCGTCAAGGGATGCGGCGCATCATCTCCGGCCCCTCGCAGATCATCCAGGGTCAGTACGCCTTGTTCAACCAACAGATCGGCAAGGCCCGAGATCCATTTCTCATAGTAGGAAAACCGGGTGTAATCCTTGGGCGACAACCGCTCTCGCGCGTGGCGAGATATGTCGATGTTCCACTGCCCCAGAAAACCGGCAGCCAGCGTCACGGCCAAAGCCCGCCCGTGCCAGTCTTCGGCAAAGACCGGCGCGTCCTCAGCCTCGGGCCGGATTTCGCCATCGCCAAAGCGTCCACCCATGTCGTGAACTCGTGTCATGAGGGCACCTTGGGCAAGCCCGTCCCGATCATGCTGTCGCGTGTCACCAATGCGGTCAGCTCATCCTCGCCCATACCTTCTGTGCCTTCGGGACGCATCGGCAAGACAAGGTACCGAATCTCGGCGGTCGAATCCCAGACACGCACTGCGGTGCTTTCGGGTAAGGTAACGCCGAACTCGGCCAGTACTTTGCGTGGCTCGCGCACGGCACGGGCGCGATAGGCATCGGATTTGTACCATCCGGGCGGGATACCCAGCAGCGGCCACGGGTAGCAACTGCACAGGGTGCACACGACCATGTTGTGCTGCTGGGGCGTGTTTTCGACGGCTACCATGTGTTCACCCTGACGGCCGTAATACCCAAGCTCGGCAACGACGGGTGTGGCATCTTCCAACAGTGCCGTTTTGAAATCAGGATCGCTCCAGGCTTTTGCCACGACGCGCGCGCCGTTTTGCGGGCCGATCTTGTTCTGATAGGTGTCGATGATCTCATCCAATGCTGCCGGATCGATCAGCCCCTTGCGGATCAGAATCGTCTCCAGCGCCTTGACGCGCAGCGCGGGTTCGGGTGGCAAAAGGGCGTGCGGGTGGTCGGGATCGTCATGAGGCATAGCCCGAAGCCTGCGTCAGGATTTACCGCTCTGTCCAGTCCCTTTGCTGTGATATGATACATCACGCGGGGTGATGTGAACTCGTGTCTTGCCCCCAAGATGAAACTTGCATAAGTACCACGCGATACACGTCACGCTGCACGGGACCACCATGGAAAACGTTGTTCTCATCATCCACCTTCTTTTGGCTTTGGGCCTGATTGCCGTTGTGCTGATGCAGCGGTCCGAAGGCGGTGGCCTTGGCATGGGTGGCGGTGGCGGCGGTGCCATGACTGGCCGCGCAGCGGCGACGGCATTGGGCAAAGTGACCTGGATTCTGGCGGCCTGTTTCATCGTGACCTCGATCACGCTGACCATTCTGGCGGCACAGAAATCTTCGGGCAGTTCGGTGATCGACCGTTTGGGTGTTCCGGCCCCTGCCGCGACCGAAGAAAGCACACCTGCGGTTCCGTCAGCGGATGATCTGCTGCCCCCGGCAGAGGGTGACAACGCGCCGCTGATCCCGCAGGCCGACTGATCCACTAGACCTAGAAACCTGAAAGAGAACTGCAACAGCATCTTGCGGTTCTCTTGCGCTATGCGCGCGAATCCTTTATACGTGAAGTCCCGTGATGCAGCGGTTTTTCGGAACCGTCGGGCAGCTGATTTTGACGTCTCACGGGAGCAGCCGAAAAACTATGGCGCGATTTATTTTCATCACTGGTGGTGTGGTTTCGTCCTTGGGCAAAGGACTGGCCTCGGCGGCCTTGGGCGCGCTGTTACAGGCCCGGGGATATTCGGTGCGTCTGCGCAAGTTGGACCCCTATCTGAACGTCGATCCAGGCACCATGTCGCCGTTCGAGCATGGCGAGGTTTTCGTCACCGATGACGGGGCCGAAACCGATCTGGACCTTGGCCACTATGAACGGTTCACCGGTGTGGCCGCGCGCAAGACCGACTCGGTCAGTTCGGGGCGGATTTACTCCAACGTGTTGGAAAAGGAACGCCGCGGGGATTACCTCGGCAAAACCATTCAGGTGATCCCGCACGTCACCAACGAGATCAAGGATTTCATCGCCATCGGCGAGGATGAGGTTGATTTCATGCTGTGCGAGATCGGCGGCACTGTCGGCGATATCGAAGGCCTGCCCTTTTTCGAAGCCATCCGTCAGTTCAGCCAGGACAAGCCGCGCGGTCAGTGCCTGTTCATGCACCTGACGCTGCTGCCCTATATCAAGGCGTCGGGTGAGTTGAAAACCAAACCGACCCAGCACTCGGTCAAGGAACTGCGGTCCATCGGTCTGGCCCCCGATATTCTGGTTTGCCGCTCGGAAGGCCCGATTCCGACCAAGGAACGCGAAAAGCTGGCGCTGTTCTGCAACGTGCGCCCGGACAGCGTGATCGCGGCGCAGGATCTTTCGACCATCTACGACGCCCCGCTGGCCTATCACCGCGAAGGGCTGGATCAGGCGGTTCTGGATGCGTTCCAGATCAGCCCTGCACCCAAGCCCGATCTGGCCAAATGGGAAGACGTCAGTGACCGCATCCACAACGCCGAGGGCGAGGTGAAGGTGGCCATCGTTGGCAAATACACCCAGCTGGAAGACGCCTATAAGTCGATTGCCGAAGCGCTGACTCATGGCGGCATGGCCAACCGGGTCAAGGTCAAGGTCGAGTGGGTAGACGCGGAAATCTTCGACACCGAAGACGCCGCCCCGCATCTGGAAGGCTTCCACGCGATCCTCGTGCCCGGCGGGTTCGGCGAGCGTGGGACCGAAGGCAAAATCAAAGCGGCGCAATATGCACGTGAACACAAGGTGCCCTATCTGGGTATCTGTCTGGGGATGCAGATGGCTGTGATCGAAGCGGCCCGCAACGCCGCTGGCATCGCCGAGGCCGGGTCCGAGGAATTCGACCACGAGGCTGGGAAACGGCGCTTTGAGCCTGTGGTCTACCATTTGAAAGAATGGGTGCAGGGCAACCATAAGGTCGAACGCAAGGTTGGGGATGACAAAGGCGGCACAATGCGGCTCGGCGCGTATAACGCGGTTCTCGCCGACGGCTCCAAAGTGGCCGAGGTTTATGGCGGCACCCAGATCGAGGAACGTCACCGTCACCGCTATGAAGTGGACATCAAATACCGCGACAAGCTGGAAAAAGCGGGCCTGAATTTCTCGGGCATGTCACCGGATGGCCGCTTGCCGGAAATCGTCGAATGGTCGGATCACCCGTGGTTCATCGGGGTGCAGTATCACCCGGAACTGAAATCCAAACCGTTCGATCCGCACCCTTTGTTCCGCGACTTTGTGCGCGCGGCCAAGGACACGTCGCGTCTGGTCTGATCCGGTCGCTGCAAAGTGATGTACCGACACAATTAAGCGCTTAGCGAATGTCCGGCATGGGGTTAACTGTTGAACAAGCTTCGACAGGAGATACCCCATGACCACCCAAGCCCAACACGCCGAAACCTTCACCCGCCTGCACAAGAAAGGTGATCCGGTCATCCTGTTCAACATCTGGGACGCAGGCAGCGCCGCGGCCGTGCGCGACGCAGGTGCGCAGGCGATCGCGACCGGCAGTGCTCCGGTCGCGATGGCGCAGGGGTTCAAGGACGGCGAGAATATCCCGCTGCAGGTCGCCTTGGACAATGCTAAACGCATTGTGGCCGCGATCGATCTGCCTGTTTCGCTGGATTTCGAGGGGGCCTATGCCGCTGATCCTGACGGGATTGCGGAAAACGTATCGCGGGCCCTGGACTGCGGTGTGGTAGGCTTCAACTTCGAGGATCAGATCGTCGGCGGTGATGGCCTTTACCCCATTGCCGAACAGGCCACACGGATCGAAGCGATGCGCAAAGCGTGTGATACGGCAG
The DNA here is from genome assembly GCF_056531425.1 of Ruegeria sp. N4. Taxonomy (NCBI): domain Bacteria; kingdom Pseudomonadati; phylum Pseudomonadota; class Alphaproteobacteria; order Rhodobacterales; family Roseobacteraceae; genus Ruegeria; species Ruegeria sp. N4. Next base: position 4,596 of record NZ_JBQFLT010000006.1, read on the forward strand.
GGGTTCCGGCCTATATCAACGCCCGGACCGATATCTTCCTGAAAGCACCCGCCGACACGCATAACGCAGCCATGCTGGACGACGCGGTTGCCCGTGCGGCGGCGTTCCAGTCCGCCGGGGCCAGCGGGTTCTTTGCCCCTGGCCTGAAGGACGAAGCGATGATTGAGCAGCTCTGCGCAGCAACCGACCTGCCGGTCAACATTATCGCCCTGCCCGGCACCCCTGACACACCGCGATTGGCAACGTTGGGCGTGGCGCGGGTCAGCTATGGCCCTGTGCCCTATCGCCAGATGGTGGCATGGCTGACGGAACAGGCACGTGGCGCCATCGACTACGCCAAGTAGGCGTCCGGTGACCAAGATTCAGGGTCCGGATAATCTCAGTATCCCGCCCTGTCACAAAATGCGGATACCAATTCGCCAAGGCTGGGCGGGATTCGGTCGCTCTCGGCGATCTTGTGATTATTCATGCCTATGACGGGTAGTCCCAGCTTGGCGCGCCACAAAATATGGACTAACCTGACCTCATGTTGAAAAAGTTCTTTCAGGCGTTCAGACCGCCTCAGACCCAGCAACTGCCTGACCCTGATGCCGAACTGGCGTTGGGGGCGTTGATGGTGCGGGTGGCGCAGGCGGATCGCGATTACAAGCTGGAAGAAATCAGCCTGATCGACCGGATTTTGGCGCGTCTTTATCAGCATAACGCAATCGAAGCCGCCAAGGTGCGCGCGACCTGCGAGAAGCTGCATGCAGCCGCCCCCGAAACCGACACGTTCGGCAAGCTGATCCGCGAAACCACGGGCCTTGAGGAACGCATGGCCGCGCTGGACGCCCTGTGGGAGGTGGTGCTGGCCGATGGCGACTCGGACGAGGGCGAGATCAAGATCGTCGAAGAGGCCCGCGCCGCCATGGGGCTGAGCTTTAACGACAGCAAGGCCGCGCGCGAACGTGTGCAAAGCCGCTTGGAAGCCAGCTAAGCCGCGTCTATATCTGAGTCATGTTTAGCGATTTTCTGTCCCGGCTGACCCAGCCAGATCCCGACCCGTTGGTCGAAAACGATGCCCGGCTGGCCCTGACGGCCCTGTTGGTCCGCATCGCGCGATCCGACAATGACTATGCCGACACTGAAATGGCGCGGATCGACAAAGTCTCGGCCGAGCGCTATGGCCTGTCACCGTTCGAGGCCGCAGCCCTGCGCGCCCAGGCCGAAGACCTTGAGGCCGAGGCCCCCGACACCGTCCGCTTTACCCGCGCGATCAAAGAGGCCGTCGCCTACGAGGATCGTCTGGCCGTGGTTCAGGCCATGTGGTCGGTCGCGCTGGCCGATGGTCAGCGCACCGGTGAAGAGGATTCGCTGCTGCGTCTGGTTGTCAGCCTGCTGGGCGTCAGCGACGTGGATTCGGCGCGCGCCCGTCAGAAGGTTGCAAAAGCGTGACAGCGATGCTGGGCATGTATGACATGCCCCCCCTGCGCGCCGCCAATGACCGATTCTGGTCTTTGATCCATGCGAATCTGGGTTATGGCCCGCAGCATCTGGACCGAACCCGAGATGTCTGGGACGTCTGGCAGGATTCCGCTCTGATCTTTGCCCAGACCTGCGGGATGCCCTACCGCACCCGGCTGCATGGTCAGGTGCAGTTGGTTGGCACCCCGGATTACGACCTGCCCGGATGCCCGGCTGGCCACTATTGCTCGGTCCTTGTCGCCCGTGCGGATGATCCGCTCGATCTGGGCGATCTGACCAACGGAGTTTTTGCGTATAACGAGGCGCTGTCTCAATCCGGCTGGGCTGCCCCGATCACGCATCTGACCGCGCTGGGTCTGGCTCCGACCCAGCTTTTGGAAACAGGCGGCCACGCACTGTCCGCGCAGGCCGTGGCGGAGGGTCGCGCGGATCTTGCCTCGTTGGATGCGCTGACATGGGAGTTGCTGAAAGAGCATACAGATCTGGGCAGCCGTTTATGCGAAATCGCCCGCACGACCCCGACCCCTGCCCTGCCGTTCATAACCTCGCTCGGGCAAGACGCGGACCAGATCGCCAAGGCTGTTCGGTCCGCCATTGTGGACCTTTCGGATGATGACAGGCGGCGGCTTCACATCCGCAGGTTGATCGATATTCCGGCGGATCAGTACCTTGCGGTTCCAACTCCGCCCACGCCCGAAGCATTTGCGCGCAGAAGCTGACCGATTTGGTCATACCCTCTGGCCATTTTGGTTGATTAACCGCACGAATCTGTGATTTGCGCATTGCATTGCGCCCGTTTTTCCGCCCTATTACCGCACCAATACCAACGATGACTGGACCCTCCGTGACAGACGCCTCTGCCGTAATCGAGATCAGGAACCTTCACAAAAGCTTCGGTAGTCTCGAGGTGCTCAAGGGCGTGGATATCACTGCGAAACGCGGCGACGTTGTCTCGCTGATCGGGTCATCCGGCTCTGGCAAATCCACCCTTCTGCGGTGCTGCAACCTGCTGGAAGACAGCCAGCAGGGCGAGATCATGTTCAAGGGCGAGCCGGTGCATTGGAGCGGCTCTGGCGACGGGCGTCGCCCGGCTGATCCCAAGCAGGTGATGCGCATTCGGACCAACCTGTCGATGGTTTTCCAACAGTTCAACCTGTGGGCGCACATGACCATTTTGCAAAATGTCATGGAGGCTCCGGTAACCGTTTTGGGCCGTGACAAGGCCGAAGTGGAAGACAGCGCCCGTAAATACCTTGAAAAGGTTGGCATTGGCGACAAATGCGATGTCTACCCGGCGCAGTTGTCTGGTGGCCAACAACAACGCGCCGCTATCGCGCGCGGGTTGTGCATGGAGCCCGAGGCCCTGCTGTTTGACGAGCCAACCTCGGCCCTCGACCCGGAACTTGAACAAGAGGTGATCAAGGTGATCAAGGATCTGGCCGCCGAAGGCCGGACGATGATCATCGTGACCCATGACATGAAAATGGCTGCGGACATTTCCAGCCATGTCGTGTTCCTGCACCAGGGCCGGATCGAAGAAGAAGGCACGGCCGAAGATATCTTTACCTCTCCCGAATCCGAACGGCTTCGGGGTTTTCTCTCCGCCACTCAGGCGGCGTAACTTTAAGAACAGAACCAAACTCGGGAGTAACCAATGAAAAACCTGATTCTGTCTACCGCAGCACTGGCGCTGACCGCCGGTATCGCCATGGCCGACACCGTCCGCATGGGGACCGAGGGCGCCTACCCTCCGTATAACTTCATCAATGACGCCGGCGAAATCGACGGGTTCGAGCGTGAAGTGGGCGACGAGCTGTGCAAACGCGCCAATCTGGACTGCGAATGGGTCAAGAACGACTGGGATTCGATCATTCCGAACCTGGTCTCGGGCAACTACGACACCATCATCGCGGGCATGTCGATCACCGACGAACGCGATGAAGTTATTGATTTCACTCAGAACTACTTCCCGCCTGCAGCCTCGGCCTATGTCGGTGCGTCTGATGGCGTTGACGTGAGCAGCGGCATCGTTGCGGCACAAACTGCAACCATTCAGGCCGGTCACGTCGCCGAATCCGGCGCGACTCTGGTCGAGTTCGCGACCCCGGAAGAAACCATCGCAGCCGTGCGCAACGGTGAGGCTGATGCGGTCTTTGCCGACAAGGACTTCCTGGTCCCGATCGTCGAGGAATCCGGTGGTGAGCTGGTCTTTGTCGGTGATGACGTCCCGCTGGGCGGCGGCATCGGCTTGGGCATTCGCGAATCCGATGGCGAGCTGCGCGGCAAGTTCGACGAGGCGATCACCTCGATGAAGGCCGATGGCTCACTGAACGAGCTGATCGTCAAGTGGTTCGGCGAAGGCGTGCCGACCTATAACTCTGACGGTTCGGTCGTCACCAACTGATCCGCACACATGGGTTCGGCGCCCCTAGTAGCGCCGAACCTGTCCCGGCCCTGCGCCGGGGTTGACGTTCGAAAGACGCCGTATGTTTTCCTATTGTGCTGATCCCGACACGCTGGGCACCTTCCGCTGGTTCTCGTGCTACCTGACCAACGGTGTGCACTGGTCGTTCTACCTGTCGTTTCTGAAGGTCCTTGGGTTGCTGGCCGTGACCGCCCCGGTCGCGCTGAGTTTCGGGTTTGCAGGCGCAATGGCGGCCCGGTCGCATTTCGCTCCGCTCAGCTGGTTGGGTAAAGGATACATAGCCGTCGTACGCGGCGTGCCCGACATCGCGTTCTTTCTGTTCTTTGTGATTGCTCTGGATCAGGCATTCGAATGGACTCGCCACCAAGTTATGTGCTCCGAATGGACCGACCCGGTGCGTCAGGGCAATGACTTCATCGTCTGTCAGGCCGCAAAACTGCCCTTGGGCAGCGCACCGGAATGGGTGCACGAAACCTATGGGTTCGTGCTGGCCGTCATCACCTTTTCTATCGTGTTCGGTGCGTTTGCAGCCAACGTGCTGTTCGGCGGGATGCGGGCGGTTCCGCATGCCCAGCTTGAGACCGCCGAAGCCTATGGCATGACCCGCCGCCAGACCTTCTGGCGTATCCTCGTGCCGCAAATGTGGGTCTACGCCCTGCCCGGCCTGTCGAACCTGTGGATGGTGCTGATCAAGGCCACCCCACTGCTGTTCCTGTTGGGCATCGAGGACATCGTCTATTGGGCCCGAGAGTTGGGTGGCACCAAGACCTCGCGCTTCACCGATTACCCGCATGGCGACTGGCGCATGTGGTACTTCCTGTTCCTGCTGATCTTCTATCTCGGCATGACCCGCATCTCGGAAATCGTGCTTGAAAAGCTGATGCGCCGCCTGTCCCACGGTCAGGCCACCGCGGGCGGAGAGTTGCTGCGCAAGGAGACGACGGCATGACAATCGCGCTTCAAAACCTCAACCGGGTGCCGCACGCGATTGCAATGCAATGGCTTTCGCGCACGCGGTCTCCTTTGCAAGGAGCCCGGGCATGAGTTGCATCCAGACAATTCAGGACTACGCCCTCCGCTCTGTCGGCATTGGCGAGCGCCTGCTGCCGAAATCAGACTTTACCCTGTGCGAGCAGTTCACGCTGATTGGTTCGGGCATGATCTGGAATATCTATTTCGGCATTATGGCCCTTGCGACCGGGTTCTTTCTGGCCACCGCGTTGGCCGTCGGCAAGGCTTCCCCGAACAAATGGCTGCGCAAGCCTGCGGAATGGTTCATCTTCCTGTTCCGCGGCTCGCCTTTGTTCATCCAGTTCTTCTTCGCCTATTTCTTCTTCCTTTCGCTGAAGAAACCCTACCCGATGTTCGACGCCTTCACCTCGGCCTGGCTGGGCGCGCTGATCGTTCTGTTCCTCAACACCGCGGCCTATACAGGTGAGATCTTCTATGGCGCCCTGCGCTCGATCCCCAAGGGCGATATCGAAGCGGCAGACGCCTATGGTATGACCGGCTGGGCTCGCTTCCGCCGGATCGTCTGGCCCACCATGCTGCGTCTTGCGTGGCCCGCCTACACGAATGAGGCGATCTTTCTGTTCCACGCCACAACGCTGGTCTTCTTCTCGGCCTTCCCCGCCTGGCAACAACGCGGAGATGCGCTGTATTACGCCAGCTATTTCGCGGACAAGACGTTCAACCCGTTTGTGCCTTACCCGATTCTGGCATTCTACTTCATCCTGCTGACGCTGGTGATCATCTGGGGCTTTGGACTGGTCAACAAACGCCTGAACCGGCATTTGCCCGCCGCGAAACAGAGCAAGATGAAATTCAAACTGAACCTGGCGCGCTGAATTCAGGCGCGTCTTAGGCACACAGCACTGAACCCGCCAAAAGCGCGATTTTTACGTCTCATTTTGGGGAAGTGGTACCGCCTCCCTGGCTTGAACAGGGGACCTCTGGATCCACAATCCAGCGCTCTAACCAACTGAGCTAAGGCGGCACTCGTGAGGGGCGATTTACCGAACGCGCCCGGGGAATGCAAGAGGATTAAAGCCGAAATTTCCAGCTTTGTTCGACAAGATCGACCCCGAAAGACCGCACCGGTTTGCTGTCCACCAACTGCCATCCGGTGGCCTTATACAGCGCGCAGGCGGCCTCGTGGCTTTCATGGGTCCATAGCTGCATCTGCCTGTATCCGGCGGCCTGGGCAAAGCCCATACAGGTCGCCAAAAGCCGCTTGCCCAGCCCCAAGCCGCGCGCCTCGGGCACCAGAAGGAACAGACGGAGTTTTGCCGTCTGGTCATCCAGCCTGACGCAGAAGATACTGCCCAACCGCTCTCCGTCCCGCTCGGCGATCCAGCCGCGCTCGCAGGTCGGATCATGATCCGCGATGAAGTCGTCGAGAATACGCGCCGCCAGCGGGGCGAATGTCTCATCAAAGCCTTCGTCCCGCGCATAAAGCGTTCCGTGCCGTTCAACCAGCCACGGGGCATCTTCGGCCCGGAATTGTCTGAGATCCACATTTGCCATGCCATATCTGAGCGCATTGGCGGCTTGATTCTCAACCCCGCGCGCGCTAGCACGAGTGCTCAGTCCCGGAGGCGCGTATGGGTATCAACACCGAACGAGACATTCAGGCCAACCTTCAGATCGGGCCTACCGATCAGGGGATGGTGCGTTTGTTCATCGAGGCCGATGGCATCGAAATTCCGATGGATTTCGACCCTGAAGAGGCTGAAGAAATCGCCGACGAACTGCGCGCGGCAGCACAGGCGGCGCGTGCCGTCAAAGACTGACCAGCTTCAAATTCGCGGATCACGCAGCGCCTGCAGACGACGGGCCGCGTCGGTTGCAAATTTCTGGATCATCTTCTTGCGCCGCGCCGGGGCCAGCTTGTCTTCGGGTGCCATTCTGATGATCTCGGCATCATAAGCGTCGGCGATGATCAGGCCGGTTTCCTCTGGCAACAGCTCGGTCGGGAACTCGGTATCCACGGCCCAAAAGAATCGGTCGCACCACTCCAGATAGCCCTGCCATTTCGAATCCGACTGGTAATCGGCGCGACTGGATTTGCATTCGATCACCCAAAGCTCACCCTTGGGGCCCAGCCCCATCACATCGACGCGCAGGCCACGCGCCGGAACGAATTCCTCAACGGAAACAAATCCATGCGCGGTCAGATGACGCGCCACGCCACGCGCAAGTTTCTGTCCGGGTTGCAGATCCAGTGTCATGCGAGAAGTGTGAACAATGCGTGAACAAATGTAAAGCCTCCCAACGTGGCTTGACATGATACCGTATGGTACTGCATCAATATGATACCAAATGGTATCCTTACCGAGGTAACAAATGCAGACCCTAACCCAAAACGCGTTTCGTGCGCTGGCCGACCCTACCCGGCGTGACATCGTCAAACTGCTGGCGTCCGAGGATATGACAATCGGCCAACTGACGGACCGGTTCGACATGACCCGCGCCGCCGTCAAGAAACACCTGACGGTCCTGTCCGATGGCGGGCTGATCACGGTCGAGGCGCGCGGCCGAGAACGCATCAACCGCATAGAACCCCGCGGTATGGCCCCGGTTCTGGACTGGCTCAGCTACTTTGACCAGTTCTGGGATGACCGCCTCAACTCTCTCAAGGAAGCTATTGAAAGGAATGATAAATGACCGAATCTGTTTTGCAAAAAACGATCTTTCTGCGGGCCGAACCGGAAACCGTATGGGCCTATTTGACCGAGCCCGATAGGCTGGCGGAATGGTTCCACAAACCCCAGCACCCATTGGCCAAGGGTCAAAAGCTTGAGATGTACGGAACCACCAGCGGCGACCTTTTGATCTGGGGCGAAGTCCGCGAGGCGCGCGCGCCAGAGTATCTGGAATATACGTTCACCGTGAAACCCATGGGCGACGCCGTCAGCGTGGTCAAATGGACGCTTACTCCGGTTGCGGGCGGAACGCGTCTGAGCCTGTTGCACGAAGGCCTGCCGCAGAATGCCGACGCCTTCGGCCTTATCCTGGCGCTGGACAACGGCTGGGACGAGCATTTCGGCAAGATGCGCACAGCATTGCACGAAACTGTTGATGCCTGACCCCTTGTGCGAACCCGTCAGACGCCCTAACTAAGCGCTTGGCGGGTTCTGCCCTTCTTGTGACAGGTAGCATTCTGGTGGCCTTAAGCAATTCCGAGGGGGCTGGCTCTGTTCAGGTCCTGGCCTGATTACCCGGCGCCCACCTGTACATACAGGTCCTCGGGAATCACACCGCACGGTTGGCTGGCGGTCCCGCCACTTTTCCCCTGAAATTCAGCGCTCTGCGCGGGCTTCCTGCTTGGCCATAGCGGGCTTGAAGCTGTGCACAACGGGCGATCCGCGACGCGGGCCGCCGGGCTTTTCGGCCATGCTCATGATCTTGTAGGCGAACTGCACCCCGGCAAAGACGATCCCGTTCATGAACCAGATCATCGCAAGCGCGATCAACCCGACCTCGGACCCGAAAATCAGCCCTCGCAGATTTGCGACATTCAGCGCCAGCAGCACCCCGACAAACACGGCCGAGATCACAAATCCCCATGCAACTTGCGTAATGTAAAGGCGGATCAGTTTGGGCATCACAAAGCTCCTTGTCTGATGCCACGAGGATAGCGCATGGTCGGGCAGAGTAAACCGCGCCCCGCCGGGGTGCGACACTGTATGCGGAGTTTCAATGAATGCCCTCAGCCTGTTCGCGCTTGACCTACTCGAAGCGCTGTCTTTGCGTCACGACGATCAGGAACGGTGGGAGTTCACGTTAGACCGGCTGGCCGAGATCGGGTTCAACGCGCTGAACATGGTGTGCTTCACGCCCGAGACCGGCGCGATCCATTGGGTGCGCAGTTCGATGTCCAAAGGCTGGCTGAACCGCTACGACACGCAAGGCTATGCCGAAGCGGACCCCATGCTGGCGCAGGTTCAGAACGGCAAGGAAAGCCTTTACGTGCAGGCCGCAAGCCTGAAACCGTCGGATGGCCATTCTGACAAGGCACTGGGTCTGAACCATGATCTGGAGAAGGCCGGATATATCCACCTGTATTCTCTGGTGGTGCCCTGCCCCGACAACGAGGCCAAGCTGGTCGTGCTGGCCTCGGACCAACAGGACGTCCAGTTGATGATGACCGAACAGCAGCGGGACATGCGCGTCTTGGCCACCGTGCTGGCCACCAATCTGGGGTCGGACATTCCCAGCAATCATGGCCGTGTCTACGACATCGCCAGCATCGCACCGACCGCGCCGGACATGACACTGCGGGAATTGCAGGTTCTGAACCTACTGGCGCTTGGCCACCGCAACGACAGGATCGCTGAACAATTGGGCCTGTCCGAGATTACGATACGCACCCATCTGAAAAACGCGCGTGACAAACTGCAGGCCCCAACCCGCGAATCCGCCTTGGTCCGCGCGATGCAGCTGGGCCTGATCGATCCGCAGCGCTATCGGAATCGATAGGTGGCGCGTCAGAGGATTTCCGTTAAAGTGCTGGTGTCTTTGGATAAAACTGTGAGTGGTGGACACCGGAGGCTTGTTTAAACAAGTGTATTGCAAACGTTCAGGCGCAGCTCGGTTTCGAGTCTGCGCCTTATTCTTGTCGTCCGGTGATGTGGCTCAGAACGCCTCGGGTTGCGCCTCACGCGCCATGTGGTCCAGCACGGCGTTGACGAATTTCGGCTCTTTGCCTTCGGGGAAGAAGGCGCGCGCGACATCGACGAATTCGGTGATGACCACCTTGGGCGGCGTGTCGCTTTGGGTCAGCTCGGCCCCGGCTGCGCGGAACAGCGCCCGCAGGGTCGGATCGATGCGCGAGATCGGCCATTTGGCGACCAGCGCACGGTCGGTCATCTGGTCAATCGGGGCCTGATAGTTCACAGCATTGTCCACCAGCGAGCGGAAGACGCTGATATCGCCATCCAGCATCTCGTCCCCTTCATAGACAGCGCCAAACCGGTGATCCAGAAACTCATTCACGACGGCTTCGGTCGTCTGGCCCGACTGCTCCATCTGGAACAGCGCCTGCACGGCATAAAGCCGGGCGGCGGATTTCATCAGGCGTTTCTGGTTGGCCGGTTTCGGCGCGTCTGTCTTGGTCATGCTGTCGAGGGTCCGTTGCTGTCGCCCGCCACAAGGATGGACTCGGACGGTGGCTTGAAGCCAACGCCCTTTTTCGAAGCGCCCCATTTACGGCTGAGCGCAATCAGATGCAAGGCCGCAGCAGCCGCGCCGCCGCCTTTATTCATCTTTTCGGGGTTGGCGCGAACCTCGGCCTGATCGTCATTCTCGACGGTCAGGATACCGTTGCCGATGCACAGGCCCTGCAGGCCCATCAACTGGATGGCGCGGCTCGAGTCGTTGCAGACGGTTTCGTAATGCGTGGTCTCACCGCGAATGACGCAGCCCAGCGCGACATAGCCGTCGAAATTGCACTGGCGGTCCGCCATGGCGATGGCGGTGGGAATCTCCAGCGCGCCGGGGACCTCGACGACCTCACAGGTGCCGCCGGCCGCTTCGATCTCGGCCTTCGCACCGGCGATCAGGTTGTCTGCAATCGCGCGATAGAAAGGGGCCGCCACGATCAGCAGCTTCACCGGTTTGTCGAATTTGAGTGTCGGCAAAACGCCATGTTCGTCTTGAGCAGCCATGATCAGTCTTCCTTCAGGATCGAACGGGTACCGACGATGGACAGGCCAAACGCGTCGAGCCCCAGATAAACGGTTTCAGGCGAGTCCGTCAGCAGCACCAGTTCCTGAATGCCCATCTTGGACAGGATTTGCGCGCCCAGACCGGTTTGCTTGATCGTGCGCGGGCCTTCATCTTCGGCCGCATACAGCGAGTTACGCGGCTGCCGGAACAGGCAGACCACACCGCGCCCCACTTCTGCGATCTTCTCCATCGCGCGCGGCAACTCGCGCGAGGATTTAGGGCCGAGGCCCAGAATATCCGGCGCTTCGTGCAGGGCGTGGGTGCGGGTCAGAACCGGCTCTGGTGTAGTCACATCGCCTTTGACCATCACCACATGCTCGATGCCGTGGGTCTGGTCGGTGAAAATCCGCATCTCCCATTCGCCGCCATATTCTGAATTGACGGTTTCGCGAGAGGTTTCGACCACCAGATTGTCATTGCGCGACCGGTACGCAATCAGATCGCTGATTGTGCCGATCTTCATGTCATGCTCTTTGGCGAATTCCACCAGATCGGGCAGACGCGCCATGGTGCCGTCAGCCTTCATGATCTCACAGATGACACCCGACGGGTTCAGCCCCGCCAGACGCGAGATATCCACGGCGGCCTCGGTATGTCCTGCACGCACCAGCACCCCACCCCGCTTGGCACGCAGCGGGAAGATATGGCCCGGCGTTGCGATATGGGCCATCGTGTTCTGCCCGTTGATCGCAGTTGCCACCGTCAGCGCGCGGTCGGCAGCGGAAATCCCGGTGGACACACCCTCGCGCGCTTCAATCGACACGGTAAAGGCCGTCTCGTGACGCGACGAGTTGTTCACTGCCATCATCGGCAGGCCCAGAGCATCCACGCGTTCGGCCGTCATCGGCAGACAGATCAGCCCGCGTCCATGGGTGGCCATGAAGTTGATCGCCTCGGCATCGGCAAATTCAGCCGGGATCACCAGATCGCCTTCGTTCTCGCGATCCTCGTGATCGACCAGAATATACATCCGGCCCTTGCGCGCCTCGTCGATGATCTCTTCGATCGGGCTGATCGCGTCACGCAACTGGGCCTCGACCGGACCGGGGGTTTCAAAGCTCATGGGGCAGCCTTTCACAAGAGCATTTCTGCAAGGCGGGATAGACCACACTGCGCCCAAAGGCCAGAGCGCAAACGGCGCTGGCCTGTCAGGACGCGACGTATTTCGCGGTCAGGACATCTCAGCCAGGCGGGCGACGTACCGGGCCAGCGTGTCGATTTCGAGGTTAACGTGATCCCCGACAGCAACATCGCCCCAGGTCGTGACCTCTTTGGTATGCGGGATGAAATTGATCCCGAAATCGCGGCCATCCACGTCATTGACGGTCAGCGAGGTTCCGTTCAACGCAACCGACCCTTTCGGCGCAATGAACCGCGCCAGATCCGCAGGCGCGCGCAACGTGACCCTTGTGCTGTCGCCTTCATCCTCAACCGCGACAACCTCGGCAACGCCATCGACATGGCCCGAGACGATATGACCGCCCAGTTCGTCACCCACCTTCAAGGCGCGTTCCAAGTTCACCCGCGATCCGGTGGTCCAGCTGTTCAGGTTGGTTTTAGACACCGTCTCGGCGCTGATCTGAACGTCATACCAGTCGTCGCCCAGCGCGATCACGGTCAGGCACACGCCATCGCTGGCAATCGACGCCCCGATATCGATGCCGGACGTGTCATAGGCGGTCTGAATGCGGGCGCGCAGGTCGCCTTGTTGCTCCAACTCGGTGACAGTGCCGACATCGGTGACGATCCCTGTAAACATCCTGTTAACCCTCGTTCCCTAACCTGAGCGTGTTTTCACAAGCTGAGGTACGCCCATCCCCTTGCGCGGGCAAGGACCCGACACGGTAAAAAAGGCCGGATTGAACAAAAACTGGCGAGATACGGCATAGATTCGCCCAGAAGTTTGGATATTGTCACCAAGATGAACCACTCAACCACCGCCCGAAATAACCGCGTCTTCCTGTTTCTTCAGGGGCCCCATGGGCCGTTTTTCAGCGCCCTTGGGCGGATGTTGCAGGCATCGGGCGCGCAGGTCTGGCGCGTGGGGTTCAACGCAGGTGATCGGGCGTTCTGGTTCGACAAATCCAGCTATATCCCGTTTCGCGACACGCCGGACCGCTGGTCCGAAACCCTGATTGACCTGATCGTCGGAAAGGGCGTGACCGACATTGTGTTGTATGGCGACACCCGCCCGGTGCATGCGCGCGCCGTTGAAATCGCGCGGTCGCGCGGCATCACCGTGCATGTATTCGAAGAAGGGTATCTGAGGCCCTGGTGGGTCACGTATGAGCGTGGCGGCTCGAACGGAAACTCGCGCCTCATGTCGCTGAATGTCGAGGATATGCAACACGCGCTCGAGCATTCGGACACGCAGTCCCCGCCGCCACCGTCGCATTGGGGGGACATGCGGCAGCATATCTTCTACGGTGCGCTCTACCATTGGTTCGTCTTGTTCCTGAACCGTCGTTACCGGAACTTCCGCCCGCATCGGGAATTGCCGGTGTCAAAAGAATTCCGCTTGTATTTCAAGCGGCTGGCACTGATGCCGTTCCATCGCATTCAAAGGGGTTGGTCCACGGGATTGGTCCGCAGAAGCCCCCACCCCTATCACCTTGTCCTTTTGCAACTGGGTCACGACAGCTCGGTTCAGGCGCATTCCGATTACTCAGGGATGAGCGCGTTTATCGAACAGATGATCACGGGTTTTGCCAAGGGCGCGCCGGGACATCATCGGCTGGTGATCAAGGAACACCCGTTGGAAAACCACCGCGAACCGCTGCGTCGCCGCGTACGTCAGATGGCACGCGCGCTTGGGATCGAAGATCGCGTTCACTATGTGCCGGGCGGCAAGCTGGCCAAACTGCTGGATGAGGCGAACTCGGCCGTCACGATCAACTCAACGGCCGGTCAACAGGTGCTGTGGCGGGGCATTCCGCTGCGGATCTTTGGCAAATCGGTCTACGACAAGCCAGAATTCGTGTCGCATCAAGCCATCGAAGACTTCTATGCAAATCCCGATATGCCGGATGCCAAGGCCTACCGCATCTATCGTCAGTTCCTGTTGGAAACCAGTCAGGTTCCGGGCGGGTTCTATTCGCGCCGGGGGCGTCGGCAATTGCTGCGCCGCGCCGCAGACATGATGTTGCGCGCCAACGATCCTTATCAGAGTGTCCTCAGAAACAACGAGGCACTGACGCCACAGTTGCGGCTCGTTGAGTGAAATGGGGCATCCTCTGCTGGATGTTGTATCCCGAAGCGGGTAAGTTTCCCAAAACTAAGAATACTGAGGATCATCGGCAGTGCAGAGCTTTCCAATCCGATGGATGCGGGGGATTATCCTTGTGGGCCTTTGCGGCCTTTTGGCCGCGTGTCAGCTTCCCAAATCCGGACCGAACAAATCAGAGATTCTGGCAGGCTCGGTCGAAAATGGAGGCAATGCCTTCGTGGTTGAGGTCGATGATCGTGTCACACGGGCAACCTCCAGCGTTCCGCAATTTGGCTTTTCGTCGTCGTTCAGCAGTGCGCAAAGCGTGGCGGCCGATACGGTGCGCCCCGGCGATGTTCTGGGCCTGACCATCTGGGAAAACGTGGATGACGGGTTGCTGGCGGGCGAAACGGGCTCGGCCACTGCGCTGGACGAAGTGCAGGTCGACAGCGAAGGTTTCATCTTTGTGCCCTATGCCGGACGCCTGCGCGCCGCCGGGAACACGCCCGAGCAGTTGCGCATCCTGATCACCAACCGCTTGCAGGAACAAACTCCTGACCCGCAGGTCGAGGTGCGCCGCGTTGCCGGCGATGGCTCGACCGTGTCTCTCACAGGCACAATCGGAGCCCCCGGTATTTACCCGATCGAACGCCCCACCCGCACCTTGCTGGGCATGTTGTCTCAGGCGGGCGGCGTGGCCGTCGGATCGGACATTGCGCTGGTCACCCTGATCCGGGGCGACCAAAAGGGCACGGTCTGGTATGAAGACCTGTTCACCAATCCAAGGCTGGATGTGGCGCTGCGTGGCGGCGACCGTATTCTGGTCGAGGCGGACAGCCGATCCTACATCGCGCTTGGCGCAACCGGCGGGCAATCTCGTATCGCCTTTGACACTCAGGACCTGTCAGCTTTGGAAGCCCTGGCGCAGGTCGGCGGCCTGCAAGGCCTGTCATCGGATCCGACCGGGATTTTCATCCTGCGGAAAGAACGTCAGGACATCGCCCGCAGCGTTACGGGCCGGGCCGAACTGCAGGGCGATCAGCGGATGATCTACCTGCTCAACCTCACCGCGCCGAATGGCCTGTTCATCGCCCGTGACTTTGTCATCCGCGACGACGACACGATCTACGTGACCGAAGCGCCTTACGCGCAATGGAGCAAATCGATCTCGCTTATCGCGGGCGGGCTGACTCCGGTTGCAAACGTCGCGACCCTGACCGGCAACTGATCCGTGACCCCCGAAATGGACACCGCAGCCGGGGCGGAGCGCTCTCGGCTGTTTGTGTATAATGGGGGATTTCTGACCAATCGGCGCATTCGGCGCATCCTGTCCTTGGCTGGCTATGACATTCGTCTGGGCCTGCTGAAACCCGGTGACATGGTTGGGGTTTGGGGCAATAGTCCGACTGCCCATCGCGGCCTGCGCGTTGCGAGTAAGTACGACGCCCCGGTTCTGCGGGTCGAAGACGCGTTTCTGCGCTCGCTTCACCCCGGTCGTCAGGGCGAAGCGCCGCTGGGCTTGCTGGTGGATCGGACCGGGTTGCATTTCGACCCGTCTGCGCCATCTGATCTTGAGACCCTGTTGGCCACGCACCCGCTGGATGACACTGCGCTGCTGGACCGGGCTCGGGGGGCAATCGCGCGACTGAAAGACCTGCATCTCAGCAAATACTCGGCCTTTGATCTGGATATTGCACCGCCCGATCCCGGATATGTGCTGGTCATCGATCAGACCCAAGGTGATGCGGCAGTTACGGCCAGCGGCGGCGACTATGCCCGCTTCCGAGAAATGCTGGTGATCGCGCAAGAGGAAAACCCCGGCGCAAGGATCCTCATCAAAACGCACCCTGAAACGCAGGC
Source organism: Ruegeria sp. N4 (assembly GCF_056531425.1). Lineage (NCBI taxonomy): Bacteria > Pseudomonadati > Pseudomonadota > Alphaproteobacteria > Rhodobacterales > Roseobacteraceae > Ruegeria > Ruegeria sp. N4. Next base: position 20,279 of record NZ_JBQFLT010000006.1, read on the forward strand.
CGGCCATCGCGCGGGGTATTTCAGCGATCAGGACCTGTCTGACCGGGTGTCCTTTCTAAGCGACCCGATCAGCCCGTGGTCCCTGCTGGAAGGCGCGGTTGCTGTTTACACACTATCGTCGCAACTGGGGTTCGAGGCTACTTTGGCCGGTCACAAGCCCCGCGTCTTTGGGCAGCCTTTCTATGCGGGTTGGGGGCTGACGCAGGATGAAGACCCAATCCCGCGCCGCACCCGCAATCTGACCCGACCGCAATTGTTCGCGGCATCCATGCTGCTTTACCCAGTCTGGTACGACCCATATCGGGACCAATTGTGCGAGTTGGAAACCGTTCTGGACACACTCGAAGCGCTGAGCCGCGCGTGGCGGCAGGATCGGTTTGGCTGGACCGCGTCGGGCATGCGGCTGTGGAAGCGCAAGCATCTGCAACAGATGTTTGGGCGTCACAAAAAGATGCAATTCACCTCGGCCCCGCCGACAACGTCCGATCGCCCCCACATGGTTTGGGCCAATCAGGCACGGGATGCCGAAGGGGCCATTCGGGTCGAGGATGGCTTTTTGCGCTCGCGCGGATTGGGGGCCAAGCTGGTTCCGCCTCTGTCACTGGTAACGGACGATTTGGGGATTTACTACGACCCCACACGGCCTAGCCGGTTGGAGGAATTGATCGCCCAGCGCGAAACCCTGCGCCCCGATCAGGAACGGCGGGCCGAACGGCTGGTCAGCAGGCTGCTCTCGGACGGTCTGAGCAAATACAACACCGGCCAGCCCGCTCCGACCCTGCCAGATGGGCACCGCATTCTTGTGCCGGGACAAGTTGAGGATGATGCCTCGATCCTGTTGGGCACCAGCGGCGTGCGCACCAATCTTGAGTTGCTGCAAACCGCGCGGGAAGCGAATCCGGACGCCGTTTTGATCTACAAACCTCATCCCGATGTCGAAGCCGGGCTGCGTGAGGGGCGCATTGAGGCGGAGGAACTGGCGGATCTGATCCTCGACAATTGCGATCCGGCGTCTTTGCTGCCTCATGTGAACGAAGTCTGGACCATGACCTCGCTTCTGGGGTTCGAGGCGCTTTTGCGCGGTGTTCAGGTCACGACGCTGGGCGCGCCCTTTTATGCCGGTTGGGGGCTGACAACCGATCTGGGTGCGGTGCCTGTCCGGCGCGGCGCGCGCCCGTCCTTGATAGGGCTGGTTCATGCGACGCTGATTGATTACCCGCGCTACATGGATCCGTTGACCGGACAGCCCTGCCCGGTCGAAGTCGCCGTTGATCGGTTGGTGAGTGACACGGCCGCGCCAACGGGGCCTTTGAACCGGTTTCTGTCCAAGCTTCAGGGGGCGTTTGCCACACATGCGCATTTGTGGCGCTGACCGGAACGTCACTGCGTTGGACGTCGCCAACGATGCAGAATGTCGGGACCGATAGCGCGGGTTTCGATCAGTTCGAACCGGGGGGCCGCGTCCAGCTTTTCCAGCCCCAACCGACCAACTGCGGCCAAACCCTCGGCCCCGATGGTCAGGCCCGCGGTGAAGCCGACCAGTTCATCCACCAGGTCCTTTTCCAGCAGCGAGGCGGCAAGCGCGGCGCCACCCTCGCAGAACACACGAGTCAATCCGGCCTGACCCAGTTGCTGCAACAGGTCCGCCGCGTCGATGTGATGATCCTGCAAGGCGCAGGGGATCAGACGCGCACCCAGCCCGTCCCATGCGCGCGCACGTTCGGCATCGGGATGGGGGCCGTGGCACAGCCAGACCGGAACCTCAGCCGCTGTGCGGGCAAGCTGCCCCATAAGCGGCAGGTCGAGATGGCGGGACACGACAACGCGCACAGGCTGCTGCGCGACGCCCAAATCACGCACGGTCAGCGACGGATCATCCGCCCGCGCCGTGCCTGCCCCCACCATCACCGCATCATGACGCGCGCGCATCGCGTGAACGGCGCGGCGCGCCTCGGGGCCCGTGATCCACTGGCTATGCCCGGTCTGGGTGGCAATGCGCCCGTCAAAGCTGCTGGCCAGTTTCAGGGTAACAAAAGGTCGGCCCTGCTCGGTCTTCAGAAAAAAGCCTGCCAGATCCCGTTCGGCCTGCTCGGCCAGAACGCCGGTTTCAACCTCGATCCCGGCTTCGCGCAACATGGCAAAGCCCTGCCCCGCCACCCGGGGATCACTGTCTTCCACGGCTGCAACAACACGCCCGACGCCGGCCTCGATCAGGGCAGCAGCGCAAGGCGGTGTCTTTCCGTGATGCGAACAGGGTTCCAGCGTCACATAGGCCGTCGCGCCCCTGGCCGCGTCTCCTGCCTGAGCCAAAGCCTCGGTTTCCGCATGGGGTCGCCCGCCGGGTTGGGTCCAGCCACGTCCAACAATCCGGCCACCCTGCACGACAACGCACCCGACTGCCGGGTTGGGCCAGCATGACCCTTGGCCGCGCTGACCCAATGACAAGGCCAGCGCCATAAATCGCTTATCTGTTTCGCTCACTCGTCCGTCGGAGGCTGCGGCGGGCGCAGTTCGTGGACAAACTCCTCGAAATCATCGGCCGCCTGAAAGTTTCTGTAGACACTCGCAAAGCGAACATAGGCGACGGTGTCGATCCGCGCCAGAGCTTCCATGACAATCTCACCGATCTTTTCGGAGGGTATGTCGGTCTCTCCCATGCTTTCCAGACGCCGGACAATCCCCGAGATCATCTGATCGATCCGCTCGGGATCAACAGGGCGTTTCTGCATCGAGATGCGGATTGATCGCTCCAGCTTGTCGCGGTCAAAATCCTCGCGTTTGCCGTTGGTTTTGATCACCACCAGATCGCGCAGTTGCACGCGTTCATAGGTGGTGAACCGACCCCCACAGGCCGGACAAAAGCGGCGTCGGCGGATCGCGACGTGATCCTCTGCCGGGCGTGAATCTTTCACCTGAGTGTCGATATTTCCGCAAAACGGGCAGCGCATCCGCCGTCTCCTCGTCCCATGTTCGGCCTCTTTTTGTAAGCGCTACGGCTTACTTATCCACAACTATAGGGCAGCCGCTAGGATTTGGGTAGTCGGAATTTTCAACCCCTAGATAAAGGGTTACCCCAGATGCGCAGCGACCAAACGGCGATGCGGTGCGGTCCGGTGTTCGAACAGGTAAATCCCCTGCCATGTCCCAAGTGCCATACGACCCCCAGAGACCGGGATCGAAAGCGAGACCGGCATAAGCGCCGCCTTGATATGCGCTGGCATATCGTCCGGCCCCTCATATGTGTGGCGCAGATAAGCCATCGAGGGATGGTTCGAGGGCGGTACAAGCCGTTCAAAAAACGCGTGCAGATCGATTTGAACCTCGGGGTCAGCGTTTTCCTGAATCAGCAAAGAACATGAGGTGTGGCGAACGAACAGCGTCAATACGCCATCCTTCGCCACCGGGTTCAGCCAGCGATGCACATCCTTGGTGAATTCATAGAGTCCGGGGCCTTGCGTCTGGATCGAGAATTCTGTCTGCATCCGCGCTGTTTCACCACTGCGTCAGTTTATGAACGGGCGCGTCCTGCACCGTGCCTCGGCCCCTTGCACAGATACGCTGGACCCCGGAACGAAGGGCGTCAAGACAAAGCTGGGTTGCGCGGGAACCTCGGCCGGTTTTTTCAGCGTAAACTGAACGGCCGTCTTGCGCCCTGTGGTCACGCTGGGCCCATATCCGCGCAGGACGTAAATTTGCTGCTGCCAGCCGGCACCCAATTTTCGCCGGGCAAAATCGGCGGCCGCACACCAATACCCGTCCGTGAATTGCTGGGCGCGCGGGATGACTTCGAAATCGGTGCTGTTGATCGGCTCGGTTCGGTATCCATTGCGGGCGGCGTCCGCGGTGACGGGAACGCCAAGGGCAAAGGCGGCGAGCGTTACGCAGGCTAAAATCTGTTTCATTGTTAATCTTTTCCCTGATTGTGTGTGACCAAAATATTAGGACCGGGTCCGGCGCTGAACAGGCCGCCTCACGACCTGTTCAGATCGCGGGTGGCCGAGTGTGATCGGGCGTGAGCCAGCCATGATAGCGGATCAACTGTCCGACCAGCGGCGCGCGGGCGGACACGTCAAACCGGAACCGGCCCTGATCGTCCTGCCATTCGACCGTTGATGACTGCGGAAGCAGTGCGTTTGGAACCGAAGTCCCCCACAGGGTCAAACGCCGGATATTGATCTGCAACCGCGCCCCGGCCACAACCGGTTTCAACCAGATGGACAAGGCACCAAAATCCTCTCGCACACAGTTTGACTGTCGATCAAAGGACAAGCGGGACTGGGTGATATGTCCTCCGAAATCGCGTCTCCATTCCCATCCCGGCCCGCACCGAGATACCGTGACCCTGACCGAAACGTCGCGCCCGGAGTGGGGGAACCCTCCTAACCACAAAGCCAAACCGGCCAGCCACCCTTGTCCCCGCTGAATTTCGCAGCGACCGATGTACGTGCCTTCCTTGCTGTGCAAGTTATGTAACGCCTCGGGAAGCCCTGTCGGTTCCGCCGCAGCCTGCAAAAACGGGTCCATCTAAAACCCTTGCACAGCAAAGCGCGAGCGGGTCGCCGCATCCGGCACAAGGCAGGTTTTGGATCTTCCGAAGATTGCATATCGGTTGCGTGCAATCGCGTGATAAAGCGGATCCTTCACAAACCTGGGCAGGACCCGGCACAGCGACAGAATACGCCATGGCCCGCGCAACTGCCCCATCGCCACAGCAAAGGCATCCAGACGCTGATGAACCACGCCATTCACAATCACAAGATTGGTCTCAAACTCCTGCGTCGGCAGACCGAGTTCCCGGTAAAGGCGCTGCCCCAATGGTGACTGAGCCGTAGCAAACTGAAACACCTGCGCCTTGTCATGCCGCAGCATAAAGCGGAAAAACCCGGAACACAGGACACAGATCCCATCAAAGATGATGAGATTGCCATCGTAAGTTTTCTGCGAAACATCAAGCTTTTGCATGACATCACCGCCTTTCCGCGATCTGCGCAGATATACGGTGTCACGCAGCGTTCGATCAGGCAATGCGACAAGAATGGCGGGACGGCGCGCGTGCCGGGGAGCCTCCGCGCGATCGCGGCGATCGCATGGTGGCTCTGACCTCATCCCCATAAAGGTCGCGACCCGACAGCACTGACGATGTAGGACACGTTCGGGGCAATCTCTTGATAGCATCGGACAAATCCATTCGATTTCCGGACATTTCAGCCTATGATCCCAATGCGCCTAACAGGTTTCACACCACCGAGGGCGGTTTTGGTTAAATGCATTAGGGCACCGCAATGGATGTTGATATTAGCCGTCTTCATATCCTGACCCAATCGCTGGACCGGCACAGCGGCAATGCCTCGACCTCGCAACGCGTTCTGGCGCAAAGCGGGTTGGCACCCGATCATATGGATCCCGCCGCAACCACCTATGACGCGCATAAAGAAGCGCTGTTTGTCCGCTATGCCTGCGACGCGCTTCGCGACATCACCTTTGCCGCGCGGGCCGGGTTGGACGTGACCTCGGTTTCAACCCTGACAGGATATATCAGCAAGTATTCCCGCGATTTGAAGCAAGTGACCGAAAACACGTCCCGGTTTCACGGCATAATTGACCCCTCCATAGCGTTCAGCCTGCGCATGGCCGGAAATTTCGCAGCGTTCGAGGCGGATTGGAAAGACCCCAGCTTTGCCCGCTATCATCGCAGAACCGAGTTTCTGTTATTCGCCGCGCTGGCGCGAATGCGGAACCTGACCCAGACACAGTTCTATCCCATCGAAATGCGGTTTCAGCACGAGATCGGCGAAAACGCGAAGGCCTTTCAGAAACTTGCAGGCTTTCCGGTTATTTTTGGTGCGGAACGGATGGAGATCATTCTGTCCTTGTCCTCATTGGACCTGCCCGTCCCAACCTATGACCCTAAGCTGCGCGCGCATCTGCTGGAATATGGCGAGCGTATCCTGGCCGAGCGCCGGTCCCCCCAGCAAAAGACCCGCGCCAAGGTCGAAGGGCTGATCACCCGCTCGCTGCCCGGCCATATCATTCAGGCCGAAGAGGCCGCCGCCAATCTGGGCATGAGTCCCAGAACTCTTGCGCGCAGGTTAAAGGATGAAGGCACCAGCTTCCGCGAGATTGTCGAAGACCTGAGATGCGATCTTGCGCAGACCTTCATCACCAACCGGATGCCGCTGGCCGAGATCGCCTATTCGCTGGGATACGCGGATCAGGCAGCCTTTTCGACCGCGTTCAAGCGGTGGACGGGTCAGACCCCCAGCGCCTTCAAAACCCGTGTCGAACACCCGATCCGCAACTAGAACCGGGGGTCATCAGCTATTGCGCCTCGCCCCGGCCCGTCCCATGAGTGGACAGGGCCGATATAGTGGTGTGCCGAACCCGATCCTTGTGAGTTCGCGCCAATGTGTTTGGCGTGTTAGCCAACCGTGATGGCAAAGAAAAAAGGCGCCTCGGATTCGGGGCGCCTTTGATTTCTATTGATCCAGGAAAGATCGCAGTTTGCGCGACCGGCTGGGATGTTTCAGCTTGCGCAGCGCCTTCGCCTCGATCTGGCGAATACGTTCGCGGGTCACGCTGAACTGCTGGCCGACCTCTTCCAGCGTGTGGTCGGTGTTCATGCCGATTCCAAAACGCATCCGCAGAACCCGTTCCTCGCGCGGGGTCAGCGAGGCCAGAACGCGGGTTGTGGTTTCCTTGAGGTTTTCCTGAATGGCGCTGTCCAGCGGCAGAACGGCATTCTTGTCCTCGATGAAATCGCCAAGCTGGCTGTCTTCCTCGTCGCCGATGGGCGTTTCCAGGCTGATCGGTTCCTTGGCGATTTTCATCACCTTGCGGACCTTTTCCAGCGGCATCTGCAGCTTTTCGGCCAGTTCTTCCGGTGTCGGTTCGCGGCCGATTTCGTGCAGCATCTGGCGACCGGTCCGGACCAGCTTGTTGATCGTTTCGATCATGTGAACCGGAATACGGATCGTCCGCGCCTGATCCGCAATCGAGCGTGTGATCGCCTGACGGATCCACCATGTCGCATAGGTCGAGAACTTGTACCCGCGGCGGTATTCGAACTTGTCCACCGCTTTCATCAGGCCAATGTTACCTTCCTGAATAAGATCAAGGAATTGCAGGCCACGGTTCGTGTATTTTTTGGCAATCGAGATCACCAGACGCAGGTTGGCCTCGACCATTTCCTTCTTGGCCTGACGCGCCTCTTTCTCGCCCTTCTGAACCTGCTGCACGATGCGGCGGAATTCAGAAATATCCAGACCGACATACTGACCGACCTGAGCCATATCGTTGCGCAGCTCTTCAACCTTGTCGGTCGAGCGTTCGATGAACATCTGCCACCCCCGGCCCGGCTTTTCCGCCATTTCGGCCAGCCAGTTCGGGTCCAGTTCACGCCCGCGATAGGCATCGATGAACTCACGACGGTTGATACGGGCCTGGTCGGCCAGTTTCACCATCGAGCTGTCCAGCGACATAACCCGGCGGTTGATGCCGTAAAGCTGGTCAATCAGCGCTTCGATCCGGTTGTTGTGCAGGTGAAGGCCGTTCACCAGTTCGACGATTTCCGCGCGCAGTTTCTGATAGGTCTCTTCATCTTTTTCACTGAACGAACCATCCTCGTTCAAAGTCGCCGAAATCCGGCTGTCCTGCATTTCTGACAGCATCGAGAAGTCAGTCGAGATCCGTTCCAGCGTGGTCAGAACCTGATCTTTCAGCGCGGCTTCCATCGCGGCCAGCGACATGTTGGCCTGATCGTCATCGTCGTCATCGTCATCATTGTTCAGCGGGTTGCCGTCGGCATCCAGTTCGGGGCCGGTGTCCTTGGCGGGCTTGGCGGCCTGAACGGCGGATGTATCCACCACAGGCTCCTGAACATCGCCGTCCTCGTCCATCTGGTTGCCAAAAGTGGTCTCCAGATCGATGACATCGCGCAAGAGGATGTCTTCGGACAGCAATTCGTCATGCCAGATGGTGATTGCCTGGAAGGTCAGCGGGCTTTCGCACAGACCGGCGATCATGGTGTTCCGGCCAGCCTCAATCCGCTTGGCGATGGCAATCTCGCCCTCGCGGCTCAGCAGTTCGACGCTGCCCATCTCGCGCAGATACATGCGGACGGGATCGTCGGTGCGATCCAGTTTTTCGGTGGCGGCACCAGCCAGCGCAACCTCACGGTTGCTTTCCGTGGTGGTCAGTTCGGTCGAGCCCTTGTTCTCTTCCTCTTCGGCCTCTTCATCTTCGATGATGTTGATGCCCATTTCGGACAGCATCGACATGACGTCTTCGATCTGTTCCGAGCTGACCTGATCAGGCGGCAGGACCTGATTGAGCTGATCGTAGGTGATGTAACCTTTCTCGCGGGCCTCGGCGATCATCTTCTTGACCTGGGCCTGGCTCATGTCCAGCGAGATTTCCTGTTCCTGCTCGTCGGATTTGCGGTCTTCGTTCGTATCCTTGGCGGCCATTCAATGCTCCTGCAGGGATGGGTGATTCGTTGGAACCGAATCATTAGCGCGTGAAACTGATTCGGCCACCCGTTTACCCGTTTTTCTTTTCCAGTGCCTTATGAAAACACCACTTTACCGGCGTTTCCGCTCGAAATTGATACCGGACATGATCGCCTCAAACGCATCCTTCTCGTCGCGGTTGATTCGCGCACCGTTGTCGGCGATGTCGAAAATGGCCCTGTCCTCGTTCTGGCTGCGGCTTGCGCGGTTGCGCTCTTCGGCGGCCTGACCCACCCGATACGTCAGTGACTCGTCAGCCAAGTCGGACAGTTCCTCAGTTGCTTCAGCGATCTCAGCATCCAACCCCCGGAGCGCTTTGATTTTCGCGAGTTCCTCGGCCAGCGTCATCTCGGCCTTTTCAACGTCGCCCGGTTTGAACACACAGGGGATCACTGCGACATGGCGAAGGCCCAGCAGGTTTTCAAGGGGCTCGGGCCCCAAAGTTTCAGCGATGTGGTCTTTCAGATTGTCCGGGTCGTCGATGGCGTGGCGCAGAATGGCATCGCGCAGGGCCGCGTGATCCGGGTCGCGGCATTCCATATCCTCAAGCTGGTGTTCGAACTGCACAACCACCTGCGGGTTCAGAAGGGCGATGGCCAGAATGGCCGCTTCGCGCAGATGGATGTCCGCATTCTCCGAAGAGGCCAGGAATGACGACCGCGCGCCCGGCGTTGCCGGTTGTTTCGGCGGCTGCCATTTGCCACGCGGTTGCCACGCACGGTTTTGTGACTGTCTCTGCGGGCGAAACAGTTGCCAGCGCAAATCCTTGATCTCTTGCCCGTAATGGGACCGGATCGATGGGTCGCGGATCAGCTTGATCTTATCGCGCAGCACCTTGTCCAACGCCGCCTTGCGTTCGGGGCTGTCGAAAACCTTGCCTTCGGTTTCGCGCTGCCACAGCAGTTTAACCATCGGGATCGCACCATCGAGAACCGCCTGTACGGCCCCCGGCCCTTCGGCGCGCAGCAGATCGTCAGGGTCCTGCCCTTCGGGCATGATGGCAAAGCGCAGGGACTTACCGGCCTCCAGCAACGGCAGCGCCAGATCAACCGCCCGCATCGCCGCGCGCAGACCCGCCGTGTCACCATCCAGCGCGATGATCGGCTCGTCCGAAACACGCCACAGCAGTTGCAGTTGATGTTCGGTAATCGCCGTCCCCAAAGGGGCCACCGACGCACCAAATCCGGCCTCGGCCAGCGCGATCACGTCCATGTATCCCTCGGCAACGATCAGCGGCTGCCCCTTGCCCGCCGCCTGACGCGCGGGACCGTGGTTGTAAAGACTGCGGCCCTTGTCGAACAACTCGGTCTCGGGCGAGTTCAGGTATTTGGCGTTGTCATTCGGGTCCATCGCCCGGCCACCAAACGCAATGCAGCGCCCGCGCGGATCGCGGATCGGATACATGATCCGGTTGCGAAACGTGTCATAAGGCTTTTTGCCCTTGTTCGAGGGCTTGGCCAGCCCCGCGCCCAGGATCAGATCCTCGGCCACGTTCTTATTGGTCAAATGATCCCACAGCGCCTGCCAGCCATCGGGGGCAAAGCCGATCTCCCACCGATCCAGCGCCTGCGTGTCCAGACCCCGGCGCGTCAGGTAATCGCGGGCCGCAGCCCCTGCCCCGGTCTTCAGTTGCAGCCGGAAAAACTGTACCGCCTGCTCCATCGCCTCGGCCAGTTGCGAGCGGCGGTCCTGTTTTTCCTGCGCTTTGGGGTCACGGGCAGGCATCGGCATCCCGGCCTCGCGGGCCAGAATCTCGACCGCTTCGATGAACGAGACATTCTCGGTCTCTTTCACGAAACTGATGGCATCGCCTTTCGCGTGACAGCCAAAACAGTAGTAAAACCCTTTTTGATCATCCACATGAAATGACGCGGTTTTTTCGTGGTGGAAGGGGCACGGCGCCCACATATCTCCCTTGCCCTGATTGGATTTGCGTGGGTCCCAAATGACCTTTCGCCCAACCACCTGAGACAGGCTCAGCCGGGTACGCAACTCATCCAGAAATCCGGGGGGCAAAGACATGGATCAAACCTGCCAGAAATGAAAACCCGCGCCAAGGGGAAGGCACGGGCTTATCCACAAGGAAATGCGGGATTGTGGATTACTGCTGCAAACACAGCTCCAACCAGGCGGCACCGAGGTCCTTTTTGCGTACATCGCGCATCTTCTGTTCGTAGACCCAAGGCGTGATCAGCGGGATCGCGGCATTGTAGTTCTCGGGCCAGGTCGGACTGCTGTCGGCAACCGCCTGCGGGACATCGCGTTCCTTCACCCTGTCCAAACGCGCCTGCTGAATCGCGGCAACCACATCGGCCTGATACTTGCAGCTTTCTTCCTTGGTTTCAGCAGCGGCCAAGGGCGTGGCAAGCACAGCGGCAGCGATAGCGATACGCAACATTTAGGTCTCCCGGAATCGTTTGTTCGACGGCAGCTTACCCGCCCGCAGCCAGACCTGCCATTGTCCTTTTCGGAAAGATGGTTGGTGTTTCAGAGGGGGCGGACCAACCGCCCCCTTCCGACCGAGATCAGAGTCCCTTGGCCCGATAGCTGCTGGCCACGCGGTCGATTGCGACAATATAGGCCGCGGTCCGCAAATCCTCGACATCGTCGCGGCTGTGCCAGACCTCGCGCATCGACTGGTAGGCAATGCGCATGGTGTCATCCAGGCCCGACCGCACAAGCTCCAACTCGTCCGCGCCCTTCAGGTACTTGGCCTTGAAGTCCGGCGACATCGACCAGGCATCACCGAGATAGCGATCGAGCCGCTCCAATTCGCTGACAATCAGCTCATGCCGCGCCTCTTCCTGACGGCGCTGCATCCGGCCAAAGCGAATATGGCTAAGGTTCTTGACCCACTCGAAATAGGACACCGTCACACCGCCCGCATTGGCATACATATCCGGGATGATCACCGTGCCCTTCTTGCGCAGGATTTCATCCGCCCCGGCCGTCACCGGACCGTTCGCGGCTTCGATGATCAACGGTGCCTGAATGCGCTCGGCGTTACCGAGATTGATCACACCTTCCAAAGCGGCCGGGATCAGGATATCGCATTCGGCCTCCAGCACGGCCCCGCCTTCGGCAGAGTGGGTCGCATCCGGGTAATTCTTGACGCCGCCATGCTTGACGATCCACTGGCGCACGGCTTCGACGTCGATACCGTCGGGGTTATACAGCGCCCCATCCCATTCGATGATCCCCACAATGCGCGAGCCATCTTCTTCGCTGAGGAATTTCGCAGCGTGATAGCCCACATTGCCGAGCCCCTGCACCACAATGCGTTTCCCGTCCAATTTGCCGGACAACCCGGCTTTGGCGATGTCTTCCGGGTGGCGGAAAAACTCGCGCAGAGCATACTGAATGCCGCGCCCCGTTGCCTCGACCCGCCCGGCGATTCCGCCCGCGTTCAGCGGCTTGCCGGTCACACAGGCCCGCGCGTTGATATCGGTTGTGTTCATCCGCGCGTATTGGTCGGCCATCCAAGCCATTTCACGTTCACCGGTCCCCATGTCAGGGGCCGGAACGTTTTGCGACGGATTGATCAGGTCACGCTTGGCAAGCTCATAGGCAAAGCGCCGCGTGATCTGCTCCAGCTCGTGTTCCTCATACTGGCGCGGATCGATGCATAGCCCGCCTTTCGAGCCGCCAAAGGGCGTTTCAACCAGCGCACATTTGTAGGTCATCAGCGCGGCCAGCGCTTCGACTTCGTCCTGGTTGACCGCCGTGGCGTAACGAATACCGCCTTTTACAGGCTCCATATGTTCGGAATGAACCGAACGATAACCTGTGAACGTGTGAATTTCGCCGCGCAATCGAACCCCGAACCGCACCGTGTAGGTGGCGTTGCAGACCCGTATCTTTTCCTCCAACCCCGGGGGCATATCCATCAGGGACGCCGCCCTGTTGAACATCAGGTCAACACTCTCACGAAAGCTGGGTTCTTTGATGCCGGTCATAAAATCCTCCGTACCGGTAACTGACAAACGTCATGACGTTTTGTCGCACCACTTACTCGATGCTGCAATCTTCTCTTGCACTTTTTTTCATCACTTCCTGAAGGATTGGTTATCGGTTAAGGGCCTGAGTCGTCCGGTTAACACTTGCCCCGGAATTGTTCGCCCTGACGAAACAAAGCTGACAAGCAGCCCCAAACTGCGGCCGATTTTCATTCAATAATAGCATCATAGTGGCAAAGGCGCCCAAATCTCGCCACGTTCCACGGCTAATTTATTAAAGTTGCGACGGACTGAGATCAGTGTGCCTGACCGGCAGAGGGACTCATTATGAAGAAATTTGACTGGAAGCGGATTATCGACAAACCAAAGCGCGCAGACCGGCATGGATCTGCGCCGCATTCGTTTGTCCGGTCAGAAGACGGGACCATGACGATCTTTACGCTGGTCCTTATAATGATCGTATTTGCCGTCGGAGGATTTGCCGTTGACATCATGCGCTTTGACCACGAGCGCGCGCGGCTTCAATACTCGCTGGATCGTGCAGTTTTGGCGGCGACCGACCTGGCGCAGGACCTTTGCCCCACTGAAGTCATCGAAGATTATCTGGATAAAGAAGGTTTAAAAGAATTTCTTCTGAAGGATCAAATTGTCATCGAACCTGCAAACCTTTGCGGTTCCGACGCTGTGACCATTGAAGGTTTCCGTCGCGTCGAGGCGACCGCAGTTATGCCCGTCAAAATGCACTTCATGCAGTGGTGGGACGTTGATACGATCACGACTTCGGTTGTCAGCGCCGCGGAAGAAGCGCTGGGGAATGTCGAGATTTCGATGGTTCTGGATGTTTCTGGCTCGATGAACCGGAACAGCCGCCTTACGACGCTGAAACTGGCGGCACAGGAATTTGTGCAGGAAATGGTCGATAAATCCGAAGACGGCAAAATGTCGATTTCGATCATTCCTTACGCGACGCAAGTTGCGCTGCCGGATTCTGTGATGGGATACCTGAACACCGACGGTGTTAACCCGCATGCAAATTGCATCAACTTTGAAACCGCTCAATTTCAGACCAGCGATTTCGATCTGAACCTGGTGTATGATCGCACACTGCATTTCACTCCTTGGAACAATTACGACCAGCGCCCGGTGAATAACAATCTGGTCTACAGCGAAATTTGTGAGACCGACGAGAACCGTGAAGCAATGATCTTTCAGAAGGATGCAGACCTTCTAAAAGATAAAATTGAATCGTTTGTCGCGGATGGGAATACGTCGATCGACCTTGGCGTTAAATGGGGCCTGACCCTGCTTGACGACAGCTTCCAACCCGTAGTTGCGCAGATGGCGGCCGCAGGTGATGTTCCATCTGAGTTCGCATCTCGCCCAGACAACCCGCGAAGCGGTGATACACTCAAAGTTATGATACTTATGACGGACGGTGCGAATACGACCCAATACTGGACGAACGATCCCTACCGCGATGGTAAGTCCGGCGTTTGCTGGAACGATGGGCTGAACGAATACGTTTCATACGCAGAGTTGGATGAAAATGACGAAATCACCATTGAATTCGGTACAGACTACATCTGGCCAGATGTCGACATGATCGAATGGGACTCGTCAAATGGCGGCGCGTATTGGGTTAGAGACGAGCTCCAGCCCACTTGTTTTGGCAACACGATTGTAAACACCGATACCCTCACTTACGTAAACACGGACAGCGTCGCGACAGCTGAAGAAGTAGACCCAACCGGTGAGTACGTAAGGGGGTTTATTCAGTACCGCTGCCTGGCCTTCTCCGGTACCACGGGTGAATGCGTAAGCCTTGATAGGGACAATCCGCGCGTAAAAACCTACCTCGACTTAGACGTACAGCCTTCGGACAATCTGACGTGGCCAGAGTTGTGGGAACGAGCAACGCGATACAACCTGTACCAGCGCTTCTATGACTACTACGGTTCTAGCTGGGCCTACGACTTTTACTATGACGCCGTTTCGTCAAGCGGCCAGGGTACGAAAGATCCTCGTGTGCGCTCGATGTGCACCTACGCGAAAGACCAAATGGGTGTCGTAATCTTTACTATCTCATTGGAAGCCCCGAGCGCGGGCCGCGCGATCATGCAGCATTGCCGCACGGACGTCGGAACATATTATGAAGCCACACCAGAAGATCTGCCAAACGTGTTTGCTTCGATTACATCGAGCATTCGAAACCTGAGGCTCACACAATGATCACACGCCTTTTAAATAATCTGCGCCGATTTCGCGGCAAAGAAGACGGAATGGCCACTATTGAATTCGTGTTCTGGTTCCCGGTCTTCATGATGACAACCTATTCCGGCGTTGAGATGGGAATCGTGGCCTGGAACCACACCAACCTGGAGCGGGCACTGGACGAAACCATTCAGGACGTTCGCATGAACCGCATTGAAGAATACGATTCTAGCATCGGCGCGGTGTGGACGCATACCTTGCTGAAACAGATCATTTGCGACAAAGCTGGCGTCATCCCGGATTGTTTCGACAATCTGGCATTGGAAATGCTCTCGATCAATCCTTACGCAGAAGACAGTATCTTCAGCGACAATCCCGAGTCAGATCTCGGCAGCGTATTCAGCAACCCTTATTGCGTTGATACGCCTGAAGAAGTGCGCGGAAAAGAAGACCAGTTGTTCACGCCCGGTACGTCCAATCAATTGATGGTCGTTCGGGCTTGCATTGAAGTCGATCCGCTGTTTTTTGGCACAACGCTGGGACGATTGGCCCAACAAGACCCAGACGGCCAGTACGAACTGCATTCAACAACGGTGTTTGTCCATGAACCGTTTTAAGAAGTACATCGTTCAACCAACAGCCAATCGGCTCGCACGTTTCTTCCGCAAGGAGGACGGGATCGTGAGCATCGAAGCGGTCATGATTTTTCCGCTTCTGTTCTGGTCAATCTGGGCCTCCTACACATTCTTTGACGGCTATCGTCAAAGCGCTCGAAACCTGAAGGCGGCCTATGCAGTCGCTGACATTCTTTCTCGCGAAAAGAACTTGGTTACGGCCAATTACATTTCGAACATGTATGACCTGCAAAAATTCATGGTCGCAGACCGGTCAACTGTGTCTATGCGAATTTCTTTCGTCCGCTTTAACGCGGGCGAAAACGAAGCGGACGGAGGAAGCTACGAAAAGCTCTGGTCTTGCGTCCGAGGCGACAGCTTTGACGAATTGGATAACCAAACTCTTAACGAAGAATTCAAAGGGCGTATTCCTGTAATGGCGGACAGGGCCACAATGATCCTCGTCGAAACAAAAGACTGGTATACTCGACCCTTCAGAATCGGGTACGGGGATCATTCGTTCGCCATCGACAAGTTTATTTTCACTCAACCGCGTGGATATACGCAGATTGTCGCAGCTGACGACTGCTAAACCCCTTCCCTCTCCATCAGCATGGCCGAGAGCATTTCTGACATGAACTTGGCCTCGGAGGCGGCGGTCATGCCGCCGACGCCAACACGTCGTCCAAGCCGCCACCACAATCCTGGTGCCCAGGTGTTACCCGGTTTCGACCGCATGCGGACCAGAAATCCGTTTGACGGCTTGAAGGCGAACACGCCCCGGTCCACCGCTTCGATCTCGTCCACGATTGCGATCACCTGCCCTGTTCCGGTGCGCAGTTCGCTGCGGGTCAGTTCGATCCGGTCCTGCGTGGCGTACCAGACGCGATAGGCCAGCCACATAGCCGCCCCACCAACGATCAGCAGGAAAATCTGCCACACCAGCGCGGGTGGGGTGGCAAAGGCGACATGCAGAACAAGAAGGCCAACCGTTGACAACATGGCAACCCCCGCCCAGCGTCTGGGCGCTGAGGCCTCTATTGTTGCCAGCACTTCATCTTGCATGGATGCCTCCGCTTTGTACGGAACCCGTCTATCCGCTTTTTCCACGGAAAAACAGGGCCACCGATATCTGCACAAATTCGCACAAGTCCAGTGGGTTTATGCAAATTGACCGCAGCAATGCAGGGGTTACATGCTGTGCAAAGGAATAGGAGGCACTCATGTCCCTGAGACCCACTTTGGAAACCCGCAAAGCCATGCCCACGATGGAAGGGGCTGGCGTCAAATTACATCGCGCGTTCGGATTTCAGGATCCATCGGAACTGGACCCGTTTCTGCTGTTCGATGATTTCCGCAACGAGCGTCCGCAGGACTATCAGGCCGGATTTCCATGGCACCCCCATCGCGGGATCGAAACCATCACCTATGTGCTGGCCGGAACGGTCGAGCATTCGGATTCGCTTGGTAACAGCGGCACGCTGGGCGCAGGCGATGTGCAATGGATGACCGCCGGGTCGGGCATTCTGCATCAGGAGATGCCGCACGGGAATACCAGCGGTCAGATGCATGGCTTTCAGCTTTGGGGCAACCTGCCCTCGGCCCAGAAGATGACTGCGCCGCGCTATCAGGATGTGCAAAGCAAGGACATCCCCGAGGTCATCGACGATGACGGCACAATCGTGCGCGTGATTGTGGGTGAGTTCTGGGGCAAGACCGGTCCGGTGGATGGCATTGCAGCGGACCCTCAGTATCTGGACATCCAGATCCCGGCGGGCGTGAAAAAGACCTTTCGCATCGACACCTACCGCCGCGCCTTTGCCTATGTCTTTCAGGGCCAGGCCGCGTTTGCCGATGCCTCGCAACCGACCGGCGTGTTGCTGGAAAAAGAGGTTGCCGGGGCGGAGGTGAATATCCGCGATATGTCCGGCGACCGTACTCTGGTGCGCTTTGGTACAGGCGATGAGGTCACCGTTCAGGCCGGGCCCGAAGGCGTGCGCTTTCTGCTGATCTCGGGGGCGCCGATTGATGAACCTGTGGCCTGGCACGGCCCAATTGTCATGAACACGCGGGCCGAACTGGAACAGGCGTTTCGCGAACTACGCAACGGCTCCTTCATCCGCCCGGCGCATTAGCCGTCAAAGCAGCCTGGCTTCGGTCAGGCCGCGACCGCGCTGCGGACCATGTCCCAGTAAATCTGCTCGACCTCGTCCAGCGACAGCCGCCCTCCGGCCCGATACCATGTCATGACGCCGTTCAGCATTGCGATCACCGCAAGGGTCGCGATCTTGGTATCCGAAATCGCAAATTCACCCGCTTGCTGGCCCTTGTGCAGGATCGTTTCCAGCGCGTCTTCGTATCGGCGGCGCAGGTCTTCGATCTCGGTAAAGTTCTCGGGCGTCAGATTGCGCAACTCCATATAGGCGATAAAGACCTCGTCCGGGCGTTCCAGATGGAAGCGGATATGGAAACCAACAAAGCGGCGCAGCGCCTCTTTCGGATCGGATGCGGTGTTCAAATCGGCATAGGCCTGCAACAGATCCTGCATATGTTCGCGCATCAGGCGGAACAGCAGGCTTTGTTTGTCCGGGGTGTAGTTGTAAAGCGCCCCGGCCTGTACCCCGACCTCTTTTGCGATCTGGCGCATCGACACCGCCGCATAGCCGTGGCGGGCAAAAAGCCTTAACGCGGCGCTGCGAATGCGCGGTCCGGTGATGTCCGAATGTGATCCCTGTGTGCGTGCCATGAAAACACCGTATCTGAACAATCGTTCAGATAGAAGCCCGCTTGATCCGATCCGGCAAAAGGTGCATCACGGGGGGGATCTGCGCCAGAGAGAGCCTTTGTCGATGAAAGCTTTGCCCTTTTTGATCCTGACGGTTGCTCTGGCAAGCTGTGCCGATATTCCCGAGTTGGACGGGGTCGAACCGCGCGGGATCCAAAAAGCCGCCTATCCACGTCTGATCCCGCTGCAGGACACGCTGGGCGCACCGGTGGATCCTGTCAGCGAGGCGGAAGAGGTCGAAGAAGACCTGACCACCCGCAGCGAGGCGCTGAAGAAAAAGGCCGAAGCGCTTCAGAACGCTGAAACCAACTAGCTTAAACCGGTCAGGGCCTAGTGACGGATTGCACCCCCGGCCTGAACCCGCTAAGGCAGCGCTGAACGGACAAAAGCGTCCGGTTTCAGAACATGTCGAGCGGAAAGGAACCCACGGAATGACACAGGCGCTGCGGCTTGGAATTGCGGGCTTGGGAACGGTTGGTGTGGGTGTCATCAAGATCATCCGCCGTCATGCGGATCTGCTGCAGGCCCGCACGGGGCGTCGGATCGAAATCGTGGCCGTGTCGGCCCGCGACCCCAACAAGGATCGCGGCGTGAACCTCTCTGACTATGCGTGGGAGGTTGATCCGGTCGCTTTGGCCAAGCGCGACGACATTGACGTCTATGTGGAACTGATGGGCGGCGAGAACGGTCCGGCCAAAGCCTCGGTCGAGGCGGCGCTGGCCAGCGGCAAGGATGTGGTCACCGCCAACAAGGCGCTGCTGGCGATCCACGGTCAGGACCTTGCGGAACAGGCCGAGGCCGCAGGGCGCGTCATCCGGTTCGAGGCCGCCGTGGCGGGCGGTATCCCGGTGATCAAATCCCTGACCGAAGGTCTGGCCGGGAACGAAATTACCCGCGTCATGGGCGTCATGAACGGCACCTGCAACTATATCCTGACCCGGATGCAATCGCAGCGTCAGGGCTATAACGCGCTGTTCGATGAATGTGCCGAGCTTGGCTATCTTGAGGCGGACCCGAACCTCGACGTCGGCGGCATCGACGCGGCGCATAAACTTGCGCTGTTGTCGTCGATCGCGTTTGGCACCAAACCAAATTTCGACGGGATCGAGATCGAAGGCATTCAACAAATCAGCCTGGAAGATATCGATCAGGCCCATGACATGGGCTTTCGCATCAAACTGCTGGGCGTAGCCCAGCGGACGGCACGCGGTCTGGAACAGCGGATGCAGCCATGTCTTGTGCCCAGCGACTCACCACTGGGTCAGTTGGAAGGCGGCACCAATATGGTCGTGATCGAAGGCGACGCGGTGGAACAGGTTGTTCTGCGTGGCCCCGGTGCAGGGGAAGGCCCGACCGCAAGTGCGGTGATGGGCGATGTCTGCGATCTGGCGCGTGGGCTGCAAATCTCGACCTTCGGCCGCCCGGCGAATTCGCTGGAAGACGCCACCCCGGCCCGCACCGGCCTGCCCGCCCCCTACTATCTGCGGCTGGCCCTGTTCGACAAACCGGGCGCACTGGCCAAAATCGCGGCCATTCTGGGCGATGCCGGGGTTTCGATCGACCGGATGCGCCAGTATGGGCACAGCGACGACACCGCGCCGGTTCTGATCGTGACGCATAAGACCACACGCGCCACTCTGGACGTGGCGCTGGACGGGTTCCGCGACACGGATGTTGTTGCCGGTGAACCTGTCGCCTTGCGGATCGAACAGGTCTGACCCCTTGCGGCCTGCGCCCCGTGCAGGCTATGCCAGACGTAACGCCATTGCCGACCAAAGGAATACATCGCATGAGTGCTGCCAAGATCGATTTTAACGACCGCCTGTTGTCTTTGGGACTTGCGCGTGTCGCAGAACAGGCGGCGCTTGCCTCGGCCTCGCTGGTTGGCCGTGGTGACGAGAAAGCCGCCGATCAGGCCGCGGTCAACGCGATGCGCGAGCAGTTGAACCTGCTGGATATCGCGGGTGTTGTTGTCATCGGTGAAGGTGAACGGGACGAAGCTCCGATGCTGTATATCGGTGAAGAAGTCGGCACCGGGAACGGCCCCGGAGTGGACATCGCGCTGGACCCGCTGGAAGGCACCACGCTGACCGCCAAGGACATGCCGAATGCGCTGACCGTGATCGCCATGGGCCCGCGCGGGTCGATGCTGCACGCGCCGGACGTCTACATGGACAAACTGGCCGTGGGTCCGGGCTATGACGAAGGCGTCGTCAATCTGGATATGAGCCCGCGCGAACGGGTGGAAGCCTTGGCCAAGGCCAAAGGCTGTGAGCCTGCCGATATCACTGTCTGCATTCTGGAACGCCCGCGTCACGAGGCGATGATTGCCGAGGTGCGCGAGACCGGTGCCTCGATCCGGTTGATTACAGATGGCGACGTGGCAGGTGTAATGCACTGCGCGGAAAGCGAAGTGACCGGCATCGACATGTATATGGGGCAAGGCGGCGCGCCCGAGGGCGTTCTGGCCGCAGCCGCGCTGAAATGCATGGGCGGTCAGATTTTTGGCCGTCTGCTGTTCCGCAATGATGACGAACGTGGCCGTGCGGCCAAAGCGGGCATCACCGATCTGGACCGTGTCTATGCGCGCGATGAAATGGTGACCGCCGATGTGATCTTTGCCGCGACCGGCGTGACCGGCGGCTCGCTGTTGCCGCGCATCAAGCGCGAGCCGGGTTGGGTTGAGACGACCACCTTGCTCATGCGGTCCAAAACCGGGTCGGTGCGTCGTATGTCCTACCGCACGCCCATGTGGTCGCATAACGACGGCTAAGCGGCTTGCGCCGCTGCCTTCGGCGACCGTATTTTGAACGAGAAGAAGGGCCGGGTCCGCAAGGGTCCGGCCTTGGTGCATGAGGGGCGCGATGGGTTTTCTTGGGGTTGAGCAATCTTTGACGGGTCGGCGTTGGGTGGGCCCCTCGCCCGAGGTTGAGCGCGCGACCGAGATGCTGGCCCAACAAGCCGACCTGCCGCGCGCGGTTTGTCAGGTTCTGGCGCGGCGCGGTGTTCCTCCGATGGAGGCGGCTGGCTTTCTGGAGCCGAAGCTGAAAGAGCTGTTGCCGGATCCGCGCAGCTTGAAGGATATGGAAGTTGCGGCGGCGCGGTTTCTCAAGGCCGTTCGGGACAAACAGCGGATCGCGGTTTTCGCGGACTATGACGTAGATGGCGGCAGTTCGGCGGCTTTGCTTCTGGTCTGGCTGCGCCAGATGGGGCTTCAGGCGACGCTTTACGTACCCGACCGGATTGATGAAGGGTATGGGCCGAATGTTCCCGCCATGCAGGAACTGGCGGCGGCGCACGATCTGATCATTTGCGTTGATTGCGGCACTTTGAGTCATGAGCCAATCGCGGCGGCCAAAGGCGCGGATGTCATCGTTCTGGATCACCATCTGGGTGGAGAAACTTTGCCCGACTGTGTGGCCGTCGTGAACCCGAACCGACAGGATGAAAGCGGCGATCTGGGCTATCTCTGCGCGGCTGGGGTGGTCTTTCTGACGCTGGTTGAGGCCGGGCGGCAAATGCGTGAAGCCGGGGCGAAGGGACCGGATCTGGTGTCTTTGCTGGATCTCGTCGCTCTAGCCACGGTCGCCGATGTGGCCCCTTTGATCGGGGCCAATCGGGCTTTGGTTCGGCAGGGGTTGAAGGTTATGGCCGGGCGGCAACGGCCCGGACTTGTGGCGCTGTCAGATGTTGCGCGTATGGATTCCGCGCCAAACAGCTATCACTTGGGGTTTCTGCTGGGCCCAAGGGTCAATGCGGGCGGGCGCATCGGTCAGGCCGATCTGGGCGCGCGGTTGCTCAGCACCGACTCGATGACCGAAGCCGAAGCCCTGTCCCAGCGACTGGATGCGTTGAATTCCGAACGACGTGACATTGAAAATGCCGTGCGAGCTGCAGCGCTGGAACAGGCTGAGGAACGCGGTCTGGACGCGCCACTTGTCTGGGCCGCTGGCGAGGGCTGGCATCCCGGCGTCGTCGGTATTGTCGCCTCTCGCCTAAAAGAAGCCGCGAACCGCCCCGCCATCGTCATCGGCTTTGACGGGGATGAGGGCAAGGGCTCGGGCCGGTCGGTGTCGGGTGTCGATTTGGGGGCTTCGATCCAGCGGCTGGCGGCCGAGGGGCTGCTGGTCAAAGGCGGCGGCCACAAAATGGCGGCGGGGCTGACCGTGATGCGGGACCAATTGGAACCGGCGATGGAACGTCTGTCGGAACTGCTGGCCAAACAAGGCGCGGGGCAAGGCGGCCCGGCGGACTTGAAGCTGGATGGCGCTTTGATGCCCGGCGCGGCCACCGTAGACCTGATCGAACAGATTGAAAAGGCAGGCCCTTTTGGGGCCAGCGCCCCTGCCCCACGCTATGCCCTGCCCGATCTGCAGGTACGGTTTGCCAAGCGCGTGGGCGAGTCGCATCTGAAACTTTCCCTGTCCGACGGGCTGAGCAGCGGGTTGGACGCCATCGCCTTTGGGGCATTCGACGGCCCCTTGGGCGAAAGGCTTTCGAACCACGGCGGCGCGCGGTTTCATTTTGCCGGTCGGCTCGAAGTAAATTCCTGGGGTGGTCGTCAAAACGTACAGCTTCGGCTTGAGGATGCGGCGGAGGCCAATTGAACGGATTTCCGGTCTGTTTCAAGCCACCAAAAAACTTTCGCATCCCTGCATTTTTCGGCTTGCGGGGGTCGGGGTGAAACCGTAAAAGGCCCTCCACAAGCCAGCGTGGCCCGTTCGTCTATCGGTTAGGACGCCAGGTTTTCAACCTGGAAAGAGGGGTTCGATTCCCCTACGGGCTGCCATTTTTGCTTGCGCGCCAATACCCAGTGGCCCGTTCGTCTATCGGTTAGGACGCCAGGTTTTCAACCTGGAAAGAGGGGTTCGATTCCCCTACGGGCTGCCATTTCCTTCCTATATCGCGAACGAAAACGGCTGCGATGGCTCATGCAGACGCGATTTGCATGTCTATGCCCCATTCTGCGATCTGATCGGCCAGCGCTCCGTCCGGGGCTTTGTCCGTTACCAATATGTGAATCCGGCGCGGATCCGGGCCCACATAGGGTGCCGATACGTCGTATTTGTAATGCGCTGCCGCCATTACAACCTGATCCGCATTCTGCACCACGACGGATGCAAGATCCGCCTCGCCAAGGCTTTGATACAAAAACCCTTTGCTGTCCGAAATCGCGTCGGTGCTGAGGATCGCAAGGTCAAAGGCATAACGCTGCAGCTGCCGGTGCGCCACGTGCCCGAAGGTACCGCGCTCGTCGCTTTGCATCTCGCCCCCCAACAAATGCACCCGGTTGCCATTGACGCCCACCAGTGTCAGCCCCACCACGATTGAGTTTGTCACGACGGTCAGGTTCTCGGCATGGCGCAGTTCCTCTGCCACAAAAGCGGTCGTCGATCCGACGTCCAGGAAGATGGTCATCCGGTCCCTGACCATCCGCGCGACATGCTGCGCTATGAGGCGTTTTTCGTCAGCATGTTGAGAAATACGGCGGAAAAATCCGGGATCGCCCTGTGCCCCCGCAAGGTAAACACCGCCGTGAACACGTTCGACCGTGCCGGCGCTGGACAAGGCTTTGATCGTACGACGCACCGTCTCTTCGGAGACATTCAGCATCGTGGCAAGTTCCGAGTTCCGGGCCGTCCCACCGAGACGCTTGAGGGCGTCCAGCAGTTCAAGCTCGCGATGGGTATTGAGGACGGGCTTTTTCAAGGTCGGCTCCGAAAAATCAAACTGGCGTAAAAACTACGAAGCCGAGCCGGCAAATCCAGCAGATTTACAATTCGCACTGCGATCTCTGGCAGGGTTGGTTATTCGGGCAACAGCGCGGATCGGTACTGTGATGAGGCCATTGCCTTGGCATTGGGGGCGAATCGCGATTCTGGCTGCGCCGTAGGGCTGCGAGCGTGTAATTGGCCCCTAAAAACAGTGTCCGCCAAATGAGCCAAAAACAGCCGAATAAAAGGTGCATCGCTGTCAGTCTTCGGAACAGAATTTCAGAGCATACGGGTTCAGGGCATCGATTATTCTCACGCGAACGCGTCACGTATCCCAAGGTTGATTGCGCATTTTAAATATTACTTTACAATCAGTTAGATGAAAAATGCGAACCTAGAAACGGCGCGGGGTTCGCATCCGAATTCTTCTCCGATCCTCATTTACTAAAAATTTAGTTTGACACATATGCAAAAAATCGCTGATGCTGAGCGCCATCCGGTTAGCGCCGGACAACCATAATCTTTGGGAGGAGACAGATGCGGAGACATCTACTTTCCGCAGTGGCGGCGGCTGCCGTCATTGCGGGGCACGGTCCCGTTTGGGCCGACGAAGCCGCAGCACAGCGTTGGATCGATGATGAGTTCCAGCCGTCCAGCTTGTCGAAAGACGAACAGATGGCGGAAATGCAGTGGTTCATCAAAGCTGCCGAACCCTATGCCGGAATGGAACTGAACGTTCTGTCGGAAAGCATCCCCACGCATTCCTATGAATCCGAGGTTCTGGCCAAAGCGTTCGAGGAAATCACCGGTATCAAGGTCAATCATCAGATACTTGGTGAGGGCGAAGTGGTTCAGGCCGTTCAAACCCAGATGCAGACCGGCCGAAACCTGTATGACGGCTATGTCAATGACAGCGACCTGATCGGCACCCACTCGCGCCTGCAACTGGCGTATAACCTGACCGAACAGATGGGCGGTGACTGGGCGGCGACGACCTCGCCAACACTGGATCTGGATGACTTCATGGGCATTCAGTTCACCACCGGCCCGGACGGCAACCTGTATCAGCTGCCGGATCAGCAGTTCGCGAACCTTTATTGGTTCCGCAAGGACTGGTTCGATGACGAGGCCAACAAGGCCGCGTTCAAAGAGAAATACGGCTATGATCTGGGCGTTCCGGTCAACTGGTCGGCCTATGAGGACATCGCCGAGTTCTTCACCAACGACGTGAAGGAAGTCGACGGTGTGGCGATCTATGGCCACATGGACTACGGCAAACGCGCGCCTGACCTGGGCTGGCGTATGACCGACGCATGGCTGTCGATGGCCGGTGCCGGTGACGTGGGCGAGCCGAACGGCGTTCCCGTCGACGAATGGGGCATCCGCATGGAAGCGGGCACCTGTAATCCGGTTGGCGCTTCGGTGTCGCGCGGTGGTGCTGCGAACGGTCCGGCCGCGGTCTATGCGATCCGCAAGTGGGATGAATGGCTGCGGGCCTATGCCCCTCCCGGTGCGGCGTCCTATGACTTCTACCAGTCGCTGCCCGCGCTTAGCCAAGGCAACGTGGCCCAGCAGATCTTCTGGTACACCGCCTTTACCGCCGACATGGTCAAGCCGAAGTCCGAAGGCAACAATACTGTCGACGACGAAGGCACGCCGCTATGGCGGATGGCGCCCAGCCCCCATGGCCCCTATTGGGAAGAAGGCCAGAAGGTTGGCTATCAGGACGTGGGGTCATGGACCTTCCTGAAATCGACCCCGTCGGATCGGGCTCAGGCGGCATGGCTGTACGCTCAGTTCGTGACGTCGAAAACTGTCGATGTGAAGAAATCCCACGTGGGTCTGACCTTCGCACGCGACAGCTCGGTCAATCACGAGTCGTTCACCGAACGCGCACCCAAGCTGGGTGGTCTGGTCGAGTTCTACCGCTCGCCTGACCGTGTGGCCTGGTCGCCGACCGGCATCAACGTGCCGGATTATCCGAAGCTGGCCCAGATCTGGTGGCAGCAGATCGGTGACGTGAACTCGGGTGCCTTCACTCCGCAAGAGGCGATGGATCGTCTGGCCGAAGAGATGGACATCACCATGTCCCGGATGCAGGCGGCGGACGAAGCAGCCAATGTCTACGGCGGCTGTGGCCCCCGCCTGAACGAGCCGCAGGATCCGTCCTTCTGGCTGGAAAAGGCCGGTTCGCCCAAGGCGAAGCTGGAGAACGAAAAGCCGCAGGGTCAGACCGTCAACTATGACGAACTGGTTCAGCGCTGGCAGTCCCAGTAAACGCAACATCGTAGGCCGGGCTTCAGCCCGGCCTACCCCAAATACCCCACGAGTTTCCCCGATGATCGAACTACAGGACGCGACCAAACGGGTCGGCAACGTCATCCATATCAAGCCTACAAACCTGACGCTGCAAACCGGCCATTTCAACGTGCTGCTGGGCGCGACCGGCTCGGGAAAGACCTCGCTTATCAAGATGATGGCCGGGCTGGACCCGATCGCCTCGGGCAAGGTTTTGATGGATGGGCAGGATGTGACCCGGCTGAACACGCAGAAGCGGCAGATCAGTCTGGTGCACCAGTTTTTCGTCAATTACCCGCATATGAGCGTGTTTGACAACATCGCCTCGCCCCTGCGCGTGGCGGGCATGGCAAAGTCCGAGATCGAGGGCCGCGTCGAAGAGGCTGCCGACCTGCTGCAACTGCGCCCCATGCTGCACCGCCGCCCGCATGAGCTGTCGGGCGGGCAACAACAGCGTACCGCCTTAGCGCGCGCGATTGCTAAGGAAAGCCGCGCGGTGTTTCTGGACGAGCCGCTGGCCAATCTCGACTACAAGCTGCGCGAAGAACTGCGCGAGCAATTGCCCGACCTGTTCGCCGGTCGTGGTGCCGTGGTGGTCTATGCCACCTCGGAACCCGAAGAGGCGTTGCTTCTGGGCGGTTACACCGCGCTGATGGAGGATGGCCGGGTCACTCAGTTCGGCCCCACCGCCGACATTTACCGCAACCCCGAAAACATCGCCGCAGCGCGCGTTTTTTCGGATCCGCCAATCAATGTTGGTCGGGTCACAGTGACAGGCGCTATGGCGCAATTGGAAGGTGGCGGACGCTGGAATGTCTCGGGCATGGCAGATGGCGACTACTCCGTCGCGGTACGCCCGCATCGCGTGACGCCGTTCCGCACCTCGGATGCGGATGTGGAACTGACCGGGCGCGTGATCGTGACCGAACTGTCGGGTTCGGATTCCAGCGCACATTTCCAGCATGGCGAGGATGCCTGGGTGTCGCTTGCCGCCGGTGTCCACCCTTATCAGGTGGGCGAAGATCACAGTTTCTACATGAACCCGGCGCATTGCCGGTATTTCGGCCAAGACGGCCAAAGGGTCGCGTGACATGGCTCAGATCAAGCTTTCAAACCTGCGGCACAGCTATATGCCCTCACCCAAAGGCCCTGAGGATTATGCGCTGAAGGAAATCGACGTAACCTGGCGCGACGGCGGCGCATATGCACTGCTGGGTCCGTCGGGCTGCGGCAAGTCCACGTTGCTGAACATCATCTCGGGCCTGCTGACACCATCCGAGGGGCAGATTCTGTTCGATGGTCAGGACGTCACCGCCCTGCCCCCCGATCAGCGCAACATCGCGCAGGTGTTCCAGTTTCCGGTGATCTACGACACGATGACGGTGGGCGAAAACCTTGCTTTCCCGTTGAAAAACCGCGGTGTTGACCCGGCGACCATCAAACGCCGCGTCGATGAGATCGCCGAGATGCTGGACGTCACCGACATGCTGAACACCCGCGCCTCGGGTCTCAGCCCGGACAACAAACAGAAGATCTCGATGGGTCGCGGGCTGGTCCGCGACGACGTGAACGCGGTGATGTTCGATGAGCCGTTGACCGTGATCGACCCGCATCTGAAATGGAAGCTGCGGTCCAAACTGAAAGAACTGCACCAGCGCGTGCAGGCCACGATGATCTACGTGACCCACGACCAGACCGAGGCGCTGACCTTCGCTGATGAAGTCGTGGTGATGCAAGACGGCGAGGTGGTGCAGATCGGCACCCCGGTTGAACTGTTCGAGCGCCCTCAGCACACATTCGTCGGCCATTTCATCGGCTCACCCGGCATGAACGTGCTGCCCTGCGAGGCCAAGGGCGATCGGGCCGTGTTCGAGGGCCACGAGGTCATGCTGGAAGGCCCGACCCATGGCGACGGAGGCCGCACCGATCTGGGCATTCGCCCAGAATATGTAGGCTTTGGCGATACCGGTATCCCGGCGCATGTGACCAAAGTTTCCGACATTGGCCGCCACTATGTGGTAAGCGCGATGGTCGGCAACACCGCGCTGAAGGCCGTGACGGAACATGAAGTGCCCGAACCGGGATCACAGGTCTTTCTGCAATTCAAACCCGAACAATCCCGCGTCTACCGCGACGGCTGGATCGCAACTCAGGAGCGGGCGCAATGAGAACGGAAAACCAAAAGGCATGGTTCTTTGTCCTGCCAGTTCTCGCACTGGTCGCGTTCAACGCGCTGGTGCCGATGATGACAGTGGTCAACTACTCGGTGCAGGAAACCTTCGGCAACAACCAGTTCTTCTGGGAAGGGCTTGGCTGGTTCGAACAAATCCTGCGGTCGGACCGGTTTCAGGCAGCGCTGGGAAGGCAATTCCTGTTCACCTTCCTGATCCTGCTGATCGAGGTGCCT
The DNA here is from genome assembly GCF_056531425.1 of Ruegeria sp. N4. Lineage (NCBI taxonomy): Bacteria > Pseudomonadati > Pseudomonadota > Alphaproteobacteria > Rhodobacterales > Roseobacteraceae > Ruegeria > Ruegeria sp. N4. The sequence continues at coordinate 48,771 of NZ_JBQFLT010000006.1, forward strand.
TTGGGCATCATCGTCGCCCTTTCCATGCCGCGCAAAGGCTTCTGGGTGCCGGTTTGTCTGGTGCTGATGGCGCTGCCGATGCTGATCCCGTGGAACGTGGTCGGCTCGATGTGGAACATCTTCACGCTGCCCAAAATTGGTTTGCTGGGATATTTCCTGAATGACGTTCTGGGCATCAACTATGACATGACGCAACAGCCGATCTCGGCCTGGATCACGGTCATTGTGATGGATGTCTGGCACTGGACCTCGCTGGTTGTGCTGCTGTGCTACGCGGGGCTCGTCTCGATCCCGGATGCGTATTACCAAGCCGCCAAGATCGATGGCGCCAGCCCGTGGTCGGTGTTCCGCTATATCCAGTTGCCCAAGATGAAAACCGTCCTGACCATCGCCGTCCTGCTGCGGTTCATGGACAGTTTCAACATCTACACCGAGCCCTTCGTTCTGACCGGCGGCGGCCCCGGAAACTCAACCACCTTGCTGTCGATCGATCTTGTGAAGATCGCGCTGGGACAGTTCGACCTTGGCCCGGCTGCGGCGATGAGCCTGATCTACTTCGCCATCACGCTGCTGGTCAGCTGGGTCTTCTACACTCTGATGACAAAGGATGACGCGCAATGAAGAAGCGGTCCCTTATTCCGATCCTCTATATCGCGTTCCTGATGCTGCCGATCTATTGGCTGGTGGCGATGTCCTTCAAAACGACGAACGAGATTCTGTCGGGCTTTTCCCTGTTCCCCCAGACCTTTACTCTGGAGAACTATATCACCATCTTCACCGATCCGACATGGTACTGGGGCTACATCAACTCGATCATCTACGTGACGATCAACACGGTGTTGTCGGTCTGTGTGGCCCTGCCTGCGGCCTATGCGTTCTCGCGCTATCGGTTCCTGGGCGACAAGCAGTTATTCTTCTGGCTGCTGACCAACCGGATGGCCCCGGCGGCGGTCTTCGCGCTGCCCTTCTTCCAGCTTTATTCGTCGATCCACCTGTTCGACACTTATCTGGCTGTGGCGCTGGCACATACGCTGTTCAACGTGCCGCTGGCGGTGTGGATTCTGGAAGGCTTCATGCGCGGCATCCCGAAGGAGTTGGACGAAACAGCCTATGTCGACGGCTATTCCTTCCCACGGTTCTTCGTGACGATCTTCCTGCCCAATATCAAAGCGGGCGTCGGCGTGGCGGCCTTCTTCTGCTTCATGTTCTCATGGGTGGAAATGCTGCTGGCAAAAACCCTGACGGCGGTCGAGGCCAAACCCATCGCTGCCGTGATGACCCGCACCGCTTCCAGCGCGGGGTATGAGCTGGGCCTGCTGGCCGCCGCCGGAACCCTGACGATCATCCCCGGCGCCATCGTCATCTGGTTTGTCCGCAACTACATCGCGCGCGGTTTCGCGATGGGACGTGTGTGAGGTTCGATATGCGTAAACTCCTTCTCACCCTGCCCTTTTTGCCCTCTATGGCCGTCGCCCAGCAATCCGGATGGAGCAGTGTCGGCCAGCAAGAGGAAAAAGGCTTTTCGTGGACCGATCCCCTGTGGCCCGATTTCTGGATGGCCTGGACCCCGGCGACCTTGGCCCTGTTTGTCGGCATCTTCTCGGCCATCGCCCTGATCGGTATTCTGGAAGGCTTCAAATACCGCGACGGGATCGAACGGCGCGGGGTTTTGGGGCTGACAACCACGCTGGGTGATCGCCTGTTCATCACCCTGCTTGGATCGGCCTATATCTTCCTGGCCTGGCTGGGCCTGGTGGGTCAACCGGTCTGGACCCCGCTTTTCTTATCCACCGGTTGGGGCATTTTCGTCTTCTGGAAAGTTTAAGCTTTGCGAAACAGCGAAAGGATGCTTGTTTGACAGGCAGACCAATCATGACGACACCGAGATCGATGCGTAAGAAAAAAACGACAAACCTGCTGACCGAAGTTGAACTGGAGTTCATGAACGAGCTTTGGGCGCTTGGTCACGGCTCGGTGCGCGATGTATTGGACCGCCTGCCCCCGGAACGGAATCTGGCCTATACATCAGGGGCCACGATCCTGCGTATTCTCGACGAAAAGGGATTTGTCGAAAGCCGCAAGGACGGCAAGACCCTGATCTACAGACCGCTTCTGGACAAGGACAGGTATCAGGCACGCTCACTTCAGAACCTGTCGCGGACGTTGTTTGACAACACGCCCGCCTCACTGGTCGCCCGGCTGGTCGACGATGAAGGTCTGAGCGAAACCGATCTGGAGGAAATTCGAGCACTGGTAGAGAGGAGACTGCAAAATGACCGCGGTTAAACCGGTACTCGACGCATTTCTGGAAATGAACATCGTGCTGGGCCTGTCGGCCCTTATCTGGCTGATCGCCCGCGCGGCTCTGGCCCGCACGTCACTGCGCACCGGGTTTATCTCGCAGCTGCACGCGTTCAAGGCGCTGTGTATTTGCGTTCTGGTCAGCCCGATCCTTGCGCTTGGCGTTTCGGCACTGTCCAGTCTGGCATGGCCTGATCGGGGGTTTGCCCTTGGCGATATCGCGGTGGCCGCCTATCTGCGCGGCGACATTGCGATGCCTGCAACCCAGTTCGAAGCGTTGCTGAACACGCGCGAGCGTTGGGTCGATCTGGTGCTGTCCGGTCAATCCTCTGCCGTTACCGTGCTGTTGACCCTGCTGGCATGCGTCGCTGCCCTGCTGGCTTTACGTGTCACACGCGACGCGCTTGCGATCCGCGACACGGTCACGTCCAGCTTTCTCTGGCGGCGATCCAACAAGGTCGATATCCGCCTGTCCGACCGTATCACCGTTCCTTTCGCCGTCCGCGGTCTGCGCCGCCGCCACGTGGTCTTGCCCAGTCACCTTCTGGACACCCCGCGCGAGCTGCGATTTGCACTGGCGCATGAGTTTCAGCACATCCGCGCAGGCGACGTCGAGCGGGAGTTGGGGTTCGAACTTCTGCGCCCCCTGCTGTTCTGGAACCCGGCTTATCTGATCCTGAAATACCAGTTCGACCGCCTGCGCGAACTGGCCTGCGACCAGTCGGTTGTCGCGCGCAAGCGGATTGATACAAGGGACTACACGACGTGTTTGCTGGATTACTGCGCACGTTCGGTCGCCAAAGGCAGCCCCCGTGTGTTGCATGTCGCAATGGTCACAAGCGGAAACGCCAAGCGCGTGCTGCGACAGCGGGTCATCGCGTTGACCGACACTCCGACCGTTTCCGCGCCCTTGCCGGTGGCCTTTCTGGGACTGACGCTGATCTTCGCGGCCTTGCTGGCCTTGGGATCCGCTTCGATCCAACAGACCGGAGACTGGAGCCATGATCGCATCATGCTGTCAACGGTCGTGAATTTGGAGCGGCTGGAAGCCCGCAATCAGGGCAACTGACGCCGTTACCACCCTCGCCGCCCGAATAGAGAGTGAAGGCGGTTTTGATCCGCAAATGGCTCAATCGCCTGAGATCTTTGCAGGCCCGAAACCACGCGCATCACCATAACCCAACTGATGACGGCGAAAATGACGCCGCCAAACGCCTGACCCAGCAGAACTCCGGGCGCGCCTGCAAGGTACGAGCCCAAGGTCGCAAACACCCAGGTTCCAACCGTGTGGCGGCCCCAGTTGATCCATGTGGAATAGACCGGGTGGCCCAGATTGTTGAAGCTGGCATTGGCAACAAAGATCACCCCGTTGAAGAACGACGCCAGGGCCAGCGGCCCGCAGAACAGGTAGATCAGCACGCGGGTCTCGCCCTGCGCCACAAACAGATCCGCAATGGGGGCACGCAGCAAAAACAGGATTGCGGCCATGCCCAGGACATAAATCGCCGTGAATTTGATCCCTGCCAGATAGGCCGCGCGAACCCGGTCGAACTTCTCGGCCCCGAAATTCTGGCCGATGATGGGCCCGATCGCGCCAGAAAGCGCGAAGATCACCGAAAACGCCACCGGCAACAATCGCCCGATCACCGCCATACCCGCGACCGCATCTGTCCCGTACTGAGCAATCTCACGCACGACAATCGCGTTGCCAATCGGCGTTGCCACATTGGTCAGAACAGCGGGGATCGCGATGGCACGCACAGGCCGAAGGTCGCGCCCGACCTGTTTCAACGAGGGGCGCGCAAAACCCTGATGCACACGCAATGCGGGCCACAACGCCGCCGCCAACATGCACACCCGCGCCACGACCGAGGCGATGGCCGCGCCGTCCAGCCCCAGCCCAACCCCAAAGATCAGGATCGGATCGAGCACCGCGTTGACAAGCCCGCCATAGATCGTGGCCATCATCGACCGTCTGGCATCCCCGTGCGCGCGCAGAACGGCCATTGCCGCCATGGCAATCGACATAACCCACATGGTTGGCAGAATGATCGAGACATAGCGGGTCGCCAGCCGCAAAACCTCGCCTTCCGCGCCAAGCAATGACAGCAAAAAGCTGATATTTAACAATACCAAACCTGAGGTAATTGAACCGACGATCAGGCCCAGTGTCGCCACGCTGGATGCGTAGTGCCGTGCTTGTTCGGGCCTTCCTGCCCCAAGCTCGCGCGCGACAAGCGCCCCGGCCGCGATAGACAAGCCGATATTGATCGCGTTGGTGAAAAACAGCAGCGTCCCGGCATATCCGACGGCTGCGGCCAACGCGTCATTGCCCAGCATCGAGATAAAAACCATATCGACGAAATCGACGGCAAAAATCGCCATCAAACCAATGCTGGTTGTCAGTGACATCCGTGTCACATGCCGCATCAGGCTTCCGTTCAGAAACACCGCCTCACGCGGGGAAGTATCGGCCAAGGTTCTGTCCCATTATTGTGGTTTTGCAATCGTGTTCCGAAACGGTCCCAATGTGAAACACCTTATCCAAACTGAAACCGCTGTGTGAGGTTTTTGCGCCAAAGGGGTCTGATCACTTGGGGACTGGCGCACCTGCTTCAGATCGTTTCAAAACTCTGGCCACCTCACCCAGTTTTGATCGCCTGCGCCCACAAATTGCCTCAAAGGCGCACTAGCTCAGCCGCAGGTTGGTGCCGTTAAGGGAACGCCAACCTCCCTGGCTTAATCAATGAATTGAGACAGGGCGGTTTGTTAGGGGATGAGGTTTGGGTTAGGTCATGGCGAACTACTCGTATATCGGCTACGCGCCGGACGTTATTTCAGTGAACTTTGTCGGGCAGGATACGATCACACTGGCGGCCAGCTACAGCCCCGGCACGGATCGCAGGGTCTTTGATGTTCAGGACGACGCAGGCGGCACCATTCTGAACGGCGCGAATCCTTTGCCGGATGACGGCACCATCTTCAACGGGGACCGCTTCAATAACGAAAACGGAGATGACGCAACACAGACAGGTATTGTGACCAGTCTGGACGGTTCGACCACTTTTGGCAGCGGTGACATCTATCTTGAGGAATCCTATATCCTGACGGTACCCGGTGGCGACAACATCACGGTTTATGCCGTTGAAATCGAAGGCACGCTGGTTGGCTACATCACGTCCGAACCGTTGGATCCGGGGGTCACTTATGACATCCAGGTGGTCAATGTCACGCCAACCAACGCGCCTGACACGTCAGATCCAACCGCGATCATCGACGTGCCCTGTTTTGTCGCTGGCACCCTGATCACGACCCCTGAGGGACCAAAACCGATTGAATCTCTGTCCGCCGGTGATCTGGTCTGCACTGCCGATCACAGTGATCAGCCCATCCGCTGGATTGGCGCGTGCCAGTTGGATCAGGCGGCTTTGGCCGCCAAACCCAAGCTAAGGCCGATACGGATTGAAGCTGGCGCTTTGGGCAGCGGTTTGCCCCGTCGCGATCTGCTTGTATCGCCGCAGCACCGGATGCTTGTCCGCTCCCCCATCGCCACGCGGATGTTCGACGCGGCCGAGGTGTTGGTGCCTGCGCATATGCTGACCGAACTGCCGGGCATTGATTGCGAAGACACCGCAAGGAAGGTCACCTATTACCACATGCTGTTTGACCGGCATGAGGTCGTCTTTGCCGAAGGCGCACCGTCAGAAAGCCTGTTAACCGGTCCGCAAACCATGCGCAGCCTGCCGTCCGCCGCCCGCGCCGAAATCTTAGAATTGTTCCCGTTCCTACGGCTGCCGGGCTACGTGGCACACTCTGCGCGGCGCATCCCCTCGAAAGGGCGACAGGTCCGCAACATGGTGCAGCGGCACCTCAAAAACCACCGGTCCTTGGTCTGATACATGGTGCCCTACTCGGTTGATCGCGCGACCCGTGTCGCCCCGATCTGAGCCATGGCGATGCTCATCTCATCGCTCAGCACCTGCCAAAGCTGGTTTAGACCCGCCTCGCCCCCGGCGGCTATGGCGAATTGCAGAATGCGCCCAAAGAAGGTGAAATCAGCGCCGTTCCGGATTGCCTTCAACGCATCTTCGCCGGACCGCAGCCCGCTGTCGTAGAACAACGGATAGTCTTCACCGACCGCCGCGCGAATGTCGGGCAGAACCGAGAACGGGGCCGGTGCGCTTTCCAATTGCCGGGCCCCATGGCTTGAGACCTGAATTGCGTCCACACCGGCTGTTTTCAAAGCAACTGCATCCTCGGCATCCAGAACACCTTTGACGACCAGATGCCCCTGCCATTGATCCCTGAGCCTTGCCAGTGTGTCCCAATCGGCTTTGGCACGGCTTTCGGTTCGGTCGAAGGTGTAGCCCTCCATCAGGAAATTCGCCATCTGAGGCTTGCCACTTGCGAGGGTCGACAGGGACCAGCGCAGATGCAGGGCAAAGTCCAGAAACTGACGCGGACCCAGTCGGAACGGCATACGGAACCCATGCCGCAATTCGCGCGGTCTGCGTCCGACCTCGGGCACGTCAACGGTCAGGACCAGTGTCTCGTACCCAGCAGCCTTGGCCCGATCCACCAGCTTGGCGGTCCCCGACCCATCGCCACTGAAATACAGCTGAAACCAGGCGTTGCCTTCGGACACGTCCAGCATCTCTTCCATGGGCGTTGAGGCCACAGTCGAGACCCCCAAGGGCACCGAATATCGCGCAGACAGCCGCGCCAGCATCAGGTCGGCTCCCGGACCGGACAGGTTACACATGCCCATGGGCGCAATGCCAAAGGGACGTTGCGCGGGTTTGCCGAAAACCGAGCTTCCGAGCGAACGGTCACTCACATCCCGCAGGATGCGCGGGCGCAGGGTCATCGCATCCATTGCGGCGCGGTTGCGCGCAGCCCCGACTTCGGACCCCGCAGCACCGTCGATATAGTCGAACACCATCCAAGGCAAACGCCGCCGCGCAAGGCGGCGGGCGTCTTCGGCGCAGTGAATGGCGCTTGCGCCCATCAGGCCTGTACGGCCTTCATGAAACGGTCGCGGATCACCACCGGATCCATGGTGATAACCGGCATCTTGGCGTTGCCGCTTTCGCATTTGGCGACGATGATGGTCATCTGCTTGGCATCCAGCGCCTCTTGCAGCACACGGCCCGTGTCTTCGGCGGCGCATTCAATCACGCGTTCACAGCCCGCGGCCTGTGCCATTTTCGTCAACGAGGTCTTCTGGCCTGCATAGGTCGGCTGATCCCCGGTCGACCCGTACGAGCCATTGTCGACAATCAGCAGGATATAGTTATCCGCCACGTTGTTGGCGATGGTCGGCAACGTGCCCAGATTGGTCAGGATCGAGCCATCCCCATCGATCACAATCACCGGTTTCGGTTGCGACAGCGCAAGCCCCAAACCGATGGACGAAGCCAGCCCCATCGTGCCCAGCATATAAAAGTTGGTCGGCTGATCGTCGATGGCGTGCAGTTCCTGACTGGGGATGCCGATATTGCAGACCACCAGTTGGTCACGCAGGATTGGGGCGATTTCTTTCAGAATCTCGGAACGGATCATTGGTCGCCATAGCCTCCCCAGAAATTGGCATCGGTCAGGATGGCGACCGGCTTGTTGCACATGAAGGTGTATTTCAGGATCATGTCGAGCTCTTCGACATCCGATTGTTTGTGGAAATGGTAGGTCGGGATGTTCATCTGCGCCAACAGCGCTTTGGTGTGCACAGCCATCTCGACCTGGCAGGCCACAGGCTCGCGCAGCTCTCCGCGATACGAGATCAGCATGGGCAGCGGCATCCGGTAATACTGGATCAGCGTCGCCAGCGTGTTGATCGTCACGCCGATGGCGGTGTTCTGCATGATGATGGCCGGGCGTTTGCCGCCCATCCAGGCACCGGCGCACAGGCCCATCCCCTCGTCTTCCTTGTTTGACGGGATGTGGAAGATGCCGTCGCGTTGGTCGATCTCTTCTATCACCCCGGCCAGTTGCTTGCAGGGGACGGTGGTCACGAACGAGATATCGTTCGCCACCAGATCGTCAGTGATCTTCTTGTCTATGTTCATGGTCCGGCTTTTGGTCCTGATTGGGGCGCGATAGGCGCGTTTGAGGAATTCAGCCCCCGCGATGCACATGCACGGCGCAGGGGGCATGGCGAACGACGCGCGACGCGGTCGATCCCAGGAAATAGTCGCTGAGGTCGGGCTTGTGAGAACCGATGACAATGCAATCCACATCGTTGCTGCCGGCATAGTCGATGATTGTCCGCGCGGTGTGGCCCTTCACGATCTCAGCGGTCACACCGTCCAGCCCTTCGACCTTTTTCAGCAACTCCAGACGGGCGCGCTGAAATCCTTCGGCGACCGCCGCCTTGTCGAGATATGCGCTGACCGAGCCCTGCGGCATCTCGTAGACATGCAGGGCGACGATCTCGGCCCCCTCTTCGGACAGCGCGCGGGCAACCTCGAGCGTGTGCTGCGAAATGCCGTGATCCAGCGCCATCGGGACAAGAACTTTCTTATACATATCAAACTCCTTTTCAGCCCGGTCTATTGCCACGGGTCCAGGATAATCTTTGGCGCGGCAACCGCGCCAGAGCGCAGATCGCGAAACGCCTGAGCGCCTTGGGACAAGGGTCGCGCTTCGGTCCAGTCCAGCTGGCCAAGACGGCCGTCGAAAATGGCCTGCGCCGTTTGGCGGAAATCTTCGGCGGTGTAGGTGTAGGTTCCGATGAACGTGACCTCTTGCAGGGTCATGCGGCGAATGTCCAAGCCACCCGTATCCTCACCCAAACCGACATGAGCTATAACGCCACCGGGTTCGGCGCAGGCCGAGGCGGTCGCACGGGTCGCTGCAAAGCCGACCGCGTCGATCACGATCGGATAGGTTCCTATGACGCCGTCGACAACGCGCAGGCCAAGCCTCAGCAGAAAGTCCCGCCGCCCCGGATTCGGTTCGGCCAGAGTGACCTCTTCGACGCCCATCGCGGTTAACGCCAGCGCAGCGGCCAGCCCAATTGCGCCGCCGCCCAGCACCAGGGCGCGCTTTTCGCTTGCCGGATGCAGCGCTGCGATGGCCAGCCGAACCGCATGCCAGCTAACCGCCAGAGGTTCGGCCAAAGCGGCCTTGCCTAGCGGCACATCCTCGGGCACCTCGACCAGATTGCGGTCTGGCATGGTGACATATTGCGCAAAAGCCCCTTCGCGCGGGGGCATCGAAATGATCTGGCGGTTTGGGCACAGGTTTTCCCGACCCGACCTGCAGGCGGGACAGCCCCCGCAGGTGACCAGAGGGTTGACCGTCACGCGCGCGCCATCGCGCTGACCGCCGACAATCACGCCTGCGGCTTCGTGGCCCAGGATCAACGGCGCGGGGCGTCGAGCGTCATGCCCCAGATAGGCATGCATGTCCGAGCCACAGATGCCAACCGCCTCAACCCGGATCAGATGCTCGCCAAATTCCGGCACGGCATCCGGCACCTCACGATGCACAACCTGTTCGACACCTTCATAGACAAGCGCTTTCATTTCGCTGTGAACCCCCCGTCCACCATGAGGATTTGCCCGGTGACATAATCCGAGGCCTTCGAGCACAGAAACAGGATCGGCCCGTCCATATCCTCCATCCGCCCATTGCGTTGGATGCAAGTCTGTGCGGCGTTTCGCGCGGCGCGCTCCGGGTCGTCGAACACGGCCTGCGTCAGTTCGGTCGGGAAGAACCCCGGCCCGATGGCGTTGGCGGTGATGCCGTGCGGCGACCATGCCTCGGCCATGGCGCGGGTCAACTGCCCGATCCCGGCCTTGGTCGCGCCATAGGCGATGCCACCCGGAAAGGCCCGTGTTGTTTGCAGCGAGGCAAAGTTCACGATCCGGCCCCAGCCTTTTTCCTTCATCGCGGGCACCATGGCCTGGCTGAGGAAAAACGGTGCGCTCAGGTTCAGGGCCAGAGTCGCATCCCATCCCTGCCCCGTCACATCATCCGCCGCCTCGCGCGTGTTCACCCCGGCGGCGTGGACGATGATGTCAGGCGGGCCGAAGGGGGAAGAGATTTCGGCGACCAAAGCCCCCATATTCCCTCGATCCGCAACATCGCCAGTTACTGCGGCAGCATTTGCCCCGATCTCATCGCATAGTTGAGACAACGCATCGGCCCGCCGCGCGACGCCGACCACCTTGGCCCCGGCCTGCGCCAGTACCAAAGCCACCCGTCGCCCCAGCCCCGAGCTTGCGCCGGTGACGCAGGCCACGCGCCCTGTCAGGTCAAAGAGCGAACGTGGGTCATCCATCTGCGGTCAGGTCGAATTGCTCATCCGGGAAATACTTGGCCAGCCGCACATCAGCGGCACGGGCGTGGCCTTCCATCCCTTCCAGACGTGAGATGCGCGCAGTTGCGACTGCGATAGGCTTGGACCCTTCGCGCGTTGCCCGCTGCCATGTCACGATCTTCATATACTTATGGACGCTGAGGCCCCCGGTGTAGCTGGCCGCGCCCGAGGTGGGCAGAACGTGGTTGGTGCCGGTGGCCTTGTCGCCATAGGACACGGTGGTTTCCTCACCCAGAAACAGCGAACCATAGCAGGTCAAACGGTTCAGCCACCAATCCAGATCCTCGGCCTGGACGGTCAGGTGTTCAGGCGCATAGTCGTCGGAACATGCGGCCATTTCCTCGCGATCTGCACAGACGATCACCTCAGCATAGTCGCGCCACGCGGCGGATGCGTTTTCGCGGTTCAGTTCCGGCAGGTCTTCGATCAGCGCGGGCACAAGCTCCATCACCTTTTGCGCCAACGCACGATCATCGGTCACCAGCCAGACGGGCGAGTTATAGCCATGCTCGGCCTGACTGACCAAATCGGTCGCGACCACATGCGCATCTGCGCTGCTATCGGCAAGGATCAGGCTGTCCGTCGGTCCCGCGATCATGTCGATGCCGACCTTGCCATAGAGAATACGCTTTGCCTCGGCCACGAACTGATTGCCCGGCCCCACAAGGATATTCGCGCGTGGCAAGCCGAACAGACCATAGGTCATCGCGGCCACGCCCTGCACACCGCCCATTGCAAGAATACTGTCGGCCCCGCAGATATGCGCGGCATAGACAATCGCAGGGGCCACACCCTCACCCGGACGCGGAGGCGAACAGGCCGTGATGTGGCGGCACCCGGCTACCTTGGCGGTCGTCACCGTCATGATCGCGCTGGCGATGTGGCTGTAGCGCCCGCCGGGCACATAGCACCCTGCCGCATCCACGGGGATGGCTTTTTGCCCCGCGACAACGCCCGGCACGATCTCGGTCTGCACATCCGACACAGTGGCCTTTTGCGTTTCGGCAAAGCGGCGCACGTTGTCATGGGCAAAGCGGATATCGGCCTTCAGCTTCTCCGGCACCTGCGCGATGGCGGCGTCGATCTCGTCCTGAGTCATCAGAACGTTACCCTCGAACTTGTCGAACTTCGCGGCGTATTCCAGCGCCTTGGCATCGCCACCCACCTCGATATCGGACAGAATGGTCTTGACCGTATCGTGAACCTCGGACGCATGCGATTGCGCCGTCAGGGTTGCCTTTTTCAAATAGTCACGCGGCATATTCAGCAGATCCTATTGGTAGATTGCAGGAAGCAAAGTGGTTGAAACGGCTGGTACATAGGCGATCAGGATCACCACGATCAGCATGGTCAGTACAAAGGGCACAGCGCGAGCGGCGATTTTCAGGATCGACTCTCCGGTAATGCCCGAAACTACGAACAGGTTCAGACCCAGCGGCGGGGTGATGAAACCCACGCCAAGCGCAGTAATCATCATGATGCAGAACTGAATCTCGTTCATGCCGATATTGTCTGCCAGCGGCTTCAGGATCGGCGCAAGGATCACGATGTTCGGTGTCGTCTCCATCACACAGCCTGCGGCGATCAGGATGCCGATCATCAGCAGGATCAGCAGGTAGGGATCGTCGGTCAGGTTGGTCACGGATGTCACAAAGCCCTGCGGCACACCCATGATCGCCAGCGCCTCGGCCAGTGGGGCCGAGAAGGCGATGATCGGCAGGATCACCCCGTTCACCTTGGCTGAGCTGACCAGCATCGATGGGAAATCAGCCAGCGTCAGCGTGCGTAGGATGAAGCCCATGATAATGGTGACGACAACTGCGGTCGCCCCTGCCTCGGTCGGCGTCAAACGGCCCGAGAAGATTCCGTAGAAGATGATGCCCGGCACGATGAAAGCATACCAGCCGGATTTCAGGGCCTTGCCCAGATTGGCCAGCCACTCACCCATCGTCATCATGCCGCCGCCTTCGTAGGCATACAGGCGGTTCATGATGATGTTGGTGATCAGGATGGAGACCAGAATGGCCAAGCCAGGGATCAGTGCCGCAAGGAACAGCGTCGAGGCCGAAATCCCCAGCACTAGGCCAATGATGATATAGGCAATCGATGGTGGGATCAGGATGCCGGTACAGGCCCCTGCTGCCACCAGCGCGCAGGCGTAAGGGCGCGGGTAGCCGCTTTCGACCAGACGGTTGATGGTCATCCGGCCTACGGCGGCGGCCCCCGCCGCGTCCGAGCCTGAAATCGCCGCGAACATGCCGCAGACCAGAACGGTGGCTGATCCGAAACCGCCCTTTGCGAAGCAAGTTAGTGCTTCGGCCACGTCCAGGAATTTTCGCGACAGACCGGTGCGAACCAGCACGTCTCCGGTCAGGATGAACAGCGGCACGGCGGTCAGGGCAAAGGCATCGATGCCGGTGAACAGGCTTTCGCCCACAAGGCTCAGCGGCAGGTCGCCGGACATGACCAGCATGACGATCGCGGCAGTGCCAATGGCGGCCCAGACGGGCACGGCCATGGCGATCAGGCCAACGAACAGAATGACAGGCAGGTAAAAATCCCAGCCAAGTTCAACGGTTTGATTGAGGGAATTCCAGAGCATTGCGGGTCTCCTCAGTCAAACAGCTTGTCGCCTTCGAAGACGGGGGTACCGTCGCGAAGGGATTTCAGATCGCGCATCAGGGATTGCATCAAGCGCCAGATCATCAGCGCAAAACCGGTCGGAACGGCCATCAGGAACCAGACCTTCGAGACCCGCAAACCATCCGTTACCGATCCGAATTTGGCCGAGACATGCACCGCCTCGTAGGACCAGTAGAGCGCGATAACCGCCACAACGAACATCACCAGATCACCGAAGATATACAGCAGTGCCTTGGGCCGCTGCGGCAGGTAATGCATGATCACATCGATGCGGATATGCGCGCGTTCTTTGACCGCGGCCGCGGCCCCGATCCAGGCGAGGTAGATAAAGGAATACCGGACGATCTCTTCGCCCCAGATCGAGGAATAGGCGAAAATCTCGCGCCGCAGAACCTCGATTGCCATGGTGATGACCAGCATCACGTAGAACACCAGCAGCAGCCAGCGCTCGGCATCCCGGTCTATTTTCTGAAGTACAGTCATGTCCGGTCCCAATTCTTGGCAGCACTTCAGAAGGCAGTCACGCTAACCGCTTAAATATGCTGCTTATTGTGGAGCAAACGGGCGCGCCGCAGCGCACCCGCCTAGATCGCATTATGCGTCGTGGACGTAGTATTTGCCCTGCGTACCGGCCGCTTCGACAAGCTTCTCGAAGTTGTCCATCGACCCGGCCAGCTCGGTCTTGAACGGATCCCAGTCGGCGTTCTGATAGCCGCCTGCGTCCTGCCATTCGGCCAGTTGATCGTCGCTGAGCGAGTGGAACTGCACGCCCGCCTTGTTCAGTTCCGCCATGGCATAGGCGCGCGCAGAAGGCACCTTGGACAGATTCTGGTGGCTGGTCATTTCCGAGCCCCACATGATGCCTTCCTGCACATCGGCGGGCATCGAGTTGAACCATTCCAGGTTACAGGAATAGACCTGACTGTCCGGCACTGCCTGGGTAAAGGTCACGTGGCTGAGGATGTCCTTGAAGCCAAAGACAAACAGCGCGCCCACGGACGGGTCAAGCGCATCCGCCACACCCTGTTTAATGGCCGAGGGGGTCTCACCCCATGCCACCGGCGTCGGGTTGGCACCGACCATGCGGTAATACTGCTGCAGCATTTTCGAGCCCGGCACGCGGAACTTGATACCGCTCATATCGCCCGGGGTGAGAACGGCATCGCCGCCCTGACGCACCGCAACCACACGCGGGTCGATAACGACATAGAACAGCGCCTTGAAGCCCGCAGCCTCGACCTTGGGATGCACTTCGTTCTTCCAGGTGTCCGAATGGACCAGGTTGGTGAACCGCTGGTTCGAGCCACACAGATACGGCATGTTGATCAGGTCGACGGTCGAAGCAAACGGCGCAAAGTTCGACAGCGAGTGCTGCGCGGCCTGAATGGTTCCGCCCTGCACCTTCTGCACAAGCGAGCCGCCCGCACCCAACTGGCCACCCGGCGCCAGTTTCACGTAAACCTTGCCGTTGGTAGCGTTCTGGATGTTTTCCTTCAGGTCCAGCTGCATGATCGGATAGCTGCGCGATGCGCCCAGCACATAGGCCGTCGCGATGGTCATCACGTGATCGGCTGCCTTTTCCCGCTCGCTTTCTTCCTTGGCGGTCTGTGCTGCGGCCTCGGACGACCAAAGCACCCCGCCTGCCCCTGCGACCAGCGCCGCCGTGAACGCCCCACTGGCGCTGAGTTTCAGAAAATTGCGACGTTCTGCGGACGCCAGCTCGTTCTTGTCGTTGTTCATAAATTGCCCTCCCAAGCAAAAAATTCAGCCGCCGTTTTCGGTGTCCCGGTCGGCCTCCTTTTTCAGAATTGCGACAACGAACAGGATCGACGCCGCGAACAGGACCAACATCTCTCCGACATCCCCAAGAAACGCTGCGTTCGAGAAAGCACCCAACGCAACATTCGCAAAGTAGATGACGAATACGACAATCGAGGCTGCAAGAAACATTTCCGGGACTCCTTATAGAATCGGTCCAACTCCATTTGTAAGCGCTTACATCACAAATGCAAGCGCTTACATTGATGCTTTCACATGCGCTTGGAACGGGGTAGAGTTAAGAGAAATCGAAACCTGAGTTTGAAGATGCCAAAACCCCATTCCGCGCCAACCCTGGATGACGTCGCCAAAAAGGCGGGTGTGTCCACGGCAACGGTGTCGCGATGCCTGAACAATCCGCAGCGTGTGGTCGAAGCGACCCGCGCCCGGGTGATGACGGCGGTTTCAGACCTTGGATATACGCCGAACTTCGCGGCGCGTGTCATGGCGGCCAAGCGTTCATTCACAATAGGCGCGATCATTCCAACCATGGAAAACGCAATCTTTGCCAGAGGGTTACAGGCCTTTCAGGAAGAAATTCACAGCCAGGGCTACACCCTGCTGGTCTCTAGTTCTGCCTATCAGCCAGAAGCCGAAGAAGAGCAGATCCGCACCCTTGTCGCGCGCGGCGCGGACGGGCTGTTGCTGATCGGACATGACCGCGATCCACGCATTTTCGACTATCTGGAAACGCAGAAAGTTCCGGTGGTCGTAGCCTGGTCATTTGCCCCGAACCAAAGCGCCCCGTCGGTCGGGTTTGACAACCGTCAGGCGATGCAGGCCTTGGCGGAACAGGTGATAAAACTGGGCCATACGCGCCTTGCCGCCATATCCGCGCTTACCAAAGGCAATGACCGGGCGCGGTTCAGAATCGAAGGGATACGGGATGCGATGCGGGCAAATGGCCTGCCCGAGACCTCTCTGTCGGTGGTCGAGACGACCTACGAAATCGAAAACGGCGCCGACGCCTTCGGGCGGCTGATGTCCCTGCCCCAGCGTCCGACCGCCGTGTTGTGCGGCAATGACGTGCTGGCCGTTGGTGCGGTGCGGCAGGCGCAGAAAATGGGTATCTCAATCCCGGATGAGGTTTCCATTACAGGGTTTGACGATATCGAGCTTGCACGGATCATCACCCCATCACTGACAACCGTGCACGTCCCCCACCGAGAGATGGGCCGCAAAGCCGCATCCGAACTTATCGATATGGTCGAAACACGATCTTCCGGGACATCGCTGCGGTTGGACACCACCGTCGTCACCCGCCAGTCGCTGGGGCCAGCGCAAGCTACTTTCCCATAATCGACTTGCGCCTTTTCTGCATCCTTTCGTTCGCCTCGACGGTGCCATCGTGGAACGAGCCGAACCATTTGTCCCACGGCATCTCGAGCGAGCCGTAGTTACATTCGAAATACCGGTGATGCATCTGATGATGGAACGTGCCCAGCGCCAGCCGGTTTTTGTCTTTGATCACCAGCCCCTGAAACCCGGTATGCGTCGTGACCGCTGTCAGAGTGTAATATTGCAGGTGGAAGATAATATGCAGCGGATGCGCGCCGATGACGAAATGGATCAGGACGGACCCCAGATAAATCGCATGCTCTGCCGGGTGCATCGACAGGCCGGACCACGGCCCCACATTGACGTTCCTGTGATGGACAGAATGGATGCGTTTATACAGAAACGGAATGTGGATCAGCCGGTGGATCCAGTAGAAATAAAAGCTCTCCCATAGTGGGATCAGCAGGAAGATAGCAACAAACCAGATCGGGTTTGCAGCCCAACTGACATACGGGACAAAGCCGTTTGCCATCGACCAGAACATCAGCACTTCGTAAGCGGTCCAGAAGAATACACCGGAACCGAGCGTCCAGAACACATTATCCCGCACCTGACCGCCCAGAGTGAACTGTTTACCCTTCAGCATCAGGGGCCGGGGGTCGTATTTCAGCCGATCGCCTTGGGCCGAATACCTATAAAACCACAGGTGCAGCAGCCCGGCGATGCAAAAGATCAGCACCAGATTGCGAACGTAGATTTGCGCGATCCAACCGAACTGCAACTGCGTCGTCTCTGCCAAGGATGGGCTGAGCCACAGGTAACAGGCGCAGGAAATCAGCAGGATAATCAGCTTTTCCGAGATCAGCAGCCAAGAGTCCCAGACCCAGCGCAGCATCCGAACCGGCCTGAGCGGCCAGGTGAAAAAGGGCGAGACCTGTATCGGAACCTCGGGCATGTGGTTCCAGCCTTTAAGCTTTGCGTCAGACATAAGCGCGATCCCGGTGCGATGACCCGATCAGTGTGGCACGAAGCGACGCCCTGCACCAAGGGCTAGTCTTCATGCGCCCGCGCTAACCGTCGACCCCGCTGGGCAAGGTTCTGAACTCGTTCTCCATCCAGCGGTGTTTTGCGCCGATAGGGTCGCAATAATTGGTTTGGATCAGTTTACCGAGAACACGGTGGATCAGCAGAGAGGTCGATCTGGGATACACATCCGTAGTGAACAGGGACACGGTGCGCACAAAATTCCGGCCCGGGAAGGGCTGTGCATCAATGCTGTCATGAAACCGCCGCGCGCGCCGAAAACTGGCCGCCGTGGTCACGGCCCACCCGCTGCCTTCGGCCACAAGCCCGACGATGGATTGATTGCATTCCAGCTCAAACCGGTTGGGCAGGTTGTATTTGCTGCGCGTCAACTGAATCTCGATCTGCTTCCCGATGGTATAATCGCGGGAATAGCGCAGGAAAGGCAGGTCCGCGTCGGGTTTCAGCACATCCTCAATCGATCCGCCGAAGGACTTGGGCAGAATGACAATGAACGGATCCCGCAGCAGCGGGTATTCGACCAGCCCATCGGTCTTGCCCGGTGGCCGGGTCGCGACGCCTGCATCCAGTTTGTGTTCCTGCAGTTTCGCGATGATTTCGTGGCTGGGGCGGGTGAAATGGCGGAAATTGCATCGCGGCAGGGTTTGGGCGAGATAGCGAAACAGCTCAGGCGCGACCTGATTGTCGAAATCGTCGATCAGCGCCAACCGCAAAGAGGTCGCGTGCAGCCAGTTGCCGGATCGGATTTCCGCCTCACCCCGTTTCAACACGGTCAGACCTTCGCGCACATAGCGGGCAAACACCTCTCCGGCGGGGGTCAGGCTCATGGGGCGTCGGGTGTGGTCGACCAGATCAATCCCCAACGCGGTTTCCAGACTGCGCAAATGGTTCGAGACGGTGCTGATCGACAACCCAGTTTCCGAGGCCGTCTGTTGGATGGACCCGGATTTGGCAATCAACTGGAACACCTCCAGCCAGCGCAGGCTCAGCGATTTCGACATAGGCGCGCCTCCTCCGGCCCCGTTCTTTCGGTAAAATCGAAACAGAGAATCGTCGGATCGGCAATGTTCAATTCGGAGTTCGGCCACCGAATGCGGCGCGGCTGGGCAAAAATCGGGCCGTTTTCGCCTAGCTGCGCATCCGCTCGAACTGTGGATCATAGGGGGACGGGGCGATGATCCTGGCCTCGGCCCGCGTTCCGCACATGTCGATGTCAAACGTGGTATCGACGCTGGCCAAGGCCGCATCGACAAAGGCATAGGCCAGGTTCAATCCCGTCCGGTGCCCCCACTCGCCCGACGTCACCGTCCCCACCACACGGTCCCCTTGCATCACCGACGCGCCCCCATGCGCCGGGGCATGGGTGGCGTTCACCGCAAGGGTCACAAGACATTTCAATGGCCCCCTGGCGTGTCGCTGGGCCAATGCCTCTCGCCCGATGAATTCACCCTTCTGCGGTTTCACAAAACGGGCCAATCCCGTCTCATATGGATCAAATTCGGTGATCAGGTCGGCTTTCCAGTGCAGAAATCCCTTCTCCATTCGCATCGAGTCAACCGCTCGTGCCCCGAACAGGCGCATGTCAAACGCGGCACCTGCCTGTTGCAAGGCAAGGTATGCGGCATAAAGCGAAGCGTTGGGCACGTGAATCTCATAGGCCAGTTCACCCGAGAAACTGATATTCATCACCGTCGCGGGTGCGATGCCCACGAAACACTCTCGCACGCTAAGCCACGGGAAGGCGTCCGCCGACCAATCACCCCGCGCGCAGGCGGACAGAACCGCGCGCGCGTTCGGGCCCGCCAGCACAAGGATCGTCTGGTCATTGGTCAGGCTTTTCAGATGCACATCCTCGTCCGTGCGCAGATGTCGGGTCAGCCAGTCCATATCATGAAACTCACTAGCCGCCGCCGAGCCGTACCAGACCCGCGCAGGGCCGCGATCACTGGCGGGCAGGTTCGCAACCGTCGCCTCACCCTTGATCATGCCGTGATGGTTCAGCAGATAGCCCAGCCCGACGCGTCCTTCGCGTTTCGTCACCGTGCCGCAGAACATGCGATCCAGAAAGGCATGGCGATCCGCGCCGGTGATCTCGATCCGGTTGAACCCGTTTACCTCGGCCAGTCCGACATTTGTCTGCACGTTCTGCACTTCTGCGGCGACAACGTCGAACGTTTCGTCAAAATCGAAGCCCAAGGTCGGCTCAAACTCAGAACTGGGTTTTATGTAATCGACACGTTCCCATCCGTTCACCACCGTAAATTCGGCGCCAGCCGCAGCCAGAACCGGAGTCAACGGCGTGGTCTTGGCCGGGCGACCGGCAGGGCGGTGTTCGTGCGGAAAATGAAACCTGAATTCGTTTTGATAGTCCTCAATCGCCTTCAGCGCCGTGAGTTCGACATTCGCGTGCCCGGTGAACCGACGCGGATCGAGGCACCATGTGTCATAGCAGGCCTCACCATGCACGATCTGCTGGGCCAGCAGCCAACCGTGCCCACCACCCTCGCCCAACCCGGCGCGTAGCCCGATGATGCAGAACGCGTTGCGCTTGCCGGGTATCGGCCCGACCAACGGCGCGCCGTCTATCGTGTAGGTGATCGGGCCATTGACGACCGTGTGAATACCGACCTCCATCAAGGCAGGCATCCGGGCAAAAGCGCCTTCCAGAACGTCCGTTACGCGGTCCAGATCATCGGGGCACAGGGCATTGACGAAATTGGGATCGATCCCGTCCATGCCCCAGGTTTTGCAATCCTGCTCATAGAAACCGACCAATAGGCCATTTTTTTCCTGACGGCAGTAATAGTCGCTGATCGGACATCTGAGCAGCGGCATTCGGTGGCCGGCATCGCGAATGGCCGCGATCTCTTCCGTCAGGAAATACTGATGCTCCATCGAGGAAACCGGATGATGCACCCCCATCATCGCGCCAACCTCGTTCACACGATAGCCACAGGCATTCACGACGATATCGCAGTCGATTTCGCCATGTTCTGTCTTCACGGTCCAGGTGTCGTCGCTGTGCTGGATCAATCCGATCACAGGCGTGTTGCGATAAACCTCGGCCCCTGCTTTCCGGGCACGACGCGCCAAAGCCTGACACAGTTGCGCCGGGTCAATATCACCATCCAAAGGGTCCCACAGCCCGCCGATCAGGTTATCTGTGGAAATCAAAGGGTGCCTGCGGGCGCATTCCTCGGCATCGATCACCTCGAAATGCACATCCATCCCCCGCGCCATCGAGGCGAAGTGGCGATAACCCTGCATTTGCGCCTCGGTATTGGCCAGCCGAATGCCGCCATCACCGTGGTGGTAGTTGATCGGGTAATCGGGATCTTCTGCCAGCTCTTTATACAGCCGGATCGAGTGGGATTTCAGCCCGACCATCGTCTGGTTCATGCCGAAATTCGTCACTTGCGCGGCAGAATGCCATGTGGTGCCCGATGTCAGTTCGTTCCGTTCAACCAGAACCACATCGTTCCACCCTTCCTGCGTCAGATGGTACAGGGTGGAACACCCGGCGATCCCCCCTCCGATCACAACGACCTTTGTGCGTGACTTCATCGCGCGCTCCTTCCTGCGTCGGTCAGATGGTGGGGACAAACCGGATCTCTCAGCAACGCGCCTTTTGTTGCTTTGAAAAAATCGAAACTGTGGTTTTAGATTTCAAAAGGCTGATTTCTGGTTTTGCGGGCCGCGATATGTGAGTTTTACGGTGGGACCAGACACGACGGAGGAGCGCCCCGCGCATGGCATCGGACGGAAACAGAAGAAGCGGTCGCAAGGCCCGTCATGCCCAACGCGCGGCCAAGCCCGAGGTTGACCCCTGCGCGCCCGGTCAGGTTGGCGGTTTCTACAAGCCGCTGACCGAGGGTGAGATTTCCCGGATCTTCGACACCGCGCTTCGTCTGCTGGAAACGCTTGGCATGGGCGAAGTCCCGGATCGTTTGCGCAAGGACCTGCTGGCAGCAGGCGCGTTGGAGGCTGAACATGACCGCGTTTTGTTCCCGCGCGCGATGGTCGAACGTGCAATCAACACGGCGGCAAAAACTTTCACCCTGCATGGGCGGGACGAGGCCCGTTCGATCGAAGTCGGTGGCAATCGGGTGTTTTTCGGAACCGGAGGGGCTGCGGTCCAGACGCTGGACCTTGAGAGCGGTGTTTATCGCCCCTCAACCCTTGCCGATCTGCATGATTTCACCCGCCTGCAGGACACGCTGGCCAATGTCAGCTGGTTCACCCGTTGCTGCGTCGCGACAGATGTACCCGATGTTTTGGATCTGGACGTGAACACCGCTTACGCGCTGGTCAAAAACACCACAAAACCCGTCGCGACATCGTTCACTCTGGCCGAGCATGTCGCACCTAT
Source organism: Ruegeria sp. N4 (assembly GCF_056531425.1). Classification (NCBI taxonomy): domain Bacteria; kingdom Pseudomonadati; phylum Pseudomonadota; class Alphaproteobacteria; order Rhodobacterales; family Roseobacteraceae; genus Ruegeria; species Ruegeria sp. N4. The sequence continues at coordinate 70,547 of NZ_JBQFLT010000006.1, forward strand.
TGTCTCGCTTTTGGACATTGCCGCAGGTGGCCCCGGCGCATTTTCCGAACGGCCGTTTCTGAAGGCGCATATCAGTCCCGTAATTTCTCCGTTGCGATACGGTGAAGATGCGGTGGACGTGGTTTATGAATGCGTCCGGCACAACATCCCGATGTCCTGCATCACCGCCGCGCAGGCCGGGGCGACGGCCCCTGCAACGCTGGCCGGGTTTCTGGCGCAATCATTGGCCGAGACACTGGCCAGTCTGGTGATGGTCAATACGATCCAGCCCGGCTTTCCCATGGTGTTTTCCAACTGGCCCTTCATCGTGGATCTGCGGACCGGGGCATTTGCGGGCGGCAGTGGCGAGACCGCCATCCTGAACGCGGCCTCGGCCCAGATCATCAACTGGCTGGGCCTGCCCTCGGGCGTTGCGGCCTCGATGACGGACGCCAAGGCCATTGACGCGCAATATGGGGTTGAGAAGGGCATGACCTCGCTGGCGGCGGCTTTGGCGGGCGGCAACCTGATCTATGAAAGCTCGGGCATGACCGCGTCGCTATTGGGTGCGAGTTTTGAAGCCTTTGTGCTGGACAACGAAATGCACTCTCACACCTATCGTGCGCTGCGGGGGATCGAAGTGACCGAGGAAAATCTGGGCTTCGAGGCGATCTGCCAGTCGGTTTTGGGTGATGGTCACTTCCTCGGAAGTTCTCATACTTATGAAGCGATGGAGCGGGACTATTTCTACCCGGCCCTTGCAGATCGAACCGAGCCGCGCACGTGGCAAGAGGACGGCGCAAAGGACGCCTGGACCAACGCCCGCGAACAAGCCATCGAGACCTTGCAAACCCATCACCCCACCTATCTGACGCCCGAGCAGGATGCAGAGATTCGCAAGCGGTTTCGTATTCTCTACTGACCGCAATCTATGGATTGGCGACACACCGCCAGCCGGTTAGGGTCACACCGACACGGATCAGGGGGAACCATGGCAGACGCATTTTTTCAACCGGTATCGGCGATGGACCTTGCCCGCTTTGCGGGTGTTCCAACCTTCATGCGCCTGCCGAACCTGACACCCGAGCATGAGCGATACAAAGACGTCGATCTGGCGCTGGTCGGCATCCCATGGGACGGTGGCACTACAAACCGACCCGGCGCGCGGCATGGCCCCCGGCAATTGCGCGACTATTCCACCATGATCCGCGCCATGAACCCGGTCACCGGCGTCAGCCCGTTTTCCTTGGTGAACTGCGCCGATCTGGGCGATGTTGCGCCCAATCCGGTCGACATTGACGACACTCTGGATCGCGTGACCAGCTTCTACGGTCGTCTTGTGTCGGATGGCGTTACGCCGCTTACCGCTGGCGGGGATCACCTGACCACCCTGCCCGTCCTGCGCGCTTTGGCAGAATCCGGTCCGCTGGGTCTGATCCAATTCGACAGCCATACCGACCTGTTCGACACCTATTTCGGCGGCCACAAATTCACCCACGGCACCCCGTTCCGCCGCGCGGTCGAAGAAGGTCTGGTCGATCCGAAACGCTTTGTGCAAGTCGGCATTCGCGGCACCGCCTACAATACCGAGGATATCGAGTGGGGCGAGGCGCAAGGCATTCGTATTATCCGCATCGAGGAACTGTTCGACCGCGGCATCGATGATGTCATGGCCGAGGTCCGACAGATTGTCGGCACAGCCCCGACCTATTGCACCTATGACATAGACTTTGTCGACCCGACCTACGCCCCCGGCACAGGCACACCCGAAATCGGCGGACCCAACAGCTTTCAGGCGCAGCAGGTCATTCGCCAGATGTCCGGCGTGAACCTTGTCGGCGCCGATCTGGTCGAGGTCGCACCCCCGTTCGATCCAAACGGGGGTACGGCATGGCTTGGTATTTCACTGATGTTCGAACTGCTCTGTGTGCTGGCGCAGGCCGTGGATGCGCGGCGCTAGCTGACGTTTTCGGCAATCATCGAGATCATCTCGAACATCACCGCCGCAGCCGTCAGCGCGGTGATGTTGTTCGGGCTGTCTTTCGTAGGCATCATGCAGACCACGTCGCCTCCGATGATGTTCAGCCCACGCGCGGCATGCAGAAGGCCCACAGCCTCATCAATATCGAAACCCTTCTCGCCGGGTTCCAGATTGGACACCGCAGGCGCAACGGTCGGGTCAAGGCAATCCAGATCGAAGGTGATATAGACAGGACGGTCGCCCAGCACTTCGCGCGATTGCGCCACCACGTCGGCAAGACCGCGCTGCCGAAACTCGCGCATCGTGACGATGTTATAGCCGTAGTCATAAGATGGCTGGAGCCAGTCCAGACTGCGCGGATGCCCCCGCAGACCGATCTGCATGGACCGGTTTGGATCAACCTGCCCCTGATCGGCCAGATACGCCCCCCAATGCGCCGCCGATTTCTTTGCGCCCAGAAAGTGGTCCACCTTGGTGAACACATCCGTGTGGGCATCGAGATGCAGGAAGCTCACCGGCTCGCCCCCCGCCAGCTTGCCACAGCCCAGCGCCTGAACGATACCGCCTGTGATCGAGTGATCGCCACCAATGGAAACCGGGCGCGCACCGGCGGCGTCAATGTCTTTGTAGAACTTGGTGATCTGCTCGATACAGGCTTCGTTGTCATTGGCGCGGGGAAAGGGCACGTCGCCCACATCCGCGATTTTCGCACTGGTCCACGGGTCGATCTGAAATAGGGAATGGACCCTGCGCTGCACGGCCGAGACGTGGCGCAAAGCGCGCGGCCCCAGATGCTGGTCCCGCTCGGTCGTGCCGTTACCCGTGGAATGCGGGACGCCGACCAAGGCGATGTCCTGCCCCTCGGGGCCTGTGTTGGGGCAGCGAAACAGCGTCGGCACACCCCACCAGTACAGATTATCCATCATGGATTGTTCGTAGCGATCTACCATTCCGCTCTCCCTAAAAGAAAAACGCCCCCGGCGGGAACCGAGGGCGTTTGCATTCAGATTTTCTCGTCTTCTCGCCGGAAGGCACCCTGCACGATGCGGTCGATGACCATGGCGCAGAACAGGATGGCAAAGCCGCCCAGCAGGCCCGGCCCCTTGGCCGCGTATTGCAGCGCTTCAAGGATTTCCTTGCCCAGGCCCCCGCCGCCGATCAGTGAGATGATCACCACCATCGACAGGCACATCAGGATGGTCTGGTTTACCCCGGTCATGATCGAGGGCAAGGCCAGTGGAATCTCCACATCCTTCAGCAATTGCCATTTCGAGGCTCCAAAGGCGACCGCAGCCTCTTTGATGCTTTCAGGCACCCCACGCATCCCCAGCGCCGTCAGGCGGATCACGGGGGGCATGCCAAAGATGATCGTGGCCAGAATGCCCGGTGGGTTGCCGGTGCCAAAGAAGGCGATGATCGGGATCAGGTAGACGAACGCGGGGAGGGTCTGCATCAGGTCCAGCACCGGTTCCGCCGCGCGATAGGCGCGCTGAGATTTACCGAACCAGATGCCCAGCGGAATGCCGAACACCACGCACAGGATCACCGCTGCACCCACCAGCGCAACCGTCTCCATCGCCACGTCCCAGTATCCCAACAGCGCGATATACGCCAAGGACGCCGCCGTGAAGATTGCGACCCGAGGGCCAGCCGCCCGCCAGGCGGTCACGCAGATGACCAACATGACCACCGGCCAGGGCGACCCGATCAGGGCAATGGTCAGCGCATCCAGAACGGATCGGACACCTGCGACGATCCCGTCAAAGACATCGCCCCCGGCGGCTGCGGCGGCATCAATCTGCGCCTCCATCCAACTGGCAAGCGCTGAGAACAGCGTCCCACCATCCTCGCCCAAAAAGACAGCCGAGACCTCCTGTTCCGGGAAGGCGTCCAACAAGGGCAGCGATGCGTTCACGGTGAACTTGTAGACGATCAGAGGCCCGATGGCAGCGATCAGGATCGCGCCCATAACGATATTCCGCGTGGACCGCCCGCTTTCCGTCCTGTCCGGATTGATCCGCCAGTTCGAATACTGTTTCTCGTACACACGGTCGGCGTAGAAGCCCTGAACCACCTTGAAAACCAACAGCATCAAGAGCCCGGTGATCAGGATGCCCGTCGCCTCGGACTGCGCGGCCAGCGCACGCTCAAGGCTTGTGTCCGCCGCTTTCTGGATATTCTCGGCCAGTTTGGTGAAACGGTCGATATCTGCCTGCTCGGTCGCCTCGGCAGCCCGACCCAGCAACTCGTCCGCGCGTTCCTGCTGACGCGCCGCCCGGTCGGCAAAATCCGCGCCCGGATTGCCCCAGGCTCCGCGCCCGATCTGGACCCAGGCGATGATTTCGAGGATCAGGAAGGTCCAGAACATACCCCAGATGGCGCGCGACGCCGACCAGAACGGCCCCAGCACGGCGGCCCACAGGTTGAAGGTGTTCGGGATCGCACTGGTCGCGTCGTGGATCTTGTGAAACGCGTTGACGTAATAGTCTCCGTTTGGCCCAGCGAATTCGTGGATCGAGCGATCCAGCGTCTCGCGGTCGACTTCGATATCCGAGGCGGCGGTGACCTTCATTTCCATGGCTGCATCAGTCATTTTTGCCCCCCTGAATTCCGCGCAGCAAGCGCGGCTTGGTCACGACGCCTACATCCGCGCCCGCGTCGGTGATGACCACCGGCATATCGGTATTCACGGCCAGATCGATCAACTGATCCAGATCGGCCCCTTCATCTGCACGCGGCGCGCCATCCAGCGGACCGGAATAGCTGGCGACCGGCTCCATGATCGAATGCGCCTTGACCAGTTTCAGCTTCGAGATGCCCTGCACAAACTCGCGCACATAGTCGTCTGCTGGGTTCATCACGATATCTTCGGGCGTGCCGATCTGAACGATCACGCCGTCCTTCATGATGGCGATGCGGTGGCCGATGCGAATGGCCTCGTCCAGGTCATGGGTGATGAACAGCGTCGTCTTTTTCAGCTGCGCCACAAGTGCCTTGAACTGATCCTGCAATTGCAGGCGGATCAACGGGTCCAGTGCCGAGAACGGTTCATCCATCAACAAAATCTCAGGGTCCGAGGCCAGCGCCCGCGCGATCCCCACGCGTTGCTGCATCCCGCCGGACAGCTCTTTGGGCAGGCGGTCTTCATAACCGGTCAGGTCCACAAGGCCCAATGCGTGATCTGACACCGCCCAGCGTTTGGACTTCGACACTTTGCGAATTTCCAGCGGATAGGCCACGTTATCGCGGACAGAGCGATGCGGCATCAGCGCCATATGCTGAAACACCATTCCGATCTGTTGCGCGCGAATGCGGCGCAGTTCTGTTTCGGAAATGGCTGATACATCCTTGCCCAGAATTTCAATCTTGCCCGCCGTGGGTTCGATCAGGCGGTTCACGTGCCGGACCAGAGTGGATTTGCCCGATCCCGAAAGGCCCATGATGCAGAAAATCTCGCCGCGCGAGACCTCGAAACTGGCGTCCTGCACGCCGACCACACAGCCAAAACGCTCCAGAACCTGCGCTTTGGTCAGACCCTCTTTCAGGACGGCCTCCATGGCTTCGGGCGCGCGGTTACCGAAGATTTTCCAGACATGTTCAAGTTTAACGACAGATTCGTCCATTTGCCCCCCATAAGGCGCGGTTTCGCCAGGCAGATAGGAAAAGGGCCGTCGCGATCTGTCGCAACGGCCCGGGTTTCATCGGCTTAGTTGGTCAACCAGCCAATTACCGTGTCTTCGTTGTCGGCCACCCATTGCTGAGCGAAATCCGATGCTTCCATGTTATCCACGGCCAGCGCCTTGCCCATCGCGCTCAGGTCGTCGCCCTGCATCTGATAGTTGCGGAACAATGCGGCCACTTCGGGATAGGCCTCTTCCAGTTCTTTCGCATAGTGCAGGTGCAAGGTCGCACCGTTCCAGGCTGTTGATGCTTCGGACTTGGCCAGCCAATCAGGATCATCGGTCGGCTGGACAATCGTCCAGGTCGCCGGATCATGGGCGGGTTCTTCCAGCACAGTCAGATCCTGCGTCACGAAGATGTAGTGCGGGCTATAACAGAACCCGATCCACGGATCGCCTGCCTTGGTCGCGTTGGCCAGATTGGCGTAGGCGATGGTCTCTTCGTATTCGGTCAGGTCGAAGATCTGATCATAACCATATGATTTCGCGCGTATCTTCTCGACCACGGTCGAGGCCCATCCGGGCGCGCCGATCCATACCTCTGGCGTGCCATTTCCGTCTGTGTCGAAAATGGCCATCTTGTCCGGGTCGCTCAGGTCATCAATCGAGGTGATGCCGTGCTGTTCCGCGATATAGGTCGGGATACACATGCCCTGTTCCGCCTGAACCGGGTTTTCGTTCATCACAACAGTGCCGTTATCCTTGACATAGGTATCATGCAGGTTCTGCTGGTTCGGCATCCACACTTCGGGGTGAACATGCATTGAACCACTGTCCATCGCCTCGAACACGATGGGATTGGTGCCGTTTTGCAGTTCGACATCCAGGCCCAGATTCTCTTCGATGACAACCTCAAGGATATGCGCCGTTGCGTTGACCGAGGCCCAGTTTGGTACGCCGATCACGATGTCGGCCGCAAAAGCCGGCAGGGCGACGACTGCAGAAGCACCACCCAGTAGCAACGATAGTTTTTTCATAAGATCTCTCCATGTTGAACTTTATGGGGCACGGTGTTTCAGCAGGTCCCACCCACCCGCGCCTGTTCTTTTTTGACAACACGTGTGTTTGCAGCTTGTTAGCCTGCACCCATTGGCGATACACGTGTTGGAAAAGTGAAACATGCGAATGTATTGCGCATCAAGCGCGACACAGCAGAAACGAAGTTTGTTCGAAATTACGAAAACCAATATTCGAGATTTTCGGAATTACTTGCCGAATTGCGTAAGTCTTCGGCGAAAACCGCAGGGCAAAGGCAACGCCTTCCACAATTACTGCAGGTAAAGCGCAACGCGCCATGCACGCAAGGCACGGCTTACATTATGCAGTTGTCTGATTGCAGCGCGACCTGATCAGCAACAATCGCATTTGCACGTCGCGACGTAGCTGTCGCAATGGTTCGGCAATACGGCGACCGCAACCAGAACCGGGCGCGAAATGCAGCCATCGGCACTGACGCGGGCATAGGCGACCTCGCACCTGTCCACGTCCACAAGGCGTTGGTTATTGTCATCCTTGCGGGCCTTGGCAGCTGAACTTGCCGTGCCTGCCGTGCTTGCCGTGCTTGCGGGATCGTCTTTGAGGAAAACCGAACAATCGATATTTACGACAAGTTGAACCACCTTTTCCTCGCAAGGACCAAGCGTGAACTTTGTGTCCGACAGGGCCGCCGCCCAGCCAAGATCGCGCCCGCTGGCGGTTGAAAAGCTGCTCAGCGAAACGGTGACGTCACGGGTGCGGCGCGAGTCATTTGAGAAGGTCAGCGAGATAACGCGTCGTTCAGAACAGCGCGCTTCGATCAGCACATCGCCATCGCAGATACAGCAGTCGCAGCAACTGTCGTGCCCGCACGGGTCACAATCGCAGCCACAATCGTCGTAATAGGACCGCCGCGCATCTGGGACGCCGTACAGGCTTTGGGTATAGGCTTGTATCTGCGTATACCCCTCGCGCAGGTTACAGAGATAGTCGTCGACCGTCATCATCCGCATGCCCTGCGTCCGGTAGCAGTAGCCGTAAAACACCTCGGGGTTTCTGCCCTTCCCACTGCTGCGCCGTGTCATGGTTCTTTGCATTTTCTTGCCTCCTCATCACGGACAGAGCGTTCAAACCGCCAGAATGTGCACTGTCACTGTTTCAGACAAAATCCGGATGGCCGCGTTGGCCTCGACCCCCTTGGGGATCGTGCCCGGTATCGTGAATTCCCACATTTGCGAGACCGTCTGCCCCGCAGCCACCGTTACCGGATCGTTCTTGACCTTGAGCGGCGTGAAGCTCTCCAGCTCGGCATCATAACTCAGCGACATGGCCTTCATGACGTCGTCCAGAGTCCGATCTGTATCGCGCAGTTTCTTCAGGGTCTCGCGCTGCGCCCGGCAATGCAGCAGATCCAGATCCAATTGCACGGCCCCGATGGAGGGAACATCAACCGGCACATTGCCGTGGTTTCGGAACGCCATCAGTTTCTTGACCTTGGTTCCGGCGGCGCCGACCAGAAACACCTCATCCGGGTTGATCTCGAAATCCACCACCTCGGTCACGATAACCTCGGCCGGGTGTTCTGTGCCATCAACGGGCAGCGTCATCGCGTAGATACCCGGCGGGGTCGTCGGGCTGAGCGCTACTGTAACCGGTACGGACTTGCTGGCCCCGGCCCGCAGTTTCACCCGCGGCAGATCCACGGATAGTGTGGGTTTCGCTGCCGCAGCCCGCGCCCCCCGGCCCGATGTGGGTTTGACCTCTGTCAGCTTCAAATCACGCAGGGCTTTGCGTTCCGTGCTTGCGTTGCCCAGGTTCAAGGTGCCGTGCACCGCGCCGGGCGCGCCCACCAGAACAAGTGGCTCAAGAAGTGTGACATCCGGCGTCTTGGTCTTTGCAGCCCTGGCCATATCGCACCCCTATTTGATGTGAATTTTGACGCCGCCCGAGGATGTGCTGGGCTTGGCCGTTTTCGACCCACCGGACGGGGCCGAGCTTTGCGCAGGCAATTGGACCGAGGGGCGGAAGGGCAACTCTTCGTAGACCTGCTTGCTTTCGCCGCTATAGGTTACGCCGTAATATTCGACGCCCATATAAGTCACGCCGATATGGTGGTGATAGGGCTGGCGGATGATACCGGTCGGAAGCTTGCCGTAATTGACGGTCGTGCACAGATCCAGCGCCACAGGTTTCAGATCAATCGACAGCGGCTTGATCTCAAGCGTCAGGTCGGTGGTGTTTTCGCTGACGATGGGTTCCGAGATTTTCAGGTCCTGAACGCTCTCGGTCTTGATCGGATCGCCGCCTTCCAGCTTGGTCTCGGTCTTGATCGGTGTTTGACCCCCGTTCAGCGTGACACCGATATCGTCGAGGCCGTTGATGGTGACATCGGCATCTGTGTCCGAGTCGATTGTGATGGGTCCGTTATTGACGTTTACGGTGCTGCGGCCACCGCCACCTTTGCCTCCGCCCCCTGGCATAGTCACCTCCAAATCCATTCCGGTGCTCGCCGCACCTGAGTAAGCGCTTGGCACGAAAACTGTGCAAAAAGTACCGCCAAGGTAGCATATTTTGGCCTCTGTTTCACGGGTGAACCTGTGGTCCGGCGGCTTGGACGGCGTCAAACCCCTGAATTCGTGGTATGATAGGCGCTGACCAAAACGACGTCTGCGCGACGCGAACGAGGGTATCACCAAAGGTGACAGACGCTGTGAGTGTAGAAATCGCATTGACTCCGCAGAACCCTACCCATGCCGGGCTGTCGGGTCGGCTGGTCTGTTTTCCGCATGCGGGCGGCGCGGCAGAGCGCTTTCACGACTGGATGAGCGGATTTGCGCCGGTTCTGGATGTCAGGGCCGTTACCCTGCCCGGACGCGGACGGCTTTTGGACCAACCACCAGTGGATCACTGGCCAGATCTGATCGAGTCGGTTCTGGCCGGGATTCAACCACTGACAGATCGACCCTTTGCTGTATTCGGTCACAGTTTCGGGGCCTTGCTGGCCTATGAAATCACCCGCGCGCTTGACGATCAGGGCAAGCCGCCCGACCTGCTGGTCGTCGCCGGGTCTGCACCGCAGGTGGCCCGGCGTGAACGCTCAATATCCGGGCTGCCAAGGTCGAGGTTTCTGTCCGAGATTGAGGCCATCAACGGCACGCCGCCCGATGTTCTGTCCAATGCAGACTTGATGGATCGGTTTCTGCCTGCCTTGCGCGCAGATTTTGCCCTGCTCGAAGCGTATGACGCGGACCGCGCCAGCAAGCACCCCCCGTTAAGCTGCCCAATCCTTGCGGTCGGCTCGGACAATGACCCGCAGGTTCCGTTCCACAGCATTCTCGGCTGGCGGCACCGCACGCGCAGCCGTTTTGAATGCCGCCTGTTTGCAGGCGATCACTTCTTCCCCTTTTCCAACCCGGATTTCGCCGACACACTTTTCGACTACGTTGATGATGCCCTGAATGAACACTCAAAGGATCTCCATCGCGCCGGATGAGGCGTCGATTGCCATTATCGGCATGCAGGGCCGCTTTCCCGGCGCGGCCAGTGTGGATGAGTTGTGGCAGAACCTGCTGGCCGGGCGCGAGGCCGTCACGACGCTGAGCCCCGAGCAAATGGAAGGCGCGCAGGTCCCGAAAGAGCTGCACGAGCTGCCGAACTACGTCAACAAGGCCACCCTGCTGGATGACGTGGACAAGTTCGACGCCGAGTTCTTCGGCTTCAGCCCGCGCGATGCGGAACTGACCGACCCCCAGCACCGCCTGTTTCTGGAATGCGCGTGGCACGCGCTTGAAGATGCGGGCTATGTACCCGACCGCTACAAAGGAGACGTTGGTGTCTTTGGCGGCTGTGAATTGTCGGGCTACCTGTACCTGATCAACCGCAATCTTGACCGTCTGGGCTTTCTGGACGGCATGCAGTTGATGATCACCAACGACAAGGACTACATGGCCACACAGGTGGCCTATAAGCTGAACCTGACCGGGCCTGCGATCACGGTTCAGACCTCATGCTCAACCTCCCTCGTCGCGACCTGTCTCGCCTGTCAGAGCCTGCTGGAAGAAAGCTGCGACATTGCGCTGGCCGGGGGCGTTACGGTCAAGGTCCCCCAGCGACGCGGCTACCTGTTTGCTGCCGGGGGCATCCTGTCGCCGGACGGCCAGTGCCGCCCTTTCGATGCGGCGGCGCAAGGGACAATCGTGGGCAGCGGCGTGGGTCTTGTGGTGCTCAAACGGCTAGACAAGGCCCTGCGCGACGGTGATCGCATACGCGCCGTGATCCGGGGGTTTGGGCATAACAACGACGGATCGAACAAGGTTAGCTATGCTGCGCCCAGCGCTGAAGGTCAGGCCCGTGCAATTGAAACCGCGTTTCAGATGGCGGGCATCCCGCCCCGCTCGGTCGGCTATATCGAGGCGCACGGAACCGCGACCATGCTCGGCGACCCTATCGAGGTCGCGGCCCTGTCGCGCGTGTTCCGCAAATCGACCGAGGACAAGCAGTTCTGCGCGATCGGATCGGTCAAAGCCAATGTCGGCCATCTAAGCTGCGCTGCCGGAGTAACCGGGCTGATCAAGGCCGCTTTGGTGGCCGAGACCGGCACGGTCCCCCCCAACCCCCATTTCAACATCCCTGCCCCGGGCATCGATTTTCCGACCAGCCCGTTCTACGTCAACCGCGACGCGACCAAGGTGGCGGCAAGCGACGGTCCGCGCCGGGCCGGTGTCAGTTCGTTTGGGGTTGGCGGAACCAACGCGCATATCCTGCTCGAGGAGCCTCCGAAACAGGGCCCATCCGGGCCGGGGCGCCCGCAGCAATTGATCGTCATGTCCGCACGCAACAAAGCCGCGCTGGATCGGTTGGCGCTGTCACATGCACGCCGCATCATGAGCGCCGCGCCCTCGGACCTGGCGGATATTGCCTACACAACCCAAACAAGCCGCGCGCGGTTTGCCCTTCGGCGCTATGTGCGCGTTGATGCCAAAAACCCTGCGGGCAGCGCTTTGGCCCTGTTGGCGAATAACAGCGACAAGGTCCGCACGATTGAATCCAGCGGCGAGGATCGCCCTGTCGTTTTCATGTTCTCGGGCCAAGGCGCGCAATACCCTGACATGGGCAAGGGCCTCTATCGGTCGGAAGCGGTGTTTCGCAAAGCCTTCGACCGTTGTTGCCGCGCCTTTCGGGACAGCAGCGGTCTGGACCTGAAGCCCATCGTTTTCGCCAAAAAAGCGGACCGTGAACGCGCGGCTGAGCAATTGAAGCAGACGCAATTCACGCAGCCTGCGCTGTTTGCCGTAGAATATGCGCTGGCGCAGCTTTGGATGTCGTGGGGCGTTCGACCGCGCGCGATGATCGGGCACAGCATCGGCGAATATGTTGCGGCAACATTGGCCGGGGTAATGACATTAAAGGACGCGGCAAAACTGGTGGCCCGACGTGGAGCTCTGATGGCGTCATGCAAGCCCGGCTCGATGCTGGCAGTTCCGAAAGAGGAAGCCTATCTGCGCCCGTTGCTTCCCGACGACATCGCGGTTGCCGCTGTGAACGCTCCCGGAATGACCGTTGTGGCCGGACCGAGCCCGGCAATCAAGCGACTGGCGAAGCGGCTTGAGAACCAGAAGATCAAAGCCACTATTCTGCGAACCTCACACGCGTTCCATTCAGCGATGATGGACCCGATTCTGGACGACTTCATCGACGCATTTCAGGGCATTCGCCTGCGTGCGCCTCAGATCGACATTTATTCGAACCTCACCGGCACCGTCCTGACCAAAACCGCCGCAATCGACCCGGCCTACTGGGCCATGCACCTGCGCAGCGCGGTGCGGTTTGCTGACTGCGTCAAAGCCGGGCTGGACCTGCCCGATGCCATTTTCCTTGAGGTCGGCCCCGGCCGATCCCTGACCAACCTCGCCGGGCTGCAACTGAGCGGGACCGGCTCGGTCGCCCTGCCCTCGATGGACAGCAAATCCGGCCCGCAGTTCGAGGCTGACATGGCCACCGACACGCTCGGCCAGCTTTGGGCGCATGGGGCTGAAATCGACTGGCATCGCTATTATGCGGACGAAGCGCGATGCAAAGTACCCGTGCCGATTTACCCGTTCGAACGGGACAGCTATTGGGTCGGCGGTGCAGAAGATCCCAGCGTGGACGCGGCGGCAACGCGCAAAGCGATGGTCGATTGGGGGTATGTGCCCAAGTGGATAGACGCTCCGATCACAGACACGGAAGGTCTGCCCGACGATGCGCGTGTCCTGATCTTCAGCGACAAGGGGCAAGCAGCCAGAGTTTTGCAAAAAACGTTACGATCCAAGGGGGTCGACGCTACCATTGTCACCGCATCTTCGCGGTTCATGCACCGCAAGGACAGGGCGTTCTCGGTTGATCCGAGCAATCCAACACACTTCACCCGGCTTGCAAGCGAACTGCGGGACAACGACAAGCCGATCACACATACCGTTTATCTCTGGCCTCTCGCGCTATTGGACGCCTCGGCCAATGTCATGGCGATGCAGAGCGCGGCTTTGGCCATCGCCAAAGCCAACGGACTGGCCAAGGTTCGGATAATCTCGGTCACATCCCAGGCGCAGCCTGCCCGAGCGGACGAGACGACGGGCGTCGATGCCTCGGCTACACTCGCCTTGGCGAAGGTGCTGGGACAGGAGGTCCCCTCGCTGCGCGTTACCTCGGTCGACATTGCGGAAAACGACCGGACCAAACCTGCCGCGGATCGCCTCGCAGGCTGGCTTTTGAACGAATTGCAAGCGCCAGAGTTCGCCCCTTCGGTTGCCTATATCGACGGGAAACGGTGCCGCCTCAGCTATCAGGCGCAGCAGTTGGAACCCGTAGAAGCGTCACCTCTGTTCAAACGCAAAGATGTCTATGTCATCACCGGCGGCTTGGGCAATATCGGGCTGGCAATGGCCGAGATGCTGGCCGAACGCTACAACGCCAAGTTGGTCCTTTTGTCCCGTTCGGGCGGACCTTCGGAATCCGAATGGGAGGCGCTGGCCAACGGCCCCAACGAGTTCGACAAAACCGCGATGCTGGCACGCAGGCTGCTGGACTTGTCGCACAAAACCGAAGTTATGGTTTTGAAAGCAGACGTGTCGGACGAAAAGGCGATGCGCAGCGCCTTGTCCGAAGCCGTCCGAAAGCTAAGCCCTATCAATGGCGTCTTCCACATGGCCGGAAATGTTGGCAGCGGGTTTGGCAAACTCAGCGATCTGACAGCAGACGATCTGCACAGTCAGATTGACCCAAAGATCGGCGGTGCCCGCGTACTTGCGCAGGTATTGCACGATCACAGCCCGGATTTCGTCATGCTGGGCTCGTCCTTGTCCGCTGTTCTTGGCGGATTGAACCTTGGATATTACGCCATCGCAAACCAGATGCTGGACGCGTTCGCCGCCTCGCGCCCCTCCGATACCCGCTGGATTTCGGTCAACTGGGATCAATGGGCCTTTGCCGATCAGTCGCATGGAGAGGACGCAATCTCGCCCGCAGATGGGGTCGAGGCGCTGCACCGTTTGTCTGCATTGGAGGCCAATCAGATCGTGATCTCAGCCACCCCGTTGCACGCGCGTCTGGCGGAATGGGTCGAGTTCACGGCTACGCCCAAAACCACCGAAACCACTGCCACGGGCCATAGCCGCCCCAACCTCAGCAACCCGTTCGAAACACCAAAAACGGATATGGAGACCATCCTCGCTGGCATTTGGGAAGATCTGCTGGGCCTCAGCCCCGTTGGCATCCATGACAAGTTTTTTGAACTGGGCGGTCATTCGCTGCTGGCCATCGAAATGACTATGCGGATCGAGGAGCGCTTTGGCTTTAACCCCGAGGTCGGCCAGATCTTTGATACGCCCACAATCGCGGGTCTGGCCCCGATCATCGAAGCCAATATTGGCAAGACCACCGACAAACCAATCCAGCCGGACATTGCGGCCCCACAGCCCGAGCCTGATCTTGACCTGGAAGGGGCCAAGAAAAGCTTTCAGGACATGTATGACGGCGTGACCAACCAGCTTGATAGCTCGGCCTTCGGGACTTTTGCGCATTTCCTGAACTACGGCTATGCGCCCAACGGTGCGCCCGCGGCGTCGGATGTCCGGCTCAGCGACACGATGATGAACCGAAACTCGGTCAAACTTGCGTTGGAGGTGATTGGCACGCACCCGATTGACGGCACATCCGTTCTGGATGTGGGATGCGGTCGCGGCGGTACGGCCCGGACGCTGGTCGAGTTCTTTGAGCCCGCCTCTGTCACCGGGCTGGATTTATCCGGGGCCGCCATCGCGTTCTGCCGGAAAACGCATACCGATCCCCGCCTGACCTTTGTGCAAGGCGACGCCGAGAACCTGCCATTCGAGGATGGCCAGTTCGACGCGGTCACAAATATCGAAAGCTCACACACCTATCCGGCGATCCAGAAATTCTATGCCTCGGTCCTGCGCGTCCTGAAACCCGGCGGCGCGTTTCTTTACACTGACCTGCTACCGCTCGGGAAACTGAACCAGTGCATTGAACGTCTGAAAGATCTTGGCTTTGACATCGAAGATGAACGCGACATCACGCCGAATGTTCTGCTGTCCTGCGATGAGATTGCCGCGTCGCGTCTTGGTGCCTTCGGCGGCGATCAGGAGATGAGCAACTTCCTCGCCGCGCCCGGATCGGCGGTTTACGAGTCGATGAAATCCGGGGAATGGAGCTATCGCATCTGGCGGCTCAGGAAGCCCTCTAACTGACGTCGATTTCCATGGAAATCAACTGATTGCGCGCCTGTCCTAACCCTACGATGACCAACGCTGTAGAGTAGCTATGCCCTGCGCGGTACAGTTCGGCGTCGACGGGAACCATGACCTTGACCAGTTGCTTTTGACCCGGTGCCAGATTGATCAGATCGGGGATCACGTCGATCATCGCGCCTTCAACTGCAACGCCGTCCTCGTCCAGAACCGGGGTGGTCGAAATCCGGGGGCTGACACTTGTCGCGGTGCTGTTCTCCAACTCGAAACTGGCCGACAGGGTGCTGCCAGCCGCGCCGCTCAATGAGATCGTGGCCGTCTGGGGTTGCGCGGGCTGCTCGGCAGCAAGCCCGTTTCTTCCCCGATTGTTCAGAAACTGGAACAGTTCGTCCGTATAACGCTTGGACAGGACCTGAGCCGAGGCCGCATAACGGATGGCAAGCTGCAACCCCTCTTGCGCAATCTCGGCCCCGCGCGTTTCGGTGAATTCCTTGTAGAGATCGGCCATGTCAGGGTCATAGCCCTGTTCCGACAATCGCTGATATTGCGTACCTGCGTCGGTGTATTGCTGCGTGAAGGCGGTATAGATCGATTGAAGCTGGCGATAGCTTTCCTCCATCGCTGCCTGCAATTCCGCCTGTTTGCCCAATCCGTGATGCGTGGGCGGTTCAGCGGCATGCGCAACCTCGACCTCCGGCTTAACCTCAACCGGTTCCGGCTTGGGTTTGGGCTTGGGCGCCGTTTGCTTTGCTTTGGGACGCGGGCGTTTTGCGGGTTGCTTGCCGGTTGCTTTAGCCATCTCAGCCCTCTGTCTGCTGCACTCGCCAATGCGGCCAGCTTACACCAAACTGTTGAAATTCGCCAATTTCGCCTCACCCGCCCGGCGGATAGCGGCCTGATACCAAGTTCCAAGCAGGGCGATATATCCCGTCAGATTGGTCGATGTCACGGTTCCGGCGGTATCATGCGGCCCGCGCAGCCCCCGTTCGACCGAAAGCTGGCTGTAATGTTCGATGACGCGCAGGATCATGGTGGGTTCGGCATAAGCCAGCGACAGATGCTCGGGCTCCCACACTGTGTTGAAATACAAAACCGCGCCCAGATCGTCGGTGAAATCCATCAATTCGGACAGCTCCTGCCAGTTCACCGTCATGATACAGGCCGAAATGCCAATGGGCCGGTTGTGATGGTGCGAATAGTCAGCCAGCCAGCGGGTGTTTTGGATCACCTCATCAAAATCCGCGTTGCGCCGGATCGAGCCATAGGTGTCACGCCGGACCGTATCGAGGGAGATACCGATATGTACGTTACCCCGCTCCAGCACGGACAAGGCCTGATCCGGCAGCAGGGTTGCGTTGGTCTGAATGGTAATCTCGCAATCCGGGTTCAGAGTGATCATCTTCTCCCAAATCCGGTAGTAAAGCCGCATCAGGAACGGCTCACCACCATAGAAGGTCGTGCCTTCGAGGTACGGGATAAAATCCTCCAACTCCTCGACAAAACCATCGCCATAAGCTTGCTGCATGGGCGCACGCAGTTCCCTGTAGCGGCGAATGCGCGAGGACAGCTCGCCATTGCACATGATGCATTCAAGATTGCAGGCATTGTGCAACTCGAAGGAAAACGAGGTTGGGTGATCCGGATCAACGCTCCAACGGTCAAAGTGCTGCGCGACGACCGCGCCGTAGTTCCCGAATTCAATCTGCGATCCGCATCCGTTGCACCCTCCGCCAAGTTCGCCTTTTGCCACGCGCTGGCACAATGTCTGGCGCGGACGCCCCTGCCAGATTTCGTGGATGGATTGATCCGGGTACCGGCCCAAAGGCTCGCGATTGTAGCAACAGCTTGAGACATTGCCGTCCGTGCCGAAATACAGGCTGGTCGATGGGCTGTAACACAGGACAGGCCGGGGCCCGGCGCGGCGCTGCTGATTGTAGTGATAGTTCTGAATCGGGTTGATCATGGCCCCACCAAAACTTGCTCGGGCTTGATCATAACACACCGTGGCCAAGCCATGGCCGAAAACTGCCGACATGCGTGGCCCGTGGGCTGAACCTCAGAAACGATGAAGCTGCTTCAAATCCGTGATATGCTTTGTTTTGTCATGGTTTTTCACGCAGGGGGTCTGGCGTGCGCAAACGTCGAGTTGAACTGGTTTACTTTTCCATTGTCGCGCTGCCCATATGCGTCTTTGCGGTCCATGAACTGATCCAGACCCATATGCTGTCCAAGGATCTGGACCTTTCCCCTGACATTCTGGTGCAGGACAAGGACTGGTTGGAGACGGTTGGCAGGTACAGGTTTCTTGCCGCCGCCTGGTTCTTTGCCGCGCTGGCCATTCTGCCGGTCGCGGTGCTGGCCCGAAATCTGATGCGCCCGACCGAACGGAATACAAGGGTTGCGGCGGTTCTGACCGTTCTGGTCGTATTTATGCTGGCCATGATCCCGGTGATCCAACAGTACCTGACGGGAACGCCGCCGCAAATTTACCGGCAGGTGGGAAAAGAAGTGTTCGAGATGACCTTGTCCAAAGGAACCCTGCCCGGCTGCCAGAGCGTCGGCGATCGCTGGCTGATGGGCACATGCGGGGAAATTCCGGTGTTTTCACTGTTCCGTCGTGTGATGGACATCATCACCGGGCTGGCAGGTCTTGCGGTCGGGGCTTTGATTGCGGGAATGATCCTGTGCCTGGCAACCGGCGAAAACGGCGATATCGAAGACACCGCCGTCAGGTTGGCCCGCAACATACGCCAGATGAAGCAACAGCTTTACCTGTCCAGCCTGATCCTGACTTTCGGCATGTTTTTCGCCTCAAGCTGGATGTACTGGCCCTTGCCGGTGATTGCCGAGTCGGAAAAATCCGCATTCACATCCCTGGTCACCGCCTCGGCCTTGCTGACCGGCACCTATTTCTGCCTGCTGATGCTCAGCTTTTTCCTGCCTGTGGCTGTAATTCTGGACGGCCGCGTCACAAATCTGGCAATCGCCGCCCGCCAGAATGAAGGCGGTGAGGACGATTTTGACGTTCAGGACTGGCGCAAGGAACACGGGCTGTCAGATGGGCCCGGCGATTTCATGCGCGCAGGTTTTGCGCTGGCCGCCCCCATTTTGGCGGCTTTCGCGGGCGGCATCTCTCCGATCAGCGTCTGACCCCGCAGAACGACCAAGTGACGTATCAATCTGAGCCGACCTGTGGCACGGTTCGCAAACAAAGAAAACTGGGAGGACCTCATGGCTATTCGCAAGACTAAGGGGCGTGGACGCCTGTTCGACAGTGTTTTGGACACGGTAGGTGACACGCCCTGCATCCGCATCGGCAGGATCGCACCGGCGCATGTGTCCGTCTATGTCAAGTTCGAAGCGTTCAATCCTGCCGGATCTGTCAAGGATCGTCTGGCCCTCAACATCATCGAAGCAGCCGAGCGCGACGGTCGCCTGAAGCCGGGTCAAACGGTTGTCGAGGCGACGTCGGGCAATACCGGGATCGGTTTGGCGATGGTTTGTGCGGCCAAAGGGTACCCGCTTGTCGTGACCATGGCAGACAGCTTCTCGGTCGAACGGCGCAAGCTGATGCGGTTTCTGGGTGCGAAGGTTGTTCTGACGCCACGGGCGCAGAAGGGCTTTGGGATGTATACCAAGGCCAAGGAACTGGCCGAGCAGAACGGGTGGTTCCTGGCCAGCCAGTTCGAGACCGCCGCCAACGCGGATATCCACGAAAACACAACCGCGCAGGAAATCCTTGGCGATTTCGGCAGCGGACGGCTGGATTACTGGATCACGGGGTATGGAACGGGCGGAACGGTGTCCGGCGTCGCGCGCGTTCTGCGCAAGGAACGCCCTGACACCAAGATCATCCTGACCGAGCCTGCGAATGCGGCCCTTGTCGGATCGGGCTATGTAAACACCCGCAATGCGGATCATCAGCCAACCGAAAGCCACCCCGAGTTTGAGCCGCATCCCATTCAGGGCTGGACGCCGGATTTCATCCCGTGGGTTCTGCAGGAAGCGATCGATCAATCCTACTATGACCAGTTGATCCCAATTCCTGGTGCCGAAGGCATCGAATGGTCGCGCCGCCTTGCCGCCGAGGAAGGTATCTTTACCGGAATCTCCGGTGGTTCGACTTTTGCAGTGGCGATGAAGGTGGCCGAAGATGCCCCCGAAGGTTCGGTGATTTTGGTCATGCTGCCGGATACGGGCGAACGCTATCTCTCGACACCTTTGTTTGAAGGGATCGAAGACGAGATGACGGACGAGGAACAGGCAATCTCGATGTCCACGCCGTCTGCCCAAATGGTGGCCGAGTAGGTTTCCACTTTTATTGGCGCGTATTGAGACGATCTGTTCCTGATCGTCTCAAAATAGGTTGGCGAAACCGAAAAGAACCCTGCCCTCAGGCGTCAGAACTCTTATTCGGCGGCAAGTGGGACAACCGCAGTGCCAGGCTCGGATTTCCGGCTGGCAGGTAAGCATATCGCGCCAGACCGTCTTCGGTACAACATCGCAAAGACGGGCGGCGTGAAGTAAAAGGACACCACAGTCGACAGCAAAACACCACCGGCGATTGCCACGGCAAAGGGCGGCCAAAATGCGCCCCCGCCAAGGATCAGGGGAAGAAACCCGCCGAACGTGGTGATGGTTGTTGAGATAATGTGGCGGCTTGACCCTGACACAACCCGCGCCATGGCGTGCAGATCGCCCTGACTTGCATCCGGGTCCTTTTGCAATCCGGTCAGAATGATGATCGCCGCGTTGATCGACACGCCGATTGACCCAATCACGCCAATGATCGCGGTGATCCCGAATGGGAATTGCATGACGGCCAGTGACAGCATCGACAGTCCGGCGGACAGAATGCACACGACCAGCGTTACAACGGTCAGACGGAAGGAATTGAAGGTCAGCACAATAGTCGCAATCGACAAGGTGACAATCAGCCCGACAGATGCCAGCAGATTGCCCACCGTGTTGGACCGCGCATCGCTGTCCCCGCCCAAAGACATCGAGTAGCCTTGCGGCAGGACAAATCCGGATGCGTCCAGCGCTTCCAGCACGTCCTGCAACGCCTCTTCCGGCAATACGCCCGGCACGATGAACGCCTGAATGGTGTTTTCGCGCACGCCATCTGTCCGGGTGATGGTGCTTTCGGCAGGTTCCAGAACGGGCCGCGCCAGTTCTGACAACGGCACTGCCGGGAACACTCCGGTGGCCGAAACTGCAGGGGCATTCGGCAACAGGATCGGCATGCTGACAATCGCGCTCAGGTCCGAGCGGACTTCGTCGCCCAGCCGTACGCGCACAGGCAATTGCTCGGTGCCTTCGATCAGCGACCCGCCGGTAATGCCCACCAGTGCCGTATCCAACTGACTGGCAATATCGGCCACGTCCAGTCCCAGCAGGCGGGCCTTGACCTCATCAATCTCGAACCGGATCTGAGGGTTGCCGCCGTTGACGCTGGCCCGTGCCTGCGTCACCAGATCAAGGTTCGCCATGATCGAGCGAACTTCGTCGCCCAGATTGCGCAGAACAGTGATGTCCTGCCCCTGAATTTTGACCTCGACCGGGGCGTCAACCGGCGGGCCTTGCACCAGATTGCGTACGATGATCTGAGCATCGGGGAAATCGGTATCCAGACGGCTTTGAAGCGCCCCAACAAGGCGGGCTGCGTCATCGGCGGTGTCGGTCGTGATCATGGCCTGCGCAAACCCCGGTTCGCGTGAGCGGTTGCCGACGATGTTGTAGTAAAAGGCCGGGCCGGACTCACCCACGGTCCAGTAGACGCTTTTGACGCCTTTGTCGGCCAGCAGCATGGCGTCGATCTGCCGCGCTGTTGCTTCGGTGGTGGCAATGGATGTGCCGCCTGGCATGTCGATCTCGATATAGAACTGGTTGCGGTCGACACCCGGAAAGAACTGCGCGGTCAGCGTCGGGAAGGCCGCGAACCCAAGCACGGGCAGAACCAGCGCCAGTGCGATGGACCGAACCGGGTTGGCCACCGACAGGCGGATCGAGGCTTCGAACAGGCGGGCAAGCGGCGGGATGCTGATGCCCCGGCTCAGCATTCCGGCATCCGGGCGGTCGGACAAAACCCAGCCCGCAATCGCCGGCGTCACGGTCAGGGCAACGACCAGAGACCACACCAGCATCAAAACCACCGCAATGGCGATGGCGCCGACAAAATCCCCGGCGGGCCCGGGCAGCAGGATCATGGGTGTAAAGGCCAGCGCCGTGGTGACCGTCGATGCCAGCAACGGCGCGGCCAACCGGCGAACGGCGTCCTGCACGGCGGCAATACGGGCCATCCCGTCTTGCAAGCGTCGTCGGATTTCGTCTGTCATGACAATGGCCGCGTCCACCAGCAGACCCAAGGCCACAATCAGGCCGGTGACAGACATCTGATGGATCGGCAGCCCGATCATATTCATCGTGGCCAAGGTCGCCAATGAGACGACAGGCAGCACCAAGGCCACAATGGCCGCAGCGCGAACACCAAGTGTGATGAACAAAACGGCCACAACCAGCGCGACGCCAATGGCCATATTGATCCCGACCTCGGTCAGACGGTCCGTTGTATACTGGCTTTGATCGAACAGCAGCACTTCCTGAACGCCCAACGGGACCGACGGCGCACCTGCCGCAAGCTCGTCCCGCAGGAAACCGGTCCAGCGGTCGATCTGCGCGCCGTCTTGTGCAAGCACGCCCACCAGCACGGCGGGCTTGCCATTGGCAAAGGCGATTGAGGATTGCGGATTGCGCGCACCGCGATCCACGCTGGCGATATCGCCCAGCTGCACCACCGCCCCTTCTTCACTTTCCCGCAGGACGATGCTGCGAATGCGGTCCAGCGTTTCGATTTCACCGCTGATGTTGATTGTCAAATCCACGTCGGATTGCAGTCGGCCCGACTGGACCTTGCCATCCGCCTCGGCAATGCGCTGCGAGATCTCGGCGGCGCTTAGCCCCAGGGCCGCTGCCCTGTCCATATCCACACTGACCAGCACTTCCTCATCTGGCTGACCAAAATACTCAACGGCGCGCGTTGCAGGGATCGCGCGCAAACGATCCCCCAAGGCCTCGGCATGGCGCGACAACAATGTGACCGGGAAATCCGGGCTATCCGCAGCGACTGCGATAACCGCTGAATAGGCCGAAATGCCCTCGGCATCGAAATCCGGGGGCAGCACACCTGCCGGGAAGGTCTGACGGGCATCTTCGACGGCATCGCGCGCCTCGGCCCAAACCTGTTCTATGGTGGCTTCGTCCAGTGTTTCCAGCAATTCGACCGAGACCACCGAAACGCCCGAGCGGGACACGGAACTGATCTCATCCACCTCGGCGATTTTTCGCAGTTCTTCCTCGATCTCTGCCGTAACCAGCGCTTCGACCCGCTCGGGGTCAGCACCCGGAAACTGTGTGGTCACTGTTGCAAAAAGGTTGGTGATCGTAGGGTCTTCCTGACGTCCCAGCGACAGGAAGGATGACAGGCCCGCTGAGACCAGAACCAGAATAATCAGGGCGACAAGGCGGGGGTGGCGAAAGGTCAGGGTTTCCATGGGACCGCTCCGTTACTCGCCGGCGCCGAAGGCGACACGCTGACCAACAGTGACACGTTGTGGCCCCTGATCGATCAGGACGGTCCCGTCCGGAAACTGCCCGCGCACAAAGACCCGGTCATCCTCGGCATGCAGCACTTCGACAGTCGCAAGCCGCACGGTCTTTTGCGCATCGGCAACCAGCAGCGTCCACTGCCCCCGCGTCCCTTCCTTTAGGGATGTCGTGGGCACCCATGTCCCGGCACTTTCCACCGGATCAAGGACATGCACGCGTGCAGTCTGCCCGAACGCAACATCCGGCCCGTTTTTCAGATCGAACAGTGCCGTCCGCGTACGGGTCACCGGATCAATATCGGGGCGCAGGGTTGCAAGTTCTGCCAGGTAGCTCTGACCCGCGATTTCGATCTCAACATCCGCCAGCAGCGCCGGATCGACATCCAGCGGGATTCCGATCCGAACCTGAGGCGAGACAAGCTCGACCATGCCCAACACCAACTCACCGGACCGGAGCGTTTCCCCGCCATCCACGTGCCGCGAGGTGATTTGACCCGCAAACGGGGCCTCGATGCTGGATTTCTCGATTCGCACCGTCACATCCCGCAAACCAGCGTCAAGCTCACCAATCCGGGACAACAGTTCATCCTGCTGCGCGACGGCCTCGTCCAGACGGGCCTGGCTGGTAAAGCCCTGCCCGATGAGTTTTGCGTTTCGCTCGACTGTTTTCTTTGCAAAGGCAAGCTGCGCGGCAATGGCATCTCGTGACGCGGTCAGGCGATCGCGTTCCACCTCCAGCAGCGCAATGTCCAAGGTCGCAAGAAGCTGCCCCTTGGCCACTGCATCGCCCTCATCCACAAGAATCTGATCCAGCCTGCCATTCAGTTCGAACGAAACATCAGCCGAGCGTTGAGGTTCGACCTGCCCGATGAAGACCCGATCCACCGTATAGGCGTTTTCAGAGATGATCGGAGTGACGGATACCGGGGTCACTGCGGCGGCGTCTGGTGCAGGCACAGCATCCGCCCTGCGCGTCAGTTCCGCGGTTCCGACGTAAACAGCGGCGGCTGCAACGGCGATCACGCTGACGGTCAATCCAAGCCGCACCGTGCCGCGCAACACGCGCGAAAACAGACCTTGCTTGGCAGGTTCAGAGGGGGATGTCGCAGGATTCGGCATTTGGGGACCTCATCAAGTTAGCCTCTCTAACATATGTTAGAACCTCTTACTTTGACAAGGGGTACGCGATCTGGCAGATGTTGGATCATGACGAGCACAGAAAAAATCCTCGCGCCAACCAGGGGCGCTGACCGCCAGGCCGTGGGCAAGAAAGCCTATCATCACGGTGATTTACGGGCCGCCCTGATCGAAGCGACCCGGCAATTGGTGGAAGAAAAAGGCCCCGACAGTTTTTCCGTATCCGAAGCCTGCAGGCTGGCCGGAGTATCCACCGCTGCGCCTTACAAACACTTCAAGGACAAGACGGAAATGCTTGTCGCCACCGTTCTCGAAGGGATGGTCCGGCATCGCGAAAACATGCTGGCGGCGCTCGAGGGCATCCCCGAAGGCTCGCCCGAACGCATCACCGCAATCGGCATGGAATACATTGCCTTCGCGCTGAACGAGCCGGGGATTTTCCGGCTGAAATTCGGCGGATTCACGGACCGCATCGCCGACCAGCGCCTTGAAGAAGGTGGGCAGCAGAGCTTTGGGATTCTCTTGGCCGAAGTGGCGAAATGTCTGGGTGAATCGGAAATCACAGAAGAGGTCCGCCGCCGAGGCTTTCTGTTGTGGAGTTTCGTTCACGGGTTGTCCTTCATCCTGAAAGACCATGCGCTTGCAGAGAAAGGCC
The DNA here is from genome assembly GCF_056531425.1 of Ruegeria sp. N4. Classification (NCBI taxonomy): domain Bacteria; kingdom Pseudomonadati; phylum Pseudomonadota; class Alphaproteobacteria; order Rhodobacterales; family Roseobacteraceae; genus Ruegeria; species Ruegeria sp. N4. Next base: position 95,305 of record NZ_JBQFLT010000006.1, read on the forward strand.
AGGATTTCGATTTGCACGATCTTCTGGAAGACGTCTCGCAAAGAATGCTGAGTTGACCCTGCACCAGCCTATGGGCGCTTCAACCCTTTCCAATCCTTCGTATCATCTGGCGCAGGTAAAGCGTTGGGGACACGCGGTTCAAAATGTTCGAAAGCGTGGCCACACGCCCAACGGGAACAAAATCCTGCTGCTTTTGCACACCGCGAAGAATGATCCGTGCTGCGTCCTGAGGCGCAATGTACTCGATACCATCAGCCGCAGAGCCCGGACGCACAAAATCCGATTGGTTGGCATGCGGTCGCCCGATATTGGTCGCGACAAAAGACGGGGCCGCGATGACCACGTTTACCCCATGAGGCAATTCCTCGGCCCGTAGCGATTTGAAAAACCCCTCCATCGCGTGTTTGCTGGCGGCGTAGGCGGTGCGGTGCAGCAACGGCGCAAACCCGGCGACCGAGGATATTGCCAGATGGGTTCCTTTGGCCAAGCGGACGGGTTCTAGAAAGTGTTTTGCACACTCGACGGCTGCAAAATAGTTGATTTCGAACAGTTTCCTGTGTGCCTGCATGTCGCTGTCGACAAAGGCCGCTATTTGCGAAACGCCCGCGTTGTAGATGACCAGATCGACCGAGGGTCTGTCACCAATGATCTCGGCGCAGGTCGCCGCACAATGATCTGGCTTGGTCAGATCGCAGGCGTAGACGCTGACATTTTCCAAAGCCGCCAGTGCATCAAGTTCAGGGCCGGGAAGGTCGATCAACGCCGTATGCCAACCCTGATCCCGCAGCGCCTTGGCAAGGGCCTGCCCTAGCCCGCCTGCCCCTCCGGTTATGACGGCGGTCTTTGTCATGTCCTGCTCTCCCACCAGCGCTGGAACGTTTCGGCGCTGGAAAGGCTGGGGTGATAGCCAAAGTCGGATTTCAGGGATGCGTTGTCCAGCACGGGCCGATACTGCAAGAACCTGACCTGCTCGGGTCCGTAACGGCTCAGACCCAAGGGCCGGGCCACGGTCAAGGCCAGTTTGATCAGCCTCGGCGGCAGCCATCGCACGGTTTTACCCATTGCATTGGCGATTTCGGACAGTGTCAAAGCGCCATCACCCGAAACGTTAAAAACACCCGCTGGCCCGTCGGTTGCAGCCCGCAGCAAAATCTCGGCAAGGTCCTGATCCCAGGTGAAAACAAAGGGGCTGTCCGACCCCCTTAACCCGAGCAATCGCGGTTTATGGAACAGGGACGTGATCTGGTTCTCGACACCTTCGCCCAGCACCGTACCCACGCGCAGAACGACCTGTTGCAGATCGGGGGCGTTTTCTCTGGCCTCGGCCAACATCTCTTCGACCAAGCGCTTGTGCCAGGAATAGGCAAACTCCCGATTGCCCCGGATCGCGTCCGTTTCACACAGCGGTACAGGGTTGTCGGCGTGATAGCCATAAGCCGCGCCCGAGGACGTGACCACCAAACGCCGCACCCCGGCTGCAATGGCCGCGTTCAGCACATTCCGGGTGCCTTCGACATCGACCTGATATTCGATCTCTCGCGTTGACTCGGGGCCCGGAGTTACAATCGATGCCAGATGCACAACGGTATCGGGGCGTTCTGCAAGGATGATGTTCTGCGGGTCGTCGCCTGTCACGTCCATCGTCAGAAAACGCGCGTTGGGCGGCAAGTCCTCAGGCTTGCGAATGTCGGTCGCAACCACATCCAGTTCCGGGCGTTCACCAAGGCGCCGCAAAAGCGCGGCCCCCACCGCCCCGGCTGCGCCAGTGATCAATATCCGGGTCATGCCGGAACCGCTCGCCGTGCGAAATAGCGCGCCAGTGCGATCCCCGAGATCGCGTGCCATATGCCCCAAAGGGCCGCTGCAACGGCCATCCCGCCCAGCCCCCCAAAGAAGGCAAAGATCAGGATCAGCCCAAGGCCCGAGTTCTGAATGCCGGTCTCGATGGTCACGGACCGGCGATCCCGTTCGGACAGCCCCGCCACGGTCGCGGTGACATACCCGCCTAAAAAGGCCAGCGCGTTGTGGATTATGACAAGGCCGATGATCGCCCCGGCAAAGCTTAGGAAATGGGCCCAGTTCGCGGCCAGCGCCAATGCGATGAAGGCCACGAAAATGCCCATCGACACCCACTGCATTGGTCGGCGAATACGGTCGGCAAATGCAGTGAACCGCGCGTTCACGACCATTCCCAGGATCAGCGGCAGGATCAGCATGAACCCAACCGTTATCGCGACCGAGACCGGATCGATTTCCGTACGCTGCAAAATCTCGCGCGTCGGGCCATAAAGATTGCCCCAGAACGCAATGTTTATCGGTGTGATGACAATCGCCCCGACCGTCGCAAAGGCCGTCATGGAAACGGACAGCGCGACATTGCCCTGCGCCCGATGGGTCATGAAGTTCGAGATATTCCCGCCGGGACAGGCCGCAACCAGAATAAGGCCCATCGCAACAGATGGCATGGGCCGAAGCACAAGGATCATCAGAAATGTCAGCGCAGGCAGGATCAGAAACTGCGACGCCAGCCCGACAATCAGTGGCTTGGGTCCGCGCACAACGCGGCGAAAATCGTCAATCCGCAAATCCAGCGCAATCGAGAACATGATGATCGCCAGAACCGCATTCAGAACCCTGAGGTTTCCGGCATCAAAGTTCAGCGCAACCTGATCGATACCGTTCATCGCTCAGCCGCCCGCAGCGCCGCAATCTGACCGGTGACTTCTTTGCGATAGGTTGCCTTGTCGACGTAATACGCCATGCGCGGAAGGTCGATATAGTTCATGCCCCCCGTCGCCCGCTCATACCCTTTGGATTTGGTGGCACGGATCGCCTTGGCTGCCGCGTTGCCCGAGCGCAGACCAGCGATATACCGCGCAACCATCTCGGCCTGCTCATGGCGACCCTGCCAGCCCAACCCCGACGCCTCGACCATGCCAAGGACGAACAGGTCATCCCGGTCCGGGTGCATGCAATTGAGGTACAGGTCCGGGGCGTCGCCCTTCCAGTTCAGCAACTCCTTTTCGATGAAAGGATAGTGCAGCGAATACCCGGTGGCTGTCAGGATCATGTCATAGTCGGCTGAACTGCCATCACGGAAATGAACCGTCTTACCCTCGAACCGTTCCACATCCGGGCGCACCTTCAGGTCCCCGTGCCCGGCATGGAACAGGATCAGCGAGTTCACAACAGGATGGGATTCATAAAGCGCATAGTCCGGTTTCGGAAACCCGTATTTCTGCGGATCACCGACGAACCATTTCAGGATTGCCCCGTCAACTTTGCGCTTCAACCACATGGGTAGGCGGATCTTGCCGCCCATCGTGTCCGCCGGAACGCCAAACACGTATTTCGGCACAAAGTAATACCCGCGGCGCATCGACAGATCGCAGGACAGCCCGTGGTGGATGGCATCCACCGCAATGTCGCACCCGGAATTCCCCGCGCCGATGACCAGAACACGCTTACCGGCGAATTGGGTCGGATACCGGTATTCGGACGCGTGGATCAGTTCACCTGTGAACTCGCCCTTGAACTTGGGCATGTTGGGTTCCGACAAGGTGCCATTTGCGACCAGAACACCCGCAAAGGTCTGGGTCTGTTCGACCCCGGCCCTATCGCGCCAGGTCACATCCCATCCGCCATCCTGCAAAGGCTTGGCGCTTAGAACTTCGGCACCGAAGTGAAAGTGCTGATTCAGGTCGAAGGCGTTCGCGAATTCCTGAAAATAACGCTTCATCTCGCGATGCGACGGGTATTCTGCCGTGTCCTCCTGCATGGGGAAGTCAGTGAATTCCGTCATCCGCTTGGAGGATATGAGGTGGGCGGTCTCGTACATCGTGGACCTGGGTGAATCGATATTCCAAAGACCACCCACATCATCTGCCAGTTCAAATCCCTGAAATGGCACTCCCTGCTCGATCAGTGTCTTGGCCATTGCAAGACCCATGGGCCCCGCGCCGATCAATGCAAAACACTCTTGGGGGCGGGCCTTTACCTCAACCGGTTGGCCCGCTCTTACCTGCCCCTGTTCCATCCGCGCCTCCTCCTGCGACATCTATTATCTTGAACGAACGTTCGAAATAAGGCAAACTGGTTTTTGAGATGGCCCAACATGCTGTAAAAGAAAGAAAAAGAGCACCCTCGCAGCGATCGCTTGCCGCGAGGGACCGAATCCTGGACGCCGCCGAGCTGGTTTTTGCAGAACGGGGATTCGAAGGGGCATCGATCCGGGACATTGCCGAACGGGCGCGGGTTCAAAAGGCCAGCGTGAACTTTCACGGTGGCCCGAAAGACGAGTTGTTCGAGCGTATCGTGGCGCGTCGGGCCGCCGAGTTGTCGGAAGAACGCCTTGCGTCTATCAGAGCGCTTGAAGCTCAACAGGACTGGAGCGTAGGCGACCTGATGTCGGCCTTCATGCTGCCACTTGTGACCCGCGCCTTTGGCGGCGATCCTCAGTGGCTAGCTTATGCGCGTATCGTGGCCATTGTTTCCGCTGACACGCGATGGCGCGCGCTGGCCAATACGCATTTCGATCCGGTGGCCACGCGTGTCGTGCAGTTGCTGTGCGCGCGCTTCCCCGGCGCGGACCCGGCGCGCGTCGCTGGCGCGCTGGTGTTCGCGGTGTCGTCCATGCTGGCGCTCTGCACCTCTGACTGGCGGATTGCCGCGCTCGGCGGCATGGGTGACGAACCGCAGTCTGACGACTTGATCCAAAATCTGCTGAGATTCTGTGAGGCTGGCATTCTCAGCAGCGTGGATCAGAACCTCCCCCTATAAAGTTAGTTTTCTGCAAAGGCCGCAATCAGTTCCTGCGCCAAAGGCAGCGAGGAATACCCCAGTTTCGAAGGCGTCAGGCCCAGCCGGACAACGACCATGTCATGGGACGGGAAAATGCCGATGGTTTGTCCGTCGTGGCCTTGCAACCAGACCGAATCTTCGAAGGACGGCACGCCACCCGGTGCCTCGATCCAAATGTGCCCTTTGGCATAGGCACCATTCGACGCGGCCACCGGCTCAAACATCCAATCCGTAAATCCCTCGGGCAGTATCTGCTGCCTGTCCCAGACGCCCTTTTGCAGCAAAAACTGCCCAAACCGCGCCCAATCCCGCGCCGTAGCGTACATATAGCTGGACCCGACAAACGTATCCGCAGCATCTGTTTCCATCACGACCGAGGTCATGCCCAATGGCTCAAACAATGCCTCCTTTGGATAGCTTAGCGCCTCGTCCCCAACCGCGTCTTGCCACACGCGGGACAATGCGGTGGATGTTCCGGAAGAATAGTTGAAGTCGGTACCAATTTCGCTCTCTGCTGGACGACCGGCCGCAAATCCGGCCATGTCATCACGCAGATAGAGCATTCTGGTGACGTCAGAAACATCCCCATATTCTTCGTTCCACTCCAGTCCGCTTGTCATCGACAACATATACGCGACAGTGATGTCCCTGCGGCTGTCACCGGCCCATTCGGGGAAACTGTCGATCAGTTTATCATCCAACGCCATCTGGCCGGACTGTATCAACGTACCAATTAGGCCCGCCGTCACGGTCTTGGTCATGGACCATCCCAGCAGTGGGGTGTTTTCGTCGAAACCCGGCGCATAGCTTTCCCCAACGATGCGACCATCTCGCACGACAACGACAGCGCGATACCCTTCGCCAAGCAAGGTCTCGTCTGCCAGAATGCGTTCTATTTCAGCTTCTTGAGACGGATTGACGCGGTTTCCCTTCGGCCAGATGCCGTCCGGCAATGACGGCGACGCAGCAAGGGTCTTGTCGCTGAGTTCGGATGTGTGCAGGTTCGTACACCCCAACCCCTCGCGGTATTGAGAAGTTGCAGGCGCAAAGAACCGGAAAATCCGTGCCTCGACGTTTTGCGCTTCGCGGTCCACTTTGATCGAGATTTGCCGCAGCAATGGATGCCCGGGGGCTTGCACGTCAACCGACAGAACCTCATCCGGGTCGCGCCCCGCGATGAACACGTTGGAACAGACGATCTTGGCCGAGTAGTTCGTGCCAACCTTCAGCAAATCGGGCGGCGCAATCAACAGATACCCTGTCAGACCGAGTGCGCCGGCGACTGCCGCGCCCGCGAAGATCTTTGCCGCCTTTACCAACATTGCCCCTATCAGCCGGTGTGCCCGGCCCTCCTCTCAACCCGATACCTGGTTTGACTAGAGTATAAGCGCACGCAACTGGCCACAGTTCCGTTGCGTTTTTCCCGGGGCGCGACCACGTCCTTCCTGCCGCGTTGCGCCAAAAAGGCCAACGGTCTTCAATCCGCCAACCTATCCAGCGCGGAATAAAGCGCGTCTTTTTCCGCCCCAAGCTTGCGCTCCAGATCTGCCTGAAAGGCCGAGGCGATCGGGATCAGTTTTCCAAGGACCAAGGCCCCCTCTTCGGTCAGTTCAAGCTTCACCAGACGCCGGTCCTTGGGGTCGACCGTCTTGGAAACAAGCCCGCGCGCCTCTAGCCGCGCCGCTGCCCGGCTGACCATCGATTTTTCCAAACTGACCCGTTTTTCGATGTCCCGCACCGATAAGTTCTTTGCGTATCCAATGTTTACAAGAACCCGCCACTCGGGAATCGAAATGCCAAACTCACTTTTATACTGCTGCGCCATGTCCATACTCAGGCGCGCAGCCAGGACCGTCAGGCGGTACGGCAGGTATTTCTCCAGATCGAACTCGGGCAAGGTGTTTGGCGTCATCCGGCAACGTCCTTTTTTTCGTATGGAGGCCAAATATTCATTGCAAATGCAACAAAAATATTGACACCGTTGCAAATGCAACGATTATCTGAGGCAATTTCCTATACACTCGGACCAGAAGCGCCCCGGGGCCTTCTTCGTCAAAACAGCAAAAGGACCGATCCTCGTGGCCAAGGCATTTGCATCGCAAGGCGATCTGACCGAAAAGACAATCACTTTTGATGAGATTGGCGAAGGGCTGTACGCGTTTACCGCCGAGGGCGACCCGAATTCTGGCGTCATCATCGGCGACGACAGCGTCATGATTGTCGAGGCGCAGGCCACCCCACGACTGGCCAACAAAGTGATCGAATGCGTCCGGACCGTGACCGACAAACCGATCACCCACGTTGTGCTGACCCACTATCACGCCGTTCGGGTGCTGGGCGCGTCGGCCTTTAATGCGCAGCAAATCATCATGTCCGATGTCGCCCGCTCGATGGTTGTCGAACGCGGGCAAGAGGATTGGGATAGCGAATTCCAACGCTTCCCGCGGCTGTTCGAAGGACACGAAAGCATCCCCGGCCTGACATGGCCCACGACGACCTTCAGCGAGAGTATGACGGTCTATCTGGGCAATCGCCGCGTGGATATCAAACAGATCGGCCGGGCCCATACGGCAGGTGACGCAGTGATCCATGTGCCCGACCAGAATGTGATGTTCACCGGCGATATCGTCGAGGATCATTCGGCCTGTTATTGCGGCGACGGGCATTTCGCGGATTGGGGCGGAACGCTCGACGCGATCAAGGCCTATGACGTGGACGCCATTGCGCCGGGTCGTGGTGCGGCGCTGGTGGGCAAGGAGGCGGTGGAGCGCGCCATCGAAAGCACGCGGGATTTTGTGAATTCGACCTACACCCCGGCCCAGCGCGTGGCGATGAAGGGCGGGTCGCTCAAGGATGCATGGGACGCCGTGCGTGACGCCTGTGACCCCAAGTTCAAGGACTACGCCATCTACGAACACTGCCTGCCCTTCAACGTCAGCCGCGCCTATGACGAAGCACGCGGGATCACCCACCCCCGCATCTGGACCGACAAACGCGATCTGGAGATGTGGGAGCAGTTGCAAGGCTGATCCGATTACACCCAATTCGGCACGTCAGGTATTCAGATGCTTCAGGACAGATATTCGCTCGCGTTTCGGCTTTATCCCTATCGGAAATCCGCTGATCAGGACGCACCACATGCCAGGCGCCATCCGGTTGTTATCGTAGGCGGCGGCCCGATCGGGCTGGCCATGGCGCTGGATCTGGGACGGCAGGGCATTCCTGCACTGGTTCTGGACGATCACGAAGGGATCGGCATGGGCAGCCGCGCGATCTGCTTTGCCAAGCGAACGCTGGAGATCGCAGACCGCCACGGGTGCGGCGCACCGATGCTGGACAAGGGCGTGGTCTGGAATGTCGGCAAGGTGTTTCAGGACGACCGACAAGTCTATGAATTCAACCTTCTGCCCGAAACCGGCCATCGCAACCCGGCGTTCATCAACCTGCAACAGCCCTATTTCGAGAAGTTCATCTTCGAGGCCATTTGTGCCGAACAGGAGCGCGGAACGCCCATCGAAATCCGCGGCAAGAACCGGGTTGAAGCGATTGATGTCAAAGATGACCACGTGACCCTTTCCGTAGAAACCCCGGATGGCCCTTACCAGATCGAGGCGGATTGGCTGATCGCCTGCGACGGCGCGGGGTCCCCAACGCGGGACATGCTTGATCTGGGGTTCGAGGGGCGCGTGTTTCAGGACAGCTTCCTGATCGCCGATATCAGGATGAAAACCGCCGAGTTCCCGACAGAACGCTGGTTCTGGTTCGAGCCTTACTTCAAATCCGGTGCCTCGACCTTGCTGCACAAGCAGCCCGATGATGTCTGGCGCGTGGATTTTCAGATCGGCTGGGACGTGGACCGCAAAGAGGAGCTGAAAGAGGAAAACATCCGCAGACGGCTGGATGCGATGCTGGGTGACAACGTCGAATATGAACTTGTCTGGTCGTCAATCTACACCTTCCAGTGCCGCCGCATGCAGAACTTCCGCCATGGCCGGGTGATCTTTGCAGGTGATGCCGCGCATCAGGTATCCCCGTTTGGCGCGCGCGGGGCCAATTCGGGGATGCAGGATGTGGACAATCTGGGCTGGAAGCTTGGCCTTGTGATTGCGGGCAAGGCAGCCGACAGCCTGCTGGACAGCTACGATCAGGAACGGGTGTTTGCGGCGGATGAGAATATCCTCAACTCGACCCGTTCGACCGATTTCATCACCCCGAAATCCAAAACCAGCAAAAGGTTTCGCGATGCAGTCTTGAAGCTGGCTGAAACGCACAGCTTTGCCCGGCCTCTGGTCAATTCGGGGCGGTTGTCCGTGCCCTGCACCTACGATCATTCATCCCTGAACGGCGAGGATGCCCTGCCCGACGGCCCAAGCGGAACGCGCGTCGGTGCGACATGTGCAGATGTGCCTTTGGGCGATGGCTTCCTGCTCGACCGGCTTGGGGATGAGTTTGTTCTTCTGGCGATCAACACGGATGCACCGGCACATCTGGACGTGGATGGGATCACCCTGCGCACCGTCTCTGTCCAGACGACCGATGCCTTAGCTGCCCGCTATCTTGGGGCGAACAAACAGGCCGTTTATCTGATCCGCCCGGATCAGCATGTAGCGGCCCGCTGGGTGGCGTTTGATGAGGCGGCGACGCGCGCGGCGGTTCGCAAAGCCTGCGGAAAGGAATAGCACATGCCGTTGATTACCGAGCCAAACCTGCCATCACCGGACGATTTCTACGCCGATCTGATCGCGGCCCATGACGGGCTGTCGGATGAGGATAGCGAAGCGCTGAACGCCCGACTGATCCTTGTGCTGGCCAATCATATTGGGGATCACGAAACGCTCAGGCAGGCCCTGCAAGCCGCTGCTTGAAAAGCGTCAGACCCGGCGACAGATCCGAAATACAGCTTAGGGCACCAGTCGATTGCGGCCCTGAGCTTCGAGCACCCAACAGTCCGTGCCTTCGAACACCACCGCAGTCAGCGGGTGGCCATAGCCTGCACCGGTGTCGATATTGATCCGATTACCCCGGTGATCCGGCGCAGACACGTGGCTGTGGCCGTGTACCACCAGCCACGGATGCTGGCTTTCGTGATCCAGAAACTCATCGCGGATCCAGATCAGGTCGTCGGGGTCCTGCTGCTTTAATGGCACACCGGGTCGAATGCCTGCATGGACAAACAGCACATCGGTGGTCAGGTGGTAGGGCTGCAACTGATTCATAAAGTCGATATGCGCCTGTGGCACCGCCTGTTTCGCCTGAGCGTGAACCTGATAGATGCGATCTCCGTCCTCTACCCCTACCCCGTAAGACTGCAATGTCTCGGCACCTCCGATCCGGGGATGCAGCCAATGATACCCGACCAGCAGACGGGCATCGTTGCGCGGATAATCCTCCAAGAACATCGCATACATCTGGTCGTGATTGCCGCGCAGGAACGTCCAGTTCCTGCCCTCGGCCTGCCCTTTGATCAGTAAATCCAGAACCTCACGGCTTTGTGGCCCCCGGTCGGTGTAATCGCCAATGAACACCACTTTGGCATCGGGGCCGCCGTCGCGTTCGATCCGCGCCAGGGCGTCCTCCAGCATCCCAAATTGACCGTGAATGTCGCCTATTGCGTAGATCGGATCGGGCATCTGTTTCGCTCCGTTCAGGCGAAAGAAATATCGACCGAGCCAAACGCGCCGAAATCGGCGTGGATGTCAGTGCCTGACGGGCATTCGACAGGTCGGATGAAGCTGCCGGACAAGATGACCTGACCCAGTTCGATGCTTTGGCCGTACTGCGCCATGCGGCGGGCCAGCCAGACAACGCTTTCGATAGGATCGCTCAATACACCGGCCCCCAGCCCTGTTTCCTCAATCTCGCCATTACGGAAGGTCAGTGCGCCCACCCAACGCAGATCAAACGCATCAATTGCATGGCGTTCATCGCCCAACACGACGCCCGCATTTGCCGCATTGTCGCTGATCGTGTCAAACACCGTGCGCGCCTTGCCGGTCTCGGGATCCACCCGCTGAATACGGGTGTCGAGGATTTCGATGGACGGCGCGACGTAATCCGTGGCTGCGATGACATCCTCACGACGGACGTCCTCGCCCCCCACGGCGGAGTGCATGACAAAGGCAATCTCGGCCTCGATCCGGGGTTGGATGAAACGCCCTGCCGGGACAGTGCTGCCATTCGCGAACACCATATCATCGAACAAAATCCCGCTGTCGGGGATGTCGATATTCAACGCATATTGCATCGCTTTCGAGGTCAGCCCGATCTTCCAGCCAATCACCTTGCGTCCTTCGGCCAGTTTCTGGCGGTAGATCGCATTCTGCACCTCATAGGCGTCGTCCATACCCATCTCGGGGTGGCGCAGGCTCAGCAACCCGATCTGTTCGCGCGTTCGTTCGGCTTGCATCAAATCGGCAGCGGCGCGGTCGTGATCTTCGGGGGTCATACCTGTTCATCCTCGACCGTGTTGCGCAGGGTGCCGATGCCGTCGACCGACACCTCTATGACGTCGCCGGGCACCAGGTATCTTGGCGGATCGAACCGCGCGCCCGCGCCGCTCGGGGTGCCGGTGACGATGATATCGCCGGGCTGCAAGGTCATGAAGGTCGAGATATATTCGATCTCGCGCCGGATCGGGAACATCATGCGGTTCAGCGTATCATCCTGCCGTAGCTCGCCATTCACGCGGGTCTGGATGCGGGCGTCATCCAGTTGCGCCGCATCGGTGAACGGCACCAGCCACGGGCCGATTGACCCCGATTTGTCCCAGTTCTTTCCTTGCGTGACGTTAAACTTGGCGTGCCGCACCCAATCCCGGATCGTGCCTTCATTGCATAAGGTCAAGGCCGCGATATGGTCATACGCGTCTTGCTGAGCGATCCTGCGCCCTCCCTTGCCGATCACAATTGCAACCTCGCCTTCATAATCCAGCGTGTGGTTTTCGGGCGGTCGGATCAATGGGCGGTCATGGCCGGTAAAGCCGCTGGGAAAACGTGGAAACAGCGACATGTATTTGGGCTGCGCGCTGCCGTCCTTGTATTCCGCATTTCGGTCCGGAAAGTTCACCCCAACACATAGGATACGGCGCGCATCCGGCATCACCATCTCATAGGTGAACTCGGTATGGGTGACGGGCCTGCCTTCGGCAGCTTTGGCCAACTGCCCGAATGCACTCGAGGCGATCACCTCATACAGGCTGGCGCAATCCGGGGACGCATCATTCAGAGCGATAGCGCCGTTGTCGGTGATGGCCCCAAAAAACGTCCTGTTATCTGATGTGTAGGTAGCAAACTTCATGCGATCTTTCCCCAGACGTCGCGAATGACCTCTGCCGCCATCAGCACGTCTTCGCGCGTTGTATCGAATTGGCCGACCTGAAAGCGGATGATCTTGCGACCGTCGAACAGGCCTTGGGTCAGGTAAATCCGGCCATCATCGTTCAGCGCATCCACCAATCGCTGCTGCATCTCATCATCGCCGGGACAACGGAAGGAAAACAGGCTGAGGATCGGGCCCGTCGTCACCTCAAACCCTTCCATCGTGCTAATCATCTCGGCAAGTTCAGCTGCCCAGGCGACGTGGTTGCGGATGCGGGCCCGCAACCCCTCCAACCCGTATGAGCGCAACAGGAACCAGATTTTCAGCGCCCGGAACCTGCGCCCCAAGGGGATCGTCCATTCCGAATAATTCGTGACCTCTGCCCCGGTTGTCTTGAGGTATTCGGGCTCAATCTTCAGCGTGTTCAACTGCGGTGTGGCGTCCCTGAGGAATTGAATGGCGCAATCGAACTGCGCGCCCAGCCATTTATGCGGGTTGAAGACGATACTGTCATAGCGGTCGGCCCCGGACCAAAACGTCTGGCGAAATTCAGGGCAGATCATGGCCGACCCGGCCCATGCCGCATCCAGATGGGTGTAGAGGTCGTGTTTCTGCGCCACATCAGCAACCGCATTGAGATCATCGCATGCCCCCACCCCGGTGCCCCCGGTGATGGCAATGATCCCGGCGGGCACATGCCCGGCGGCGATGTCGCGCTGAATTGCGGCCTCCAGCGCATCTGGATCAATCGCAAAGGTCGGGCCATGTGCGGGCAGTTTGACCAGATTGTCCTGACCGATACCCGCGACCCAGCAGGCCCGGTCAATCGACGAATGCACCTGGTCCGAGCAATAAATCCGCAGCGCGCCTTTGGTGTTCAACCCGTCACGATTGCCGGTAAAGCCCGTGGCCCGTTCGCGCATGGTCAGCACCGCCGACAAGGTGGCCGAGGACGCGCTGTCCTGAATGACCCCGGTCATGCCTTCGGGCAAGCCCAGCGCCTGCCTAAGCCAGTCGACCATAACCCCTTCGACCTCGGTCGCGGCCGGAGAGGTCTGCCACAACATGCACTGCGCCGCGATTGTGGTGACCAGCATCTCGGCCAGCATCGACGGCGGCGCGGCATTGGCCGGGAAATAGGCAAAGAAACGCGGGTGCTGCCAATGGGTCATACCCGGCATCACGATCCGTTCGAAATCGGCCATGATGGTGTCCATGGCCTGCGCGTGTTCTGGTGGCTGCTGGGGAAGCTGCGCGGCAATCTCACCCGGGGCGGTTTGCGCGCGCACCGGCAGGTCGGGCAAAGTCTTGTGATAATCCGCAGCCCAGTCGGATATGCGTTTGCCCCAGTGGCTAAACTCGTCCCAGTCCATTCCCGCCTCCTCAGGGTGCGATGATTGGGGTGGCGTTCAGATCCGCCTCGGCCACGTCAACGCCTGTGAACCGAGACCCATGTTCAAACCAGCTGCGCGGTGCGGGCGCACCCCATAGGGTTTGCCGCTGCGGGTCTTTCAGGTCCCATTTCAGCGGCTCATGATCGGGGTCCAACGTCTGATAATCCGAGCTGTAGATTTCGATCCGGTGACCATCCGGGTCAAGGATATACAGAAAGAACGCGTTGGAAATACCGTGCCGTCCCGGCCCGCGTTCGATGTTCTCGACGTAACCCGTGGTCGACATGACGTCCAGAAGATCGATGATGTGCATCGGGTTGGCGACCCAGAACGCCACATGGTGCATGCGTGGCCCGGTACCGTTGGTAAAGGCCATGTCATGCACACCACCTTTGCGATGCAACCACGCCGCCCACAACCGCTTGCTGTCTTCGTCTTCGGTATATTCCGTAACCCGAAATCCCATGTCGCTGTAGAAGGCGACGCTGTGATCGACGTTTGGGCTGAAACAGTTGAAATGGTCTATCCGCAAGGGGCGCACGCCATGGTATCGGACATAGTCCTGATGGATCGTCGGCAGCCGGTCCATCTTGTTGTAGAATTCCAATGGGATACCGATATTGTCCGAGGTCAGCAGCGTGCGCCCCTGAAACGGGCGTTCGATCCACTGGGTCGGGCGGCCTTTGGCCTGAAACCAGGCTTCGGCGCGATCAAGATCAGCCTCATCAAAGACCTTGAACCCCATGACATCGACCGTGCCGGGCGCGTCGGATTTCTGCAGAACCACGCTGTGATGCCCACGCTCTTCCAGCGCGCGCAGGTAGATGTGAGTGTCGGATTCATGCGCCACCTGCAGGCCGAACATGTCAACATAAAACGCCCTGGATACCGCCAGATCCTTAACGTTCAGGCAAACATGGCTCAGGCGGATCGTGTTGAAATCCGGGTAGAGGTTCGGAGCGGGTACAGGCATTTCAAACTCCTAAGTGCTTTGGATTGTCAGGGCGACGCGTGTCAGGTCCCAAGGCGAGTGATCTTGTGCTGACCGGTGGCAAAGCCGATGTGCTTTTGTTCCATGTAGAACTCAAAGCTCCAATCGCCGCCGTCCCGACCAATCCCCGAGGCTTTGACACCACCGAACGGCGTCGGCAGATGGCGGACGTTTTCCGAGTTCACCCAGATCATCCCGGCCTCAAGCTTGTCGGTGAAACGCAAGGCGCGGGTCAGGTCGTTGGTCCAGACATAGCCGGTCAGACCGTAGGGTGTGTCGTTGGCCAACTGCAGCGCCTCATCCTCGGTCGAGAATGGAATGGCGGTCAGAACCGGGCCAAAGATTTCCTCGCGCGCGATGCGCATCTGGTTGTTTGCGTTGGTGAAAAGGGTCGGTCGTACAAAATAGCCGGTCTCCCCGACTGTCGTTCCGCCCGCGGCGATGGTCGCCCCATCCTCTTTCGCGATCTCAAAGTAACTGGTGACCTTGTTGAAATGTTCCTCGGTCACCAGCGGTCCGATCTCGGTCGCCGGGTCCAGCGGGTGGCCGACCTTGATCTTGTTCACGCGCTCAACAAGCTTGGCCTCAAAGGCATCCTTGATCGTATCCTGCACCAGCAAACGCGAGGAGGAGGTGCAGCGCTCGCCGTTGATCGAATAGATCATGAAGATCACCGCATCCAGCGCGCGGTCCAGATCGGCATCGTCAAACACGATAACCGGGTTCTTGCCGCCCAGCTCCAGATGGTTGCGTTTGAGCGTGTCTGCCCCCTGTTTGGTGATCAGGCTGCCCGTGCGGCTTTCGCCCACAAAGGCGATGGCGCGAATTTTCGGATGTTCGCACAGCGCCTTTCCCGCCTCTTCGCCAAAACCGTTCACCGTGTTCAAAACGCCTTTTGGCAGACCGGCCTCTTCCGCGATTTCGACCAACAGCCTTGCCGTCAGCGGGCTGGCCTCGGCCGGTTTGTGAACCACTGTGCACCCGGCCGCCAGCGCCGGTGCGATTTTCCACGTGGACAGCATGAAGGGCGTGTTCCAGGGCGTGATCACACCGACCGGGCCAATCGGGACGCGCGTGGTGATGTTCATCAGCGTCGGCGATTTCAGATGCTGACCATCCCGCGCCTGCACAACCTGATCCGCAAAATAGCGAAAGTTCTCGGCCCCGCGCAGTGCGGCCTTCGACATGAATTTCAACGCCTGTCCGGTGTCCCAGCATTCGCACAAGGCGATCTCCTCAGCGCGCGCCCCAATGCCTTCGGCCACACGGATCAGGATTTCGCGTCGTTCGGTTGCGGGCATGTCACGCCATTGGGGAAAGGCATCTACCGCAGCATTGGCCGCAGCGTCGATATCGTCCGCATTGCCCTGGGCAACCTCGCAAATCACGCTTTTGTCGACCGGAGACGTGGTTTGGAACCTGCCTGCGGACCCGTCCCGATCCTCGCCCGCAATCCGGTTCCTGATCCCATTCTTCCGGAACCGCGCCAGCAACCCGTTCAGCTTTTCCAGGTTCTGCTCCAAACTGCTCATTTCGGATCCTCCAGATGGTCGCGGATCGTGCCGAATTTGGGCGATAGACCAGCGTCGATGTCCCGCAATTCAGACGACAAAGCGATTGAATGCGTGTCCATTGCGGGTTTCAGAAAGACCCGCGCGGTGTCGAAAATCTGCTTGATGACGTTCTGCTTGACCTCATCCGCCCGTCCTTCGCGCAGGCGGACCGATATGTCGACAAACCCGTGTTTGGGATCGCCATCCGCGATGGAATAATGATCGACGCGGATCGCCCGCACACGCAAACCGGGCATGGGCAAGGCGTCGATCCGGGCCGCAGATTGCCTTAACGCATCACACAGCCCGGCCATATCCACGACCTGTTCCAGGTTTGCGGAATATTCGATGTGGATATGCGGCACGTCTCAATCCATTTTATTTGATATGTTAAGTAATATTATACCTATCGAACGTTGCGGTCTCGAGTCAAACAATTTATTTAACATGTGATGTAATTTTGGGATCGGACAATTGCCAGACACATCGCGAACCAAAAAACCCACCGCCCTGCCCCCGACGGCGCAGTCACTTCCGGTGTCGCTGATCCGCGCGCGTGAGGCCGTAATGGCCCCGATCCGCAAGATGTTGGCCAAGGCGGGCATCACCGAACAGCAATGGCGCGTTCTGCGCGTGCTCAGCGAGGGCGGAAAGATGGACGCCGGCATGTTGGCCAATCGCGCGGCGCTGATGTCGCCAAGCCTCAGCCGGATTGTGCATTCGATGGAGAAAGCCGGGCTCGTATCCCGTGAGGCCGACGCGACAGACCGCCGTCGCCAGCACATTGCGATCACGGCTGCAGGGCAAGCGATCATTGATGATCATATGGCCGAGGCCTCGGACATCGCCTCCCATTACCGAAGCATCCTTGGGGATAACGATCACGACACCCTGTTGGCGCTGCTGCGAAAGCTTGCCGTTGCGATTGAAGATCAGGATTCAACCCCTTGAAAGGCCGGGGCATCAAACTGCCCCCAGCCCTTTGCCCAACGCCGAAATCAAAGTGTTCACGTCCTCTTCGCCCAGCACCAGCGGCGGGGACAGAATGATGTTGTTTCCCGACACACGCACCATGGCCCCGGCCTCATAGGCCGTTTTTTGCACCTTGCCGATCGTGGCCTTGTCGATGGGCGTTTTGGTGGTTCTGTCCGAAACCAGCTCTAACGCGCACATCAGGCCATACCCCCCGCGCACATCGCCGATCAGGTCGTATGTCTCGCCCAGCGCCTGAAGGCCCGCATGCAATTGCGCCCCACGCTGCGCGGCGTTGTCCTTGACGTTCAGACGTTCGGTTTCCTTCAGGCACGCAATCGCGGCAGCCGCACCCACGGGATGGCCGGAATAGGTATACCCCGACCCGATTGCCGCCTTGCCCGAGCGGTCACCTTCGAACACATCAGCCACCGCATCGCTAATCATCACGGCACCGAACGGGAAATACCCATTGGTTATGGCCTTCGCCGTGACCGCCATGTCGGGCTTGACGCCAAAGCGGCGCGATCCGCTCCACGCCCCCGTCCGGCCATAGGCTGTGATCACTTCATCCGCGATCAGCAGGATACCGTATTTCGAGCAGATCTCGCGCACGCCGGGCATAAAGGTTTCATGCGGCGGGATCACACCGCCCGCCCCAAGAACCGGCTCCATGATCATTGCGGCTATGGTCGAAGGGTCCTGAAACCTGATCTCATCCTCAAGCGCCGCAAGGCACAGTTGCGCCAGCTTTTCCGGATCGGTTTCGCCAAACGGATTGCGATAGGTGTAAGGCGACGGAATGTGATGGCAGCCGGACATCAACGGCTCGTACTGCGTTCGGAAATTCGGGTTACCGTTCACCGATGCGCCCAGCGTATGGGTGCCGTGATAACCTTTCTTGAGGCTCAGAAATTTGACGCGCCCGGCCTCGCCGCGCACCTTATGATATTGCCGTGCAAGGCGCAGCGCGATTTCAACGCCATCCGACCCGCCGGAAGTAAAGAAAGCGCGCGACAGCCCATCAGGGGCAAAGAATTCGCGCAGCATCCAGCTGAGTTCTATGACCAGATCATTGGTAGTGCCCCGGAAAATCGAATAATAAGGCAGCCTGTCCAACTGTTGGGAAATTGCATCCTTCACCGGCTGGCAAGAATACCCGAGGTTTACGTTCCATAGCCCCCCGACCCCATCAACAACCGTATTCCCATCCACATCCGTGATGCGAACACCATCGCCACCGACGATAATGTCAGGCGGGTTTGCAAGACTGTCCGCCGGATGCGCCATCGGGTGCCACAGGTGGCGCGCGTTGTTTTCTTTCAGGAAATTGCTGTCCTTCATCACATCACCTGTTGTGTCTTGGTTTCATCGCCCCAGTCCGGCGGCAGGGCTTCGAACCCTTGTGGAAACGCACCTCCCAGCGCAGTCGAGGCGCGGGCGGCCTCTCTCAGAAGCAAATGCGCAATGTCGCGCAGTTTCTCTGGCCTGACCCGCACGCTTGGGACGGCAACGGCCAAAGCGCCCAGAACCCGCCCGCCTTCGCCGAAGACGGGGCAGCCGACCGACGTGACCCCTTCATCAAACCCACCGGTGACTGACGCCACGCCGAACCGCCGGACGCGGTCGATCATGCCTTTCAGGTCCGCCGGGTCCGAGATCGTTTGGTCGGTATATTTCGACAAGGGCCGTGCCATGACGCGGGCTTGCCAATCCTCGGGGCAAAAAGCCAGGGCCGCGATGCCGGACGATGTCGCGTGCAGGGGCAACATCTCGGCAATGTCAAAGTTCACCTGAATGCCGTGCAGGGCAGGATCCGCGTGGGCGACCGGCGACAGCGCCTCGCCTTGCAGCAGACTGGCATGGGCCAGTTCGCCAACAGCTTCGGACAATTCGGACACGATGGGCTGCAACAGCTTTCGCACCGGGAACGCCGCCTCACGCAAGGCCGACAGGCGCAACAGCGCCGGACCAAGCCGATAGGCGCGCGTGTCAGGGTGTTGCTCCAGATAGCCGTTTTCCGCAAGCTCGGTCAGGTGGCGATGAACCGTCGCCTTGTCGCGCCCGGTAAGGCGCACAAACTCTCCCAGCCCGATTTCCGCGCGGTCGCGCGCGTACAGGGAAAGTAAGTCCAAAGCTTTTGTGATTGTTCCCATCTGCTGCCTTTTGATCGGTTTAATATTTGAACCAATGGTATCAGATATTCGACCTGGTTTCCACGTCAGTCAATAGAAAATCAATATTGACAAGTGTCGGTATTTGATCAGACACTTTTTTGATACCAATGGTTCACTATTTAAACCGACGAGGCGTGATTTGGACAGAGCGATAATTGAACAACTCCGGTCCCAAAGCGTACCACCCGCCCGCCATGTGATCGACGGCGCGCGGTGTGATGCCTCGGACGGCGGCACGCTTGATGTTGTGTCACCCATCGACGGATCGACCCTGACGACCATGCCAAAAGGCACGCGGGATGATGCCCAATTGGCAATCCGTTCAGCGCGCGCGGCTTTTGACGACGGGCGATGGTCTGGCCTCGCCCCTGCTGCACGCAAGAAAATCATGCTGAAATGGGCGGACCTTATCGAAGCGCAGGCGGCAGAACTTGCCGTATTGGGCGTGCGAAACAACGGAACCGAGATCGGAATGGCCTACAAGGCCGAACCGCTCAGCGCTGCCGGGACGATCCGGTACTTTGCCGAAGCCATCGACAAGATATATGGCGAGATCGCCCCAACCGCCCCCGGCGCTCTGGGGCTGGTGCATAAACAGCCGGTGGGCATTGTGGGCGCGATCGTGCCGTGGAACTTCCCCCTGATGATCGGCAGTTGGAAACTGGGCCCGGCCCTTGCCGCCGGTTGCACCGTGGTTCTGAAACCGGCCGAGACCGCCTCACTAACCCTGATCCGCCTTGCTGAGTTGGCGCTGGAGGCCGGTCTTCCCCCCGGCGTTTTCAACGTCGTGACCGGCGAAGGCGCGGTTGTCGGCGCTGAGATTGCCGAGTCTCACGACGTGGACGTACTGGTATTCACCGGATCTGGGGCAACGGGGCGTCGGCTGATGGAGGCATCGGCGCGGTCCAATCTCAAACGTGTCTATCTGGAACTTGGTGGCAAATCCCCAAATATCGTGTTTATAGACGCCCCCAATCTGGCAGAGGCCGCCAAAGTCTCGGCCGCGGGGATTTTCCGAAACTCGGGTCAGGTTTGCGTTGCCGGATCGCGACTGCTGGTACAACGCAAAATCCATGACGACTTCGTCGCAATGCTGGTCAAAAACGCCGAAGCCATGCGTGTCGGCGACCCGCTGGACCCTGATACCGATGCCGGTGCGGTGAATTCGGAACGACAACTGGCGCAGAACCTTGCCTTTGTGGACGAGGCCCGCGCCGCCGGGCGTACCATCGTCATCGGGGGCACCCGGATACTGCAGGACACGGGCGGCACCTATATGGCACCGACCATCATTACCAGCGTGCAACCCAACGACCGCGTTGTCTGTGAAGAAGTGTTTGGCCCGGTTCTGACCGTTCAGGCCTTTGACACCGAAGAAGAAGCCATCGCCCTTGCAAACGCCACCGAATTCGGACTGGCAGCCGGTGTATGGACTGCGGACCTATCGCGCGCGCATCGGATGATCGCGAAAATTCAGGCCGGAGTCGTGCATGTCAACACATATGGCGGGGCCGACATCACTGTGCCCTTGGGTGGCGTAAAACAATCCGGAAACGGGCATGACAAGTCACTGCATGCGTTCGACAAATACCTTGACCTGAAAACCGCGTGGATCAAGCTCTGAACGGACAGGAGGATGCCAATGACCCGAAAAACGATCCTGTTGATTGGCACATACGACACAAAAGAGCCCGAGATGCGCTTTATCGAAGGCGTGGTCCGGGCGCAGGGGGCCGACGTGCTAACCATGGATGTCTCGGTGCTGGGCGACCCGGAGAACGCGACCGATATCAGCAAGCACGAGGTTGCAGCCGCCGGGGGCATGACCATTGATCAGGTCATCGCGCAAGGCGACGAAAACAAGGCCTTCCGCGTGATGTCTGCGGGGGCCGCAAACGTCGTCGCCGAAGCACATGCCAGGGGGCGCTTTCACGGGATGCTCGCAATCGGCGGCACGATGGGCACTGATCTTGCGCTGGACTGCGCACAGGCGTTGCCGATGGGCGTTCCGAAATACATCGTTTCAACCGTCAGCTTTTCACCCCTGATCCCGCCGCACCGGCTGGCCCCGGATATTCAGATGATCCTGTGGGCGGGCGGTCTGTATGGCATGAACTCGATCTGTCGGTCCTCGCTTAGCCAGGCTGCGGGGGCGGTGGTTGGGGCAACCAACGCGGCCATCGAGGTTGATCGCAGCAAGCCCTTGATCGGGATGACCAGCCTCGGCTCATCCTGTCTGC
Source organism: Ruegeria sp. N4 (assembly GCF_056531425.1). Classification (NCBI taxonomy): domain Bacteria; kingdom Pseudomonadati; phylum Pseudomonadota; class Alphaproteobacteria; order Rhodobacterales; family Roseobacteraceae; genus Ruegeria; species Ruegeria sp. N4. Next base: position 116,749 of record NZ_JBQFLT010000006.1, read on the forward strand.
GCTATATGAAAACGCTGAAACCTGCGCTGGAAAGCCGTGGCTTCGAAGTGGCCGTGTTCCACTCGACCGGTATGGGCGGCATGGCGTTCGAGAAGCTGGCAGGCGAAGGCGCATTTGTATGCGTGATGGATTTCTGCATGCAGGAGTTCGGGAACCTGATGGCGGGCTCAGTGGTCTCCAGCGGGGAGGATCGCGTGACCAATACAGGCCGCGCGGGCACCCCGCAGATGGTGGCCCCCGGCGCGTTGGACCTGCTGGACTTTGCAGGCTGGCAGGACATTCCGGACCAATACGCGGACCGCCCGTTTCATGAACACAACCGCCTCATCAAAAGTTCGGTCTTCACGGGTGAAGAACGCCGCGCCTGGGTGCGAGAGCTTGCCAACCGGCTGGAAGCTGCAACCGGACCGGTTCACTTTTTCCTTCCTGTTCAGGGGGTCGAGGCCTGGGACAAGGAAGGCGAAGAAGCATACGACCCCGAAGCGTTGGCCGAAATGGTGGACGAAGCGCGCACCACCATGTCCGGTCGCATCCCGATGACCGAGTTGGACGCCCATATAAACGACGCCGCTTTTTGCGACGCGGTTTTGGCACAGTTTGATGCCTGGGTTCAGGATGGAACGGTATCTGCCTCACACACCATAAATGAGGACATCCGCCACACTGACCGGAACTAAGGCACAACTGGCCCAGCCACTAGGCCAGCCTTACAATTCCGTCCACTTGCTGCTGTACCATCGCGCAAAGGCGGCCACGTTGGGTTCCAGATCCGGTTGAAACCGGCCGGGCCGTGCATCCGGACAAGCCAGCCCGCGTTGTTGATTTTCCAGCGCCTCGATATCCTCATCCAGTGCCGCATCCATGCGGCGGAGATACGCCTGCGATTTTTCGGCGAAATCCGGCAAGGCGATAGTCTCTGACGGAAAGCCCGAGGTTTGAACCACCCGACATCTGGATGCACCAAGCGGATAAGCCTCGTAACACCAAAGCGCGTCGCGGTTCGCGGCGAAGGTCATATTCGGGAAGATCCAGGTATAACGCGCACCCTCGCGGGCCTTGCCGGTCAGGCCGGGGATTTCGGGAAGAGATTTGTCCTGATCGCCTTCCAGCAGCCCTCCGGTCCCCTCGGTCGCGCCGAATTGGCTGGCAAAGGCGCCCTTTACGGCGTCGGCTGCATCCGGTCTGTCATAGACACTGTCGATCGAATCCGCATGCACAAACGGCAGATGGTAGTATTCGTTGAACACTTCGAGGAAGATCTTCCAGTTACAATTCACTTCGACCTCTTGCCTGCGGACCGACACAAGGCGGTCCATGGGCCAAGGGCTATGGAGTTCGGCAAGATCCCCCAGATAGGCATCAATATCGGGCGCATCAGGAGACAGACAGAGAAAGGCAAAGCCCAACCGCTCGGCCACCTGATAGGACACAAGGCCATAGTCCGCCTTGTCGAAGCCCTGCGCCCGCTCCATATGCGGTGCGGCGACAAGCTTGCCGTCCAGTCCGTAGAACCACGAATGAAACGGACAGCGCAGTCCCTTGCACCTGCCCTGCCCGTCTACCAAGCGGGCGCCGCGATGACGGCAGGTGTTTGCGTATGCGCGCAACTGACCCGCCTTATCGCGCAGCAGAATGATGTTCTGCCCGGCCACATCCATCGTGATGAAATCACCCGGATTGGCAACGACATCGGCCCGACCAACACCGATCCAACCTTGGCGGAACACCAGGTCCATTTCGGCCAGGGCGTGATCGTCCGAGGTGTAACAGACCGGCGGAATGGAAAAGGCCGCCTCGACTGGATGGGCGCAATCGGCCAGAGCGGGGTCATAGGCTGAGTTCATCGCTGTACTCCTTACGGGGCGGTAATCGGCGGTGGCTTTCGACGCTGCCCGGTCAGGGCATTTCCGGCAATTGCGGCAAGCAGAATCGCCCCGCCGATCAGAGTATTGACGGTCGCTGTTTCACCCAGAAACAGCCATACCCAGACCGGGCCAAGCAGAACCTCGGCCAGTGAAAGCAACGTCAATTCGGCGGCGGGCAGGCTTCTTGATCCGATTGTATAAAGGATCAACCCGGCCCCCACCTGAAAGACACCCATGCCCATCGCCACACCACCGTCATTCAGGCTGAGGACCAGTGAGAGGCCCTGTAGCTGACAGATCGAAAACGTGATCGCGACGCCAAACAGCCCGGACAGAAAGACCGATGGCAACATCTCGGACGTGCGCCCCCACCGCAGCGCGACGGTAAAGACCGCAAACCCCAATGCCGATCCAAGCGCGGCCAGACTGCCCTTCAGCGCCACGCCCCCGGACTTGTCCGCAACCATGACGGCAATGCCGATCAGGGCGATCCCGATGGCAACCCAGGTGGCCCGGCGCACAGGCTCGCGCAGGACGACCCAACCCAGAACAGCGGTCAAAAACGGAGCCGTCGCAAACAGCAGCATGGCATTCGCGACCGAGGTGTTCTGGATCGCGTAGATCGCACCGGAATACGCCGCCAACAGCGACAGCGCGGCGACAACGGCGGGAAATCCGGACCGGCGTAGCTGTACAAACGGGTTTTCCCGCGACCGAATTCGTATGACCGCGTACAGAAAAAGCGACATCGCAACCGACCGGTACAGCAGTATTTGCCAAACGCCCGCCTCTTCTATCAGCCGGATGCCAAGCCCGACCGTTGACCACAGAACGCCAGCCGCAAATACAAAGAAAACGCCGTATCTGTGGGCGTCTTGTGAACTGGGTATGTTGGCTGTCGTCGTGATGGCGCTGTCCTTCAAATCTCGGGACAGTGTAGGTGCGCGACAACAGGCCCGCAGGCCCGTTTGCGACAAGGCTGACGTTTCACGGCACAACGCGCGGATTTGGTCCGCGCACAGGTCCGGCTTTTCCCATCAACAAGTGCGCCCCTCGCCAAGTCACTGGCGAAGGGCAAAGGTCGGTTAGAGAGCCTTCCGGAAGATCACCTTGTCATCCCCGGCTGCCCAGAAATCGCGAATTCGCGCTTCTTCCTCATAGCCGTTGCGCGCATAAAACCTGCGCGTCAGTGCAAAGTCTTCGGTCCCGGATGTATCAACGATCAGCAACCGCTGACCCTTGGCTTTCAGACGTTGCTCCGCAGCTTCGACCAGAGCGGTTCCCAGTTTCTGCCCCTGAAGATCAGGTCGTACGGCAAGCGCAAGCATATTCCACGTGCCCTGCGCCAGTTCCTCGGGGACAGAATAACACAGCCCGACGGCTGCGCCGTCCAGATGGCAGGTCAGCCAGATCGCCTCGGCCTTATGATCCAGCGCGGGTTGCAGCATCTCGGGCAGCATTTCACTGGGAAACAATTGCGTTTGATCCAGCACGGTTTGCAAGGCTGGAATATCACCCTTGGTGGTTTGTTTAACTATTGGTGTTTTCATCGGGTATTCTCATTCAGTGTCGGGTTTCAGGACAGGTTCTTGCGGGGCGCGTGTGATTTCAGCCATATGCAGACGTGTCCCAATACTCGGGCCGCATGATCGGCGCGACCGCAGTGGTTTTGCCGCCCAGCGCCTTGGCGAACCCGCGTTTCAGCTCAAGCTCCATCCAGGATTCCGGCATGGTCAAAAGGTCCGGATAGGGCGTTTGCTTATCCGTCGGAACAAATCCGTATTTCGGATAGAAGCTGGGCACGCCCAAGACATACACAGCATCAGCACTGACCGAGGTAAGATGCGCGATGCTCGTCTCCATCAATTCCTTGCCGACACCCTGCCCCTGATAGTCGGGCACCACACCGCAAGGGGCCAAGAGGAAACACTTGGCCCGTGGGTGATCCTGGAACAGGAACGGAGTGAACAGCACATTCCCCGCGATCTTTCCATCGCGTGTCACGCTGATCGAAATTGTGTCTGCAAGCGCCAGAAAGCCCCTGGCAAGCTGTGCAACCTCAGGGCCTTCGTCTTTGCCGAACGCGTCAAGGTGAACGCGTGTTATGGCTTCGATATCCGTATGGTTCATTGTTCTTTCCTATCTTTGGTTCATTTGCGCGCGCACGGATTTGATGCCCAACGCAGAGGCGCGGTAGGGACTGCCATTCTTTGACCGTATGAAACGACGTTTCAGCAGGCGTTTGAAGACGCCCATGGTGCAGTCGGTCAGAATGAACCCGTCGCGCGTGTAACAGGTGACGTCATGGATTTTACCGTTCTCCAGACGTTGATGATGGATCGACCCGCCAAGGGCGAGTTCGTGCAAAACACGTTGTTCGTGCTTTGAGATATTCATTGGGATGTCTCGATTTTACGAAAGCACAGAAACAGGTTCACTCAGCATCGCGCGTGAGTGTGCCTATCAATGTTGGTGTTCCTGAATTTGGGTCGCCAGGAACGGGCGTTAGGCCCGGGTCTCTTTCATAAAATCTCCGTTGCACGAGGCTGACTGCCTCAGGCGTGATCGGAAGTATTCATCAATCCTCGATGAGTCAAGACGCATCGGCATTATGTACTAGCCCTGCCCTGTCTTCGGATGCGGTCAGACCGAATTGTCGCCTGTAGGCTCGGGCAAAGCTTTCTGGGTTTTCAAAGCCGCATAAGGCCGAGATGTCACTGACACGCAAACTGGAATTGCGAATAAGATTGCGGGCCTCAACAAGGCGCAAACCACGATAATAGGAGGCGGGCGAGCATTTCAGATAGTGCTTGAACAACCGTCCAAGGGTCCAGATCGGCACTCCAACCCGGTCGGCAATTTCCGAGATCGGCAAGGGTTGATCCAAGGTCGCCAGCATCAGATCCACCGCCCGCGCAAGGGTTCGGTCAAGTCGGGCAAGCGAAGTATCCGTCAGCAGTTTCTGCTGCGGCCCCTCATGCACTGTCGGGCGATAGGTCAGAATCTCCGCCACTCGTTTTGCCAGACCCTGTCCGTTGAACCGCTCGATCAGTCCCAGCGTCATATCGAACGTCGCCACCCCGCCCGCGCTGGAACAGCGATTGCCGGTGATGGTGAACAGCCGGTCCACAAACATCTCATCGGCAAACTGTTCGCGATACCCGCGCAGGGCTTCAAAATGCACCGCTGCCGGCGCGCGTGACAACAGTCCGGCTTCGGCAAAAATCAGGGCGCCTGTATCGACGCAGCCCATCACCGCTCCGGCCCGGGCGCGGCGTTTCAACCAAGTCAGCAGCCTCGGCACCAGCGACGCCTCGGGGTGATATGAGGACAGCAGCAGAACAACGTCGGCGACCTTGTCGTCCAACGGCTCGGTGTTCACCTGCATCCCGCTGGAACTGAGCATCATGCCCCCTTCGATGGACAAGAAGCGCCAACGCCACAAAGGCTCGGTGCTTTCCCGGTTTGCCACGCGCAGGGGTTCCGTCACCAGTGTCAACGACAGGATCGGAAAGTTCTCGGTCAGTACGATGTCTACACTGGGCAAGGCTGGGCCTTCTCAATTTGCAAGAAATCATCAAGAAATTGCCAATTCAGATCAAGAGGAATTGCGGGACAGGCAGTACCGTTTGAGTAACGGAGGACACCCCATGACCGAATTGCCCTGGACACCGGATTTCGACACCTGGCCCATTCTCCATACCGTGATGGCTGTGACGCATAACAAGGACGTTCTCAGCATCACCTGGTCGGACGGGGCCACCAGCCAGTACCACGCGCTGCTTTTGCGGGAAAACAGCCCCGACCCCGAGACAATCCATCCCAAGGCGCGCGAGATGTGCGTGTCGCCCAGCGCGATAGATGGCGATCTGGGCATACGAAGTGCACGGGTCGAAGCGGGCGGCGCGGTCGCCATCGAGTTTACAGACAGCAAAACCAGCCGGTTCCATCCCGGCTGGCTGCGCGGGATCGCGTGGTTCGGCGCGGATGACACGCCGCAACCCATCCTTTGGCGAGGCGAGGATCAGCCAGAACCGCCCAGCTTTGACGGCACCGAGGCGCTGAGCAATCCGCGGGTGTTTCTGCAATGGCTAGAGGCCCTGCGCGACTACGGCGTGGCCCGCCTGCGCGGATTGCCCCAGCAGGACGGCCTGCTGGAACAGATCGTCACCCGCATCGGTCCGATCCGCGAAAGCAATTTCGGGCGGCAGTATACGTTAGAGATCAAGGATGATCCTGACAGTCAGGCCTTCACCTCGGACATGCTGTTGCAGCATATCGACCTGCCAACGCGGGAAACGCCGTTTGGCCTTCAGTTTCTCTATACCCGCGACAACACGACGACGGGTGGCGAAGGGATTTACGTCGATGCATACCGCATTGCCGAAGACCTGCGGGTCGACGAGCCCGCGCATTTCCACTCGCTGACCACGGATACCTGGGAATACAGCAACCGGGCGCGCGGCTCGGATTATCGCGGTTGGGGGCCTGTGGTTGAGACCGATGAGACCGGAGGCATCACCGGCGTTCGGTACAACACCTTCCTGCGCGCGCCACTGCGGGCTCCGGTCCATATCCAGCGCCGCGCCTATCAGGCGTACCGGGCGTTCTGCGAACGGGCCCAGGACCCGCGCCATATGATGGTTTTCCGGTACGAGCCGGGCGATCTGCTGGCCTTTGACAACCGTCGCGCCCTGCATGGCCGCGCCGGGTACGAGGCCAAAGGCGGCACACGGTTCATCGAAGGTATCTATTCCGACCGCGACGAACTGCTTTCCTGCATCCGCACGCTGCAACGCCAGTTCCGGGCTGAGGCGCAGTCATGATCTTCAAACGAATGGCTGCGATACAACTGACCGAGCGGACCCGGAAAGTCATCAGCACCTCAAATTTTGGCAATCAGGTCACGGAGTACAGCCTGTGACAAAAGCGGATCGTCTGAAACGAATGCTGTCGCCCGCGCGCGTCGCGTGGATTGGCGGCGGGGGTATTGCGCCCGCGATTGAGTACATGCAGGCGGGCGGATTTTCCGGTGATGCCGTAGCCGTGAACCCGAAACGGGCCACGATCGCGGGCGTTCCCTGTGTTGCGTCGGTTTCTGAACTGCCATGGGTGCCGGATGTCGCAATTCTGGTGATCCCCAAGGACGCGGTGATCGAAACCGTGCGCGCGCTGTCGGCGCAAGGATGTGGTGGCGTTGTCTGCATTACTTCGGGCTTTTCCGAAAGCGTCAATGGCGCAGCCCGGCAGGCGGATCTGATCGACGCCGCCGGTGACATGCCGGTGATCGGCCCCAACTGTCCCGGTATCGCCAATTTCCTGGATGGCAATGCCTTTATGATGGATCACTTCGGCACTCATGCACCCGGCAAGGGCGTAGCGGTGATCTCAAACGGTGGCGCATACCTCAGCGACCTTGGCTGTGCCGACCGCTCGCAACCCATCGCCTATTTGATCGGGTTGGGCAATCAGGCGATGGTCACGGTTGCCGACATGCTGGATGTAGTATTGGACGACCCACGTGTGACGGCGGCGAATATTTATTTCGAAGGCATTACCGATGCGGCAAAGCTAAGCCGAGCCGCCGCCAAGGCCGCCCGCAAGGGCATCCCTGTTGTGGCCATCAAAGGCGGTCGCAGTCAGGCAGGCACCCGAGCCGCACAGTCACACACGGCGTCGTTGTCGGGGGATGCGGCCGTCGCCTCAGCCCTGTTCCGCCGCTTCGGCTGGATCGAAGTGACAACACCGTCCGAGGCTATTGAAACCGTCAAGATGTTAAGCTTCACGCCTGTCCCAAAAGGCTTGAAAACCGGCTTCATCACGTCCTCTGGATCCTACGCGGTGATAGGAGGCGACATTGCCGAAAAAGCGGGCCTTCGGATGGAACCACCTTCAACCGACGCCGCGCCTGCCATTGATGCCGCGCTGCCGCCTTATGTCGGCCCTGCCAATCCGCTGGACATCTCGGACGCGCATGGTTGGCCGCAGGCGGATCAACTGCCAATTTACCAAGCCTTCGCGCGGGATGAGTATGATCTTTTTGCGCAAGTCATGTGCTACCCGCCCGAAGGCGGTTGGGACATGACGACATGGGACGCAACCACCGGGGCGCTGGCACAGGCCAAGGGGGATCGTCCGGCGGCCTTTGTCAACACTCTGGCCGAGTCCCTGCCGAAAGAGGCGCGGGACCGAATGATCTCCAACGGAATGGCCCCGTTGCAAGGGCTCGAAGACGGCCTGCGCGCGGCCGCCCACGCGGCGCGATACGGCGCGAGCCGAAACGGCCTTGATGCCGACGCAATGGTTTTGAACACCGACAGTGGTGAGTTGGTGACAGCGGACCGAACCCTCAGCGAAGCCGAAGCAAAACTGAAACTGCAAGCGCACGGTTTGGACATTCCCCACCAATGGGTCGTTTCGGGCGCGCATGACCTGCCGGACATCCGCTGCATCTGCGCGCTGAAGGCCGTTGTTCCGGGATTGCTGCACAAGACGGAAATGGGCGCTGTGACGCTAAATCTCGCGCCGCCGGATCTTCCGACTGCGATCCGCGCCATGTCAGATCGCCTTGCGGAACACGGCCTGAAGGCTAACGCGTACCTGATCGAAGAGATGATCCAAAACCCGGTTGGCGAGTTACTGGTCGGCATCCGCCGCGTGCCAGAGATCGGCGTGGTTCTGACGCTGGCCATCGGCGGTGTTGCGGTGGAACTGATGCAAGACACCGCCACCGTGATCCTGCCCGCACCGCGCCGCGACATCGAGGCCGCGCTAAAGGGGTTGAAACTGGCCCCGCTGATCCTTGGCTATCGCGGTCGTCCGGCGACAGACATGACCGTCACGCTGAACGCTATCGAGGCGCTGTGCGCCTTTGCCACCGCCACCCCCGGCATCGCAGAGATGGAAGTGAACCCTCTGCTGCTGACCCAAACCCGCGCGGTGGTTGCCGATGCGGTTCTGACCCTGAAAGGCTGAGACATGACCGAATACACTCATCTGATCTACGACGTGGACGCCGACCACATCTGCTGGCTGACACTGAATCGACCCGAAAAGCTGAACGCGATGAACCTGAAACTGATCGCCGAGCTACAGGCGGGGCTGGAACGCGCAGACGCGGATGATGATGTGAACGTGATCGTCATTCAGGGTGCGGGTCGCGGGTTTTGCGCCGGGCACGATCTGGATGAGGATGCCGAGGAAGATCGGACCTCGATCTACGAATACCGCGCGCATTATTTCAAACAGTTCGATGAGTTTACGACCCCCTGGCGGATCACCAAGCCGGTGATCGCATCGGTCAACTCCATCGCCATCGGCAAGGGGTTCGAACTGTCCCTTTTCTGCGACATCACCATCGCCAGCGATGATACCCGCATCGGGTATAACGAGGTGCGCTATGGTATCTCGGGCCACTGCATGTTCCTGCCCTGGCTGGTCAACATGAAAACCGCCAAGGACCTGCTGCTGACCGGGCGTGAGTTGACGGCGACAGAGGCAAAGGAAATGGGCCTGATTACCGAGGTTGTGCCGCTGGAAAGGCTGAAAGAGGCAACCCACAAACAGGCCCTGCTGATGGCACGCATGCCGCGTGAAATGCAGCGGATGCACAAGATGTACCTGAACCGGGTCTACGAGATGCAGGGCCTGCGTACCGCAACGGATTATTATCTGGAACAGGTCGCGATCATGGGCGCACAACCGGTTCCGGAATATGAGGCGTTTTCAAAATCGACCCTTGAAAAGGGCCTGAAGGCAACGCTGGCCGATGCCAATGCCCGATATGAGGGGCTGGATTGACCCCTTTTTCAGGCAAACGGGACACTTGCCTTCTCAGACACTTTTGCGGGGCCATTGAAGGCCCCGCTTGGATCCGCCTGTCTTACTCGGGCAGGTAACGCGCCGCCCAGCTTGTTGCAGCAGATTGCCGCGCCAGCATCTCTTGCACCTCGTCATCCGAGTACCCAAGCCTTCCAAGGATTTGCAGTGTGCTGTCGCCAAATTTGGGCGCCGGACCGGGGATGGTGATGCTTGCATTCAAGGCACGTACCGCATTCGGGGCGGCCAGATCGCACCAACGGCCCATTGGGTGCGTATCGTGACGCACCGCGCGATAGGTGGCTATGCGAATGTCCACCAGACCGCCGCTTTCAACCTGCAGCGCCTGATCCCGCGTTTCAAGCATGGATGCCAAAGGAACAACAGCGCTCGTGCCCTGCGTCAAGCATTGAGACCAATGAGCAAGGGGGCGGGATTTGAAACGCGCGATTAGCTCTTTCTGCACTGTGTTGTCGGGTAGCGAAACCAGATCGGAAAGCTCTGCCACCTTGCCAAGCACGTCGCGACCATCGGTCGGCGCAGCCCAAAAGAACCACCCGTCAGACGCTTCGTAGCAGTGATAAAACGGCCCCTGCCCCAGCGCATCGCGACCCGAAGGCTCATCAAAAGGTGCGCGCCCGGCAAAGTCATACATGAATTGCGCCTGTATCATGCCCCCCGCCGCGGCCAGAGACGACCGCGCGATGTCAGCCTTGCCGGTGGCCTGTTTCCAGAGCAGCGCACCGCCCAGCGACACGCAGGCCGTAAGCCCGGCCAGAACGTCAATCGTACCTGCATGGGCGTGTTCTTCAGGTGTGTCCATACCGCCGCCAAAGCGGATCATGATCCCCGTGGCGGCCTGCGCCAGATCATCATAGCCAAGATGATCCGATTTCGGCCCACGCATCGGCCCGCCAAAGGCATCCAGTTGCACCAGAATGGCATCGGGGTTGATGTGAGAGATTTCCTCTGACGAAAGGCCCAGCCCGTCGCGCTGTTCGTTTGTGGCGTTGAGGGTGATCACATCCGCTTGCCGGATCAATCGGTTCAGCGCATCACGCCCGGCCTCATCACGCAGGTTCAGCAGAACGCTTTCCTTGCCGCGATTGGCCTGTAAGCCGAACACCACCGTATTCCACGGATCGACCGAAGGTGTAACGGGTTGGACATGGGTCACCTCGGCCCCAAACCGTGCCAGAGTCGAGGCGATGGTCGGTCCGGCGATTACATTGGTCAGGTCCAGCACCCTGACCCCGTCCAGCCAGCCCGACTGTTGCGTGGGTTCAACATGCGGACGGGTGGGTTCGGCCAGTATTTTCGCCACGTGTTTTCTGGCTGTTTCCCCGGTTACAGCCGGTTTTTTCTCGACCACCGCATGATCCCCGGCCAGCCACGCCACGTTGCCCATCTGCTGCATCGCGCCATGTTTCGGATCATCCACGCTCAGGATCAGGCCTGACGCGGTGGCGTGCGGATCGTGCAGCCACTCTTGGGTTGTACGCTGCGCCGTTGCCGGCGCCTTGGCCGCACCAAACAGGACGTCCCATTCATGCGCGGGCTTTGTCAGAAACGCGGCCTTCATGGCCGAGGACACCCGCGCGCGATCCCGCGCACCGACCGGGTAGTTGCTGAGCGTCCATTCATCCGGCCAATCCTGTGTGTCCAGATAAGGGTCGAACAACGGAAGATCATCCAGCAGATCGCCCAGACCAAGCGTCCTCAGAACGCGGGCCGGATGGGTGGCAACACTGCCTGCCACCACATAAAACCCGCGCCCATCCTGACAGGTATAGGTGCGATAAAACGGATCGAGAAATTCGGACAATTCAGCAAAGTCCAGATCGCAAGGCTCGCCCGTTTTTGCGCGGCGATCCAGTTCCAGTTCGCGCGGGGATTTGTAGCGGTCGGGATAGCCTTCGATCTGTTCGTGGTTATAGGCCAGACCTTCGAACAGGGATGAGGCCAGCGGCACTTCGATATAGTCTCCACCGGTTTTGGCCCGCGATTGCAGGGCAAACAGAACCGACATTGCCCCGTAACTGGCCGCATAAGCCGATGCGAGGTTGAGCGGAGAAAACGACGCCTTGATCCCCATCAGACGCCGGTTCAGCCCCATATCGGTGAATTGCCCGGTGCGGGCGGCAACAATCGCCTCCCACGCGGCCAGATCGGCCAGTTCCGGATCGGTCGAGGCAAAGCCGGGCATGGTCAGGTAGATCAGCCCCGGATTGACTTTTCGCAGAACCTCCGCGCCAACGCCCAGGCGATCCATGACGCCGGGCCGAAAATTCTCGATCACGATATCCGAGCGTTTGGCCAATTCAATCGCCTGCGCCCGTCCGGCATCCGATTTCAGATCGAGCTCCAAAACGTGCTTGCCACGCGACAGCATATCAAACGCCGGATCGGTCCAACGCGGCCCGCCGGGCGGATCGATGCGCAGCACATCCGCGCCCATATCGGCCAGCATCATGCCGACCAGCGGCCCGGCCAGATACTGCCCGAAATCCAGAACCCGCACCCCGGCCAGCGGTCTTGCCCCGCTCATTCCGCGGCCTGCGCGGTGGCTGGGGATGTGCGCCCCATATGTTCCAGATAGGTATTGTGGAAATGGCGCATCATGGCCTCTGAATACTCGATGTTTTCCCAATCAACGATGTACCAACCCTGATCAAAGCACCGCTGGCTCATGCCTTCCTGCACCGACAGCAGGAACGAGATATCTTCGGGCTGCAACACGTCCCGGCCCCAGATTGCCCGCTTTTCCTGACGTTCACGCATACCCGGATCAGTGGGTTCGGGCGGTTCCAGATTGATGCTCCACCGCAGTCCGCGATCGGTGCCGATCGGGTTCCATTGGAACAGGGTCAAATTGCCCGGACCGGCAAATTGCGAGATGCCGATATTGGGGAACAGAAACCAGAAATGCAGATCGGTTTCGTCATGGTCCAGATCCAGCGGATAGGCCAGATTGTCCGCCTTCTTGTTGCCGGGAATGAAGTTGTAGGCCGCGTTTCTGGTCAGCTCATAGGTCTGATTGTTGATGTCCAGCATGTCCGAAAACGAGATGTGCCCGTGGCGGCAATGCTGGCATTCCAGATAGTTGTCGATCTGAATCTTCCAATTGGCGGCCACGTCGACCTCGTGAATGGCGGCGGCGGTTTCGCCTAAGACGTAGTTGTCCACCTTGGGACATTTCTCGCGCACCTGCGCCTCGACACCGGGCCAGAACTCGGCAATCGGCAGGGCGTCGGGGTCGAGATTGACGAAGATGAAATCCAGCAGGCGATCCACCCGTACCGGGTTCAGGCAAACCTCTTTCTGCTCGGGCACCGAACTTGTGTCCCGCTTGCGCATGTGCCGCAGCGACCCGTCCAGAGAAAAGCTCCAATGGTGATAAGGGCAAACGATGGCGCGGGTCTGCCCGGACCCTTCCACCAGCTTGTGGCCGCGATGGGGGCAGATATTGTTGAAGGCGCGGATTTCGTGGTCCTGATCGCGCACGACAAACACGTTCTGGCCTTGAATACTGGTGGCGACGTAATCGCCGGGCTCGGCCAGCTCGCTGATGTGGCAGGCATATTGCCAGGATCTGAAAAACAGCTTCTCACGCTCTTCGGCAAAAACCTCGGGGCTGATGTAGTAGTCGGCGGCCAGGGCGCGCAGGTTTTCATCGGGTCGGGTCATCTTATCCTCCTCAGGATCTGCACTCAGGCGGCGGCGCGTTCTTTGGCGATCTTTGGCACGACAAGGGGTTCACGTTCGCCTGCGCGTACGACGTCCTCGGCATAGGGGGTACGAGCGAAAACCTCTTCAACCATGGGGGCAAAGAACTCTAACGGCAGGGTGTCATAGTCGGGATCAAAGCTGGCCTGATCCCACCGTTCGCAGAATTCGGCATTGTCATCAAAGTAGGGATGCCCGCGATGGCGCTCGCGCTTGTGCTGATCCAACCCGTCCAGATGGTGACCGTAGTAGAGCATCTGGAAATCGCCATGGGTCTGCACCACCCAGGCGCATTGTTCCCGCACGAACGGGCGCAGGATCGTGGCGGCGTATTCGTCGTGATTGTAGGGCGCGAAAATGTCCCCGATATCATGCAACAGCGCCGAGACGACCCAATCGATATCAGCCCCGTCGCGCCAGGCCCGTGTGGCGGATTGCACCGAATGCCCCAATCGCGTGATCTGATAACCGGCCATCTCATCATCAAGTTCGACCAGCGCCCTGACCAGCCGTCCGGCGGTGTGACGGGCATCATCCACGGCCTGCGCGGTCAGGAACTCATATTCTTCTTTGCTGCCGTCTTTCATCTGGGTGAAACTGACTTTTTTCATCCTCGCCTTCCCTGTTAAGTGAATTGCGGTTTAGGACGCGTTTTCTTGTTGATTTGCATCCTCCTCCTGAACCCAGCTTTCGGCCTGCAGAACGCCCGGCTGGCCGGTGCCGATCACGCCGACAACCTGCACTTCGCCGGTTTCTGCCGGGGCCTCGACCTGATAGCGCCGGATCAGCGCGACCACGGCCACGGAAATGCCGATAGCTGCAAGCAGGAACTGCAACCCCCTGCCCCCCAGCAAGGTGATCGAGTTTGGCCCCAATATCGTTCCGACCAACAAGCCGATGTTCAGCAACAGCACCATGGTGCCGCTGGCGGGCACGATCTGAGACAGTTTCAACTGGTCATTCGCATGCGCAGTCAGGATCGAATATGCGGGATAGAGCCCGATTGCGACCAGAACAAAGCCGATGACAATATTCGACGGTGACGTATCGATGGCCATCCACAGACTGGCCAACGCAGCGACAACGCCCAGGCCGATGATCACATAGCGCCTGTCGGTATGATCGGAAATCCAGCCAACCGGGTATTGCACGACGGCCCCGGCAATCAACGCCGCCACCAACGCGCCCGACGCCTGCGCAGCCGTGAACCCTTGCTGCAATGCGTAAAGGGGCAGCGTGATATACGAGGCAGAGACCCCGATGCTGACGATAACAATTCCGATCACTGCAACGGGTGAGACCTTGTAAAGCCGGGTCACAGGCATACGCTCGGGCGCGGTGTAATCCGGCGCTTTGTTGCCGGACAACAAAAGCGGCACGATTGACAGTGAGATCAGGATCGAGACGACTCCGAACAGCAGGTTCCCGGTCGGGTCGGGAAATCCGACCAGCGCCGTTCCCAACGCGGGTCCAGCAAGCTGAATGATGAAATACAGCGACAGGACTTGCGCGCGTATGCTGTTGTCGGACTTTGCGTTCAGCCAGCTTTCGGTGATCACGTAAAGACCGGGATAGCAGAACCCGCCCAGAAAGCGCATCACACTCCAACTGACCGCATCGCTGGTCAGAAGGTGAACAATCGCAGCGATTGAGACCAGCGACGCAAGCGCGGAAAACGCCCGGATGTGTCCCACGTTTTCGACCAGCCTTGGGGCCAGCGCCGTGCCCGCCAGCGCGCCAAGCGGATAGCTGGCCTGCATGATCGAGATCGTGAAATCGCTGAACCCCAGGCTGGCCCCCCGAATGGTCAGCAATGTCGCCAAAAGACCGTTTGCGACCATCAGCATCAGCATGCCAAGGAACAGGGCCCAGTTTTCGTTCAAAGCACGTAGCATAGGCTACGGCTAAATCGGCTTGCTGCCCCGAGTATACCAAACCCGCGACATTGCGATGTCGCGGGATAGAAAAAGTCCGGCGCGGTACGGCGACTTTTTTAGAAGTACGTCAAGGTGCATACGTCTTCTGTCCTCAAACTCGGTCCCGAAAAGGTGCCGCATCTGTTGATGCGCTAGTGTCAACTTGACAGCTTACCAACATGCCGCTCTGATAAAGACGGAGAGAATTGGGGGCAAAGCTGATCATGCGCGACATTAACGGCGTTTTTTCATGCGCATGCGGGCTGTTAGGTCGAACCTGCCCCGAGGAACGCGTGTCCCATTTGCCTGACAACTCAGAACTTGCAAAGGCGGCTTCGTGACGGGTGTGATGAAGGCTTATGTCCGGCAAGTGGACCGCGCCAACCGTATGCTTGGTCGGATCATCATGTATGGCATCTTCGTCATGATGGCGATCCTGCTGTATTCGTCCGTGTCCAAAACCTTCTTTGTCCCGTCGCTGTGGACGCTTGAAATGGCGCAGTTCGCGATGGTGGCCTATTACATCCTTGGCGGGCCATACGCGATGCAGATGGGCGCGAATGTCCGCATGGACCTGCTGTACGGAGAGTGGTCGGACCGGCGCAAAAGTCGGATCGATGTGATGACGGTGCTGTTTCTGATCGTCTACCTGGCCTTTCTGCTGTGGGGCGGCTGGGACAGTCTGATGTACTCGTTCCAATACGGAGGCGAGCGGTCCTCGTCCGCGTGGCGCCCTTATATCTGGCCCATCAAGACCATCATGGTGATTGGCATCTTTCTGATGCTGCTTCAGGCGATCTCGGAACTGTTCAAAGACATCTTGCGGCTAAAAGGCCATGACATGGGCCCAAAGGATGACGAGCCCGTGCACATGGCCCCCGAGGACCTTGAAGGAGGACACCGCGGGTGAGTTACGAACTGATCGCCGCGCTCATGTTCTCGACCATGATGCTGATGCTGCTGACCGGCCAGCGGGTCTTTGGCGCCATCGGGTTCGTCGCGGTGATCGCCGCGTTTTTCCTGTGGGGCGACCGGGGCGGATATGATCTGGGCTTTGCGGCCGCGATCAAGGTGATGCGCTGGTATCCCCTGCTGACGCTGCCGATGTTCATCTTCATGGGCTACATCCTGTCCGAATCCCGGATCGCCGATGACCTCTACCGCATGTTCCATGTCTGGATGGGCGGCCTGTCCGGCGGGCTGGCCATCGGCACGATTGGCCTGATGGTTCTGATCTCGGCCATGAATGGGTTGTCGGTGGCAGGTATGGCGATCGGGGCGACCATCGCCCTGCCCGAGTTGCTGCGCCGAAACTATGACAAACGCATGGTGACGGGGGTCATACAGGCCGGGTCATCTCTGGGTATTCTTGTGCCACCATCGGTCGTGCTGGTTCTTTATGCCATGATCGCACGGCAACCGGTGGGGCAACTTTGGCTGGCAGGCGTCGTTCCCGGTTTGATGATGGCGACCCTCTTCATCATCTACATTGCGATCCGCTGCCATCTGAACCCCTCACTCGGCCCAGTGATGAGCGCAGAAGAACGTGCGCAAGTCACATGGGGCGAGAAACTGCGCCTCTTGGGGGCCGGTCTGCTGCCCATAGGCATCTTTGCGGTGATGATGGTGCCTTTTGTGAACGGCTGGACTTCGCTGGTCGAAAGCTCGGCCCTAGGGGCAATCGCTGCATTCTTGGCTGCGGTTCTGAAACGCCGCATGACGTGGCAAGTCTTTGAAACCTCGATCAAGCAGACGCTTGGGATCACCTGCATGTTCATGTGGATTATCCTGGCGGCGCTTGCTTTTGGCGCGGTGTTTGACGGCTTGGGTGCGGTCAAGGCGATTGAGAACCTGTTCACCGTGCAGCTGGGTCTGAACCCCTGGATCATCCTGATCCTGATGCAGCTTAGCTTTCTGGTGATGGGCACGTTTCTGGATGACACAGCCATGCTGGTCATCGTCGCCCCGCTATACGTGCCGTTGGTCGGCGCGCTGGGGTTCGATCTGATCTGGTACGGGGTCCTTTATACCATCACCTGTCAGATCGCCTATATGACCCCGCCTTTTGGGTACAACCTGTTCCTCATGCGGGCCATGGCCCCGCCAGAGGTAACGATTGGAGATATTTACAGGTCCATCATACCGTTTGTCGCGGTGATGGCCTTGGCTTTGGGATTGGTGATGGCCGTCCCAGAGATCGCATTGTGGCTTCCGGGCATCGTCTACGGAAACTGAGCACGTAAAGAACGAGAAACCGGGTCAACCGGATCAAGTTCAATGAAAAGCACAGGAGAGGACGACCATGACTACAAGACGCAGATTTTTACGGACCGCCGCCCTGGCCGGGCCCGCAACGCTTGCCGCACCGGCCATCGTCAAGGCGCAGGCCCCGATCAAGTGGCGGTTTCAGACCTATGCCGGGGGCGCGTTGGGCGAGCATGTGACCAAGCCTGCAATCGACTACATCAACGCCAACGCCAATGGCGAGCTGGAGATCGAGCTGTTCTTCGCAGATCAGATCGTCCCCACGGGTGAGCTGTTCCAGGCCCTGCAACGCGGCACGATTGACGGGGTGCATTCGGACGATGACTCGATGGCGTCACCCACGCCGCTGCGCGTGTTCGGCGGGTACTTCCCCTTTGCCACCAAGCACATTCTCGACGTGCCGGTATTGTTCAACCAATACGGTCTGGCGGATATCTGGCGCGACGAATACGCCAAGGTTGGGGTGCAGTGGCTGTCTGCCGCCGGTCAGGACCCGTGCAACTTCAACACTAAAAAGGAAATCACCTCGGTTGCTGATCTGGATGGGCTGAAGCTTTACACCTTCCCGACCGCTGGCCGCTTCCTGGCCAAGTTCGGCGTCGTGCCGGTGAACATTCCTTACGAAGATGCCGAGGTGGCGGTTCAGACCGGCGAGTTGGACGGCATGGCCTGGTCCGGCATCACCGAGGATTACACCGTGGGTTGGGCCGATGTGACCGATTACTTCCTGACCAACAACATCTCGGGCGCGTGGATCGGATCGTGGTTTGCCAACCAGGAACGCTGGAACGAGCTTCCCGACCACCTCAAATCCATCGTGATGGCGGGCATCGAAGCGGGCCACACCTACCGCAACCAATGGTATTGGGGTGGCGAGGCCGCGCTGCGGGCCAACGGCGACAAGCTGGAACTGCGGTCAGTACCAGCCTCTGAATGGGCCGAGGTCGAAAACGCCGCCAAAGAGTTTTGGGATGAGATCGCACAGGAAGGCGAAGTTCACGAGAAGATCGTGGGAATCTTCCGCGAATACAACAGTGTGATCAATCAGGCGGGTGCACCGTATAACTTCGAATAAGACGTTTCCAAGTGGCCTCGGACCGGGGCCACTTGGACTTTTTTCATCGCGTTTTGACGTCGGCCCACAGGGCGTACGGCGTGAAACTGGTGGGTTGAATGCTTCTCGGTCAGCGACGCAAACGACGGACCTGTTTCGCCGCCATCGGCTGTTTCCCGCCACCCGGAATCATTGACCCAACGTCAACTTCGATGTAAAAATCAAGGCATCCTGAATTCAAATTTGGGGCAGTCATTTCATGTTTTCTCTTTTCAATGCCAACGGCCTGCGCACCGTTCTCGAGCAGGAATTAATACCGTTCTCAGTGTCCCTGGTTATCGCGCAGGTGTTCTTCAAATGGGGAAGCTTCGGTCTGGAGCTTCTTGGTTTTCTCGCACTTTGGTTTGTGCTCGGCCTCATCGTCGTTCCCCTCCTGAGAAAACTCAAAAGATAAATCCGGTTCGCCCCGCTTTGCGGGATTTTTGCGAACTCAATTCCGGTGCATCGCTCTCACGTGCGTGATCGCTGCGCCTTGAAGGTACGGCCATGAGACCGCCAAGGGGGTCCGGCAGGGACCCGTTCGACGACGACAATGACAATGGCCGCTCGGGCGGGCTGCGCCGCCGCATCGAACGGCTTGTCACCGAACGGTCGGTTCCCGACCAGATCCGCAAACGTGTCACCAACGCGCTGCAAGATCTGGAACGCGTAGAGTTGGGCGGTCGAAATCTGGGCGATCTGATCCTGTCGCGCGATGATGTGGACAATGACACCGATGAAGAAAAGCAAAGCGATGTAAGCGCCGTTCAGTCAGCGCGTTTGCAGCGGGCCATCGGGCGCGCTTTGGGGGATACCGTGCTGTCCGATCTGGACCGTGATCGCCTGAGGAACGCAACCGATCAAATCGCCCAGATCGATTTGGGTGATGGCCGCACCATCGGCGATTTCATTCTCGACATAGACGATATCCGTCCACCCGGCGGCGGAAAGGTTGATATTCCCACCGGAGACCTGAAGATCGATGTCGGCGTTCTGGACAAGTTCGTCGAGGCCGAGCTTTACCGGCCAGAAACCCGTAGGCAGGGACTAAGTTCCGTAATTGACGGCGCGCTGGCCAATATCCGCGACACCTCGCCCAACCTGCTGCCAAATCGGCCACTAAAGGTCGGCCGCCCCGGAGCCACGCTGCCACTGGCCGCGCCTGCGCTGGGAAATCTGGTTCGGCTGGCTGCGGCACAGAACTTTGCCGATCCGACATCTGAACCCGACCCGGATACGGCTTCGGAGCCTGTGATCTGGGATGACGGTACAAATGAGTTGTTGGTCTATCCCGACAAGGTCGAAACCGAACTGGACGATGGCATCGTGCGGGTCACGGTGCCTGTCGAAACCGATGCGGGCAGCGCCAAGATGGTCGTGCCCTTCGCCGTGGGCAGCGAAAAGCGCGTGACAGGGCTGATTGCGGCGGCACCCGACCGCCCTTTGGGCGATCCCCTGATCGCCGAAATCTGGGGCGAGGCGCTGATCGCCTTTGCCTACAAGGCCTTGCTGGAGGTCGCTGACAACATCGCGGGCGCGTCGGGTCGAGACGTCTTTAATGACCGGCTTATCGCGCAAGGTTTGGCAGTTCGGGATGGTGCCTTGGTCGTGCAGTCGCAAGCCGCATTCCGTTATCGGAGGGATAAGCCGTGAACGCGTTCTCACCCGGTGATTTTGGCGAACTGTCCTCTCTGCTTCAGGCGTTGGGTCTGTCGAACGCCGAAGGTGAGTTCAACGCCGACTGGATCACCGGGCCCGAGGATTATCTGGCCAGCATCCTTGCCGACGATGATCAGCGCGCCGCCCTGCTGGAATTTGTCGCAACGGTTCGCGAAGGCGAGATTGAGACGGACGCAGATGGGCGGCAATGGATCGAGCTGTTCTCGGAACAGGTTCAGGCCGGATTGGATGTAGCGTTTTTCGTAGTCGTCGATGACCAGCCGGCGGGTCAGGTCAACCTGTTCCTTGGCGTCCGCATGATCACCGGCGGCGCGCTGGCGGACAGCACGTCATCGCTGATGTTCCCGCTGTTTCGCGCGGCCAAAACCAACGGACCTGCCCCTGCCGACGCGTTTCTGGCCGGTCAGGAAGGCGGCCATATTGCGCTGTCGTCCGAGATTACTGTCGGGCCGCCACCACAACCGGGCGAGGCCGGGCTGGCACGTGTTGGTGTCCGGATCGCCTTGCCAACAGCGGCGGGTGATGGCGCGCCGGATGTGGCCCTGTCCTTGGGTGGTCTGCAACTGCCCGGCGAACAGGCCCCGCGGGATCTGGTTCTGTCGCTTACCGATCCCGACGCGTTGCAGGATACGGCCACGGAGCTGATCCTGTCGCTTCTCGAAGCGCAACTGCGAGGCGGCGGAGGGGACGAGGTTCGCGCCCTTGCAACGGCACTGGGCCTTGGCGGCGCGCCCGAGATCCCGGCTTTTCCGGCCTCGGATTTGCTGGACCGGGGTCTGGACGCGGTTGCGGACTGGATCGCTGACGTCCTGGGCAATGCGCCATCGCGCGCCCGCTGGCTTGAGGCTTTGGCCGATATTCTGGGGTCCGGGGCCGCGGCGGACCAAACCGGCATTGACCTTCCGCTGGGCGGCGGAACCGTTCGCATCGGCTTCATGGCCGAGCCCGGAGCCACGGCGCGGCCCAAGGTCACGGTCTCACTCGCCTTCGGCTTGACCAGCGGCACCGCCGAGGCGCGTTTTGCCGCCGACATCCTGCAATTGGATCTGGGCACCGCAGACGCGATCGCCGTGCCCGCGCTTGAAGCATCGCTGCGCTTCGATCTGTCGGGTCTGGCCATGCCCGACGTATCGATTGAACGCCTGATTCTTGGCCTGACGCTGAACGAAGACCGGCGTCCCGATGTTGTGGTCGCGGTCGAAAACGCCGTGATTTCCCAAACCACGCACCCCCGCTTGGATCTGACCAACCCGGATGCTTTGGCGGCGGCGGCAGCACAGGCCGTGACCGACATCCTGACCGAGCTGTTGTCCAATCTTGGCCCCGGCGCGGAACTCATCGGCGTTGCATTGGGCTGGCGGGCCCCCACTGGCGCAGGGGCCGGGTTCCCGACGCTGGATCCGATCACCTTCCTGGGCGATCCAATCGCCCGCCTGCGCGACCACTGGCTGACAATCCTGGAAGACCACACAAGCGACGTCACGGCGGTGCTGCAAAGCCTGCGGACGCTGTTGACCGGAGCGGCCGACGTCACCGGCACGGGCACCGAGGTCGATCCATGGCGGCTGTCGATCCGGCCCGGCATCTATGTGGCCATCTGGCGGACAGACACCGGTGCGCTGGCGCTTGGTCTGGGCTGGATGACGCGAGTGGACGATCTGGGCGACCGCTGCACCGTGCTCGAGATGCGCGGGCGTCTGGCTTTGGTGTCGATCAACCTGTCCTCGGGCGCGACGGCCTTTGTGCCGTCTATCGATATTGCCGCGACCGGGCGTCCGCGCGGTGGTGGCCGGATGCAAACCGGGGCTGGCGGGCTGTCGGCCGAGGTCGATCACCTTGGCTTTGTGGCATCATGGGCCGCTCAGCCGGGGCTTTCATTCAGGTTTGACGCACCCAACCCCACGATTTCAGTCGAAGGAATCGAGATCCC
Organism: Ruegeria sp. N4; assembly: GCF_056531425.1. Taxonomy (NCBI): domain Bacteria; kingdom Pseudomonadati; phylum Pseudomonadota; class Alphaproteobacteria; order Rhodobacterales; family Roseobacteraceae; genus Ruegeria; species Ruegeria sp. N4. The sequence continues at coordinate 139,042 of NZ_JBQFLT010000006.1, forward strand.
GCTGGACCTGCCCGATCTGACCAGCGACATCGACGTCGATCTGATCACGCCCGAGCAATGGGATGGCATCGAACGGCTGCTTGGCCTGCTGGCAGAGCGCAGCGGAAACGCATTCCTGCTGGCCATTATCGACTGCCTCGGCTGGCGTCGCGAACGGCGGGTTTTCGGCGAACCCGATCCCAACCGCCTGCAGCTTGCCGCCCTTGTCTCGGAACCCGCTGACGCGCTGCGGGACTGGCTGGGCAAGTTGCTGTCCGACCCGATTTCGCGCATCGCCCCCAGATTGGAGGTTTTCGCCGCCACACTGGAAACACCCAGCGGGCGCGTGTCCGGTGCCGGAACGCTTGGGGATCCGTGGCGCATTGAGCTGCCCGGAATTGAAAACGGCCCCGGCCTGGCCGCATGGCGGATGCCCGAACGCTCGGAACCTGCGCCGGACCGGTTTGATTCCCTGCCCCTGCGCAGATGGCGTCCGGGTAACACAGGGCTTGAGGCAGGCGCGCTGGCTTTGGCCTTGCAAAGTGAATTTCCCGCCGCGCTGAACGGGTTTGGCACCGCAGAATTTCAGGTCGGGCTGGACGCCCTGACGACCGAATGGACCCTAAGTGATGGCATGGTGCGGCCGCCGGCCAACGCCCCCACCGGGACGGTTCTGCACATCATTGAAAACGCGGACGCGGACAGCCTGATCTCGCTTGCCGATGCCGAGCCCTATCTGGGTGCCGCACCGCCCGTTCTCTTCGTCGTCAGAACGCTGTCCGAGAATGCCCCGCCACCTGCGGATACAACGGCTGCTCGGCGCATCGATCTGCGCATCAGCGACCGCGAACCAACGGCCTTTCCGCAGGTTCCGGCGGATGCCAGCGGCACCTGGACGATATTGCTGGCTCCGCGCCCGGACACACCGGAAGGCGGGGCAGCCGGGCAAGCCGCGCGCCTTGCAAATGCTCTGGCACCGGCATCGAATATTGCCGATGCCGCCGTCTTGGCGGACCGGGCGGCGGGTCACGCGGCGTGGCTTGCGCTGAACGGTATGGCGGCTGGGCCGGACCGGTTGCTGATTGCCGGTCTTGCGGGGGCGAGTATCGATCCCCTTTCGTCCGAAGCATCCGAGGCGCTGAGCCGTTTGGACGAGCTGTTGCCCCCCATCGATCCGGCAGAGCCTGACGATCCTGATCTGGCACTGGGCCGACAATTGATCGGTCAACGGCGCAATGGCCGCCCCCTGTCCGAACTCGCGCCGCCCGCCGGTTGGACCGGCGCGGTGCGTGCGGGCCTTGAAATCCATCTTTTGCACGGCGTGATCCAGCGCGATGTGATCCAGCGCGCGATGACGGCCGTCACGGCCGCCGGGCTCAGCACTTACGCGGTGAGCCGTGCCGCACGATCCAGCGCCAAACGTATCGAGGCGGCAGGGCTTGGCGTCTACCTGCCCGTTGGTGAAGCCCCGGCAAACGGCACCATCGGCTTCGAAGGTCGTGCCATGGCCGAGCTGTTGTCGACCGGTCTTGACCGCGATGGCCTCTCGGTGCCGCTAATCACCGCCCGCCTTGCCAGCAAGGTTGTGGTTTCGGGCCGGATCACCCGAGGAAATGGCTGGTTGATCGGCGGTCCGGACAGCGACGATGCCGTTGCCCCCCTCGCGCTTCGGTCCATCGAAGTATCGGCCTGCGTCGGTACGGGCGGCACATCCGAGCCCGAAACGGATGGCATAGAACTTATCTTCCACGGTGTTCGGATACTGGGCGAAAGCCACGCCCGGCTGGCGATCACCCCCGACAGCCTCAGCGATCCGGGCCTCGCCAGCGCGGCCCCGACAGCCCCCGGCATACGCGAGTTGCTGGCTGAAATCGTTGCCGAAGCCTCGATCACACCTGCGGCAGGCATGGCCGAACTGCTCGACCTGCTACGAGCGACCGGCATTCTTGGCGCAGACGATGCCTTTGATCCGCTGTCCCTGTCGCATTGGATCGACGACCCAACCGCGCAGCTTCAGGTCGCGTTGGGCGACCCCAGCCTTGGCGCGGACCTGTTGGCGTTGGTGCAGTCCTTCGTGGCAGGCACCGGCAGCGGAATTTCATTCGACAGCGCTCAGAACCGGCTAAACGTCTCGCTCAGCGGCAGCGCCGATGACCTGATCTTTGGTCAGTGGTCGCTTGAGGCCAGCCTTGGCGCGTCCGGCCTTTTGTCAGGTGCGTTGGAGTTTGGGGTTCCCGATGGCCTTGGCCTACAGGTGGGCTTCGCGCCCTTCTCGGCGCAGGTCACCCTGCCCGGCGGGCTACCTGACATTCCCGCATCAATGCCGTTGTGGCCCGATCCGAACTTCGTGACCCATCTGCGGGCTGTGCCTCCGATCCTGTCCGCACTTGCGCTTTCCCGGCTGCTGGAAGGCTTGCGCAGTTTCGATCCCGCCGTGACGCCTATTGTGGATGCAGGGCTTGCAGCCTTTGGCCTGAACACCGAGCCGGTTCGGGTGCCTCCGATCCTGTTCACCAATCCCGGCGTTTGGCTTAGCCAGGCGGATGTGCTGGGCGGCCCGGGTGGTGGCGTACGCGCGGCGCGGGTAATTGCCGTCATGGATGCGCTGCGGCCATTGATTGGCGTGGGCGGCGGATCCGGCATCTGGACGCTGTCGCAGGGCGTCGATCTGGTTGCACGAGACGCCGGCGGCCTGGTGCTGGAATTCCAGATCGATCCCAGCGCCTTCCTTCCCGACGGCGACATTGCCTTTGGCGGAGCCTTTGGTCTGCGCTTTCCAACCTCAGGCGGGCAGACGCGGCCAGAGGTATCGTTCTTTGCCGGTTTGCCAGGCGGAACCCCCGGTACACGCGCGGTCCACCTGTCGGTCTCTGGCGACGTTGTGCGCTTGCTGCTGCGACCCGATACCGGTGCCGACATCGAAATTTATCCCGGCCCACCCGACCTGACCAGCCTGCTGACAACGGCCCTGGTCGCGGCATTGCCGCAGGCTTTGGACGCCATTGTGGATACCGGCACCGATGTCGGGGATGTGGTGGCCGATATTGGCGACGCCCTCGCGCTGCGCGTCGCGGGCAGCTTTGACGCGGGTGAGCTGGCTGACTGGGCCGCTGATCCGCAAGGCAGTCTGGCCGCCCGATGGCCGACGCTTTTGTCCAGCGGGTTGGCACAACTGGGTCCGGTTCTGCCAACCGGGGTTTCGGTTGCTGGCACAGCAAGCGGGCTGCGCGTGACCGTCGCCAATGCAGGCACACCCGGTTCATCGGTATCGGTGGAACTGTTCACGGCACCTTTGGCGGTCGAGTTTGCCGCCGACCTGACGGCCATTCCTTTCGTAGAAGACATCGACGTGCTTGTCCGCGTCGATGCTGGCGGTCTGGCCCGTCTGAATACCACCATAGGCCCCGCCGCAATTCCGGTCGCCGATGGATTTGTCCTGCGCCCGATTGTTGAAATGGACGTCGGAAGCAGCGTCGCGACCCCCGAGATCAGCACAGGCCTGTCCTTCGATCCGGCTGCAAATCAGGTGCTGCGTCTGACCTACGACTTCCAGACGCAACAATTCCGACTGGGCGTGGGCGCGGACACCCCGGCCGAAATCGCCGCCGCGCTGATGCATCTGGCGGTGGAACTTGTCGGTGGGTTTGTCCTTGGCCTTGAAGAGGTTGACGCGTTGCTCGATCTGCCTGTCGGATCAAGCGATGTGCGCGGCATTTTGGGCGGTGTTATCCTGACGCCCGGCGGTGCGTTGGACGCGGACTTCTTCCGCGTTCTGCCGGGTGACGGCGAAGACATCGAAGCGCTGCTGCTGACCAAGCTGGACCGGCTGCTGACACTCATCGAAAACATCGCCGATGCCGGGCCCAGCGTGCGCGTCGGTGGCGAGGTGGATATCGGCATTGCCCGCGTCGGAAACTCCATCGGCCTGTCACTTGGCATCGCCAACAGGTTCGAGATTGTCGGCGGGGACATTGCGATCTGGCTGGAGAATGACAGCCGCTGGATCAACGGGGATGTGGATCCCGGCCTTCAGATCGGATTGCTCAGCACAAGCGGTGGACTGGATTTCGCCCCGACGCTGGCCGTCAACGGCATCGGGATCAGGATCGGGCGCAGCAACGCTCCGCTTGTGAAATCCCCCATCGCGCTGGGATCAATTGCGATACACGCCTTTGCACGCGTTGAGACTGGCGAGGTTCTGGGCGGTGCTCAGGTCGAACTTGCCGAAGTGGGCGCGGCCGTCGGCGGCGGGTCCGGCGACAACGCGGTGGCCTCTGGCCTGCTGAGCGAAACCAATGACGGCGACGCTGCTCTTGCCCCTGCGTTCAGCCCGGCGCTGTCGGTCCAAACCTTGTCCGGCGGCGGTTTCCGGTTCGGGTTCCGCGCAGGCGAAGGATCGGGGCCGTGGTGGCTGCCGATCCGCAAAGGCTTTGGCCCGCTTTATGTCGATCAGATCGGTCTGGGTGCGCAATCGGATGAGACCGAGGGACTGCAATCCATTTCGCTGCTGTTTGATGGTTCGGTCACGATTGCGGGGCTGGCGGCCAGTGTTGATGATCTGGAACTGATTTACAGAACGGATCGGGGTGGCCTGCTGGACAGCGCATCCTGGGGCGTCGATCTGGCCGGGCTGGGTATCTCAGCCGATCTGTCCGGGATCAGCCTTGCCGGTGGATTGCGCAAATTCGGTGAAACGCCGGATATCGAATATGTCGGCATGATCGCTGCACGGTTCGCGGTTTACGGCCTGTCGATCTATGGCGGCTACGCCTCCACCTCGGACGATCAGGGGCGGTATACCGCCTTCTTCGCGGTCGGGTCTTTCCTTGGTCCAATCGGCGGGGCCCCGGCCTTCTTCCTGACCGGGATTGGCGGCGGCTTTGGCATCAACCGCGATCTGGTCCCACCCACGGATCTGGGCGATTTCGGAGATTTCGTTCTGATTCAGGCACTTGACCCTGCGGCAGACCTACCCACGGACGTCATTGCCTACCTTGAGGAAGTGCGCAACACCTTCCCCGCCATTCGCGGCAAGTTCTGGTTCGCTGCGGGGATCAGCTTTACCTCTTTTGCGCTGGTCGACGGGATCGCCGTTGTGGCCGTCGAATTCGGCAACGGGTTCGAGTTGTCGATCTTTGGCCTGGCCCGGATGGCCCTTCCCAGACCGCAATTCGCGCTTGTTTCTATCGAGCTCGGCCTGCTGGCGCGGTTCTCGACCGAAGAGGGTGTTATCTGGATTCAGGCGCAGCTGACCGACAATTCCTGGCTGCTGCACCCCAGCGCGCGCCTGACCGGCGGCTTTGCCTATGTCAGTTGGTTCAAGGGGCCGAACCGGGGGCAGTTTGTCCTGACGCTGGGCGGGTATCACCCGAATTTTGACGCCGAAGGCTATCCGGTTGTTCCTCGGCTTGGGTATAACTGGTCGGTTTCCTCGAACATCGTCATCAAGGCCGAGAACTACTTTGCTCTGACCTCCGAGGCGATCATGGGCGGCGGATTGTTCGAAGCGTCCGCCAAGTTCGGGCCGGTGTTCGCGTCTCTGGGCTGGGGCGGCAACGCCATCGTCTACTTCGATCCCTTCCGCTACGAGGCCGACGCCTATGCACGGATTTCGGCGGGTATCCGGATCAAGACGTGGTTCGGAACGATCAAACTGTCCTTCACGCTCAGCGCTGAAATTCAGGTCGCCGGGCCGGAGTTCCATGGCAAGGCACGGATCAAGATCGGGCCCATCGACGTCACGGTCAAATTCGGCAAACAGGGCGATCCGCCGATCCAGTACATCTCGTGGGTGGACTTCTCGGCCAAGTATCTGGAACTGGCAAATGGCAATCTGGCCGAGGCACTGTCCGGCATCGCCGGGCGCGGTGCACTGCCGCCCGCCAGCAATGACGGCGAACCGCCCGGTACCGCCGACGGGTCCGAGGCCAATCCGTTCGACGTCATGAGCGAGTTTGAGCTATCGCTGACCAGTACCATTCCGCTGACCCGCATCATTCGGCCGGGGCGCGCTCCGATCGAGCGTGATCCCACGTCCACGCTGGGGGTGGCCCCGGTCAACCTGATCGTTTCCGAAATCACTTTGTCGCTGCAACTGCGCCGCCTTGACCGCCCGAATGACGAACGGCTGGATGATCTGGACAAGATCAAGATGACCACCCGCAACACCGGCGCATTCCCGGTCGGTGTCTGGGGACCGCCACAGGGGTTGGATGACAAGAAAGTGCCAAAAGGCAAGGTGATCGGCGCGACCGAAGGCGTGGACCTGCGTTTTGTGCCCGAGTTCTTCAACCGCCGCCCGGATGCCTCAACCGGCGGTGTGGCGTTCAATCAGGTCGAATCCGATCTGCGCAAACCTCTGCCATTGCGCGATGTGGGGCAGTTCTTCGTCGCGGTGGCGATACTGGCCACCGAACATCGCACTTTGCTGAGTTCAATCAACGACCTTCAGATGGCGCAGTTGTCAGCGGAGTTCCAGCAGGATCAACGCCTTCGCGTCGGCGCAACCGGTGCCCGTGCCTTTGACCGCAGCCGCCGGACACCGATGCGGGTTGGTCTGCTGACCGAACGCATCGTCAGTGACGCGGCCCCCGGTGCCAAGCGCGAAGTGCTGCGGACGCCGCCCGAACGCCGCCCCATCCGCTTTGGCACGCCCCGGCTGCGGGGACAACTGGCGCTGCCCAACGTGTCACTGGGCGAGGCTGGTGGCGCACTGGCCGCGCGTGTCACCCGCGTTCCGGCCGACCGGGCGCGCCGTGCGAAACGTGTTCGCCCACCTGTGCTGGATGAGGTTCTGGCGGCACGTCAGGATCGGGCACCTGCCCTGCTGCTGCGCGCCGCGTCGGCCGGTGCGCAGGTCGGACGCACGGTTGTCGCTGAACAGCGCGTTCCGCTGACATTGGCGGCTGGTGTTCAGGCGTCCTCAAGCGCGACGCGCGCCTCTGGCCCGACCCGAGACCGGCTGGCAGCTACCGCACTTATGGCTGGCGCGAAACCGCCACGGGGGGCGCATACGGACAACATCAAACCCACAGGGCTGGCCCCCGGAGAAATCGCTGTTTTCGATCTGCCGGGCGCTGCCCGCTCGCCCCGGTTTGAAACAAGCGGTGTGGTCGCGCTGAACGGTCCTGCCCGTATTGTCGCCATCGGTCTGGACGGGCGCGTCCTGTCGGACAGCGCCGGTGACGCGCGGCGGGTCAAACTGCCCAAGGGAACAGCCGCCTATGCCGTCGTGTCCGGTGACGACGGGGCCGCCGCCCCGGAATTCGCCGGGTGGACCGAATCCGAGTCGGTTGCCTATTTCGCGCGGTCACTGGCCCTGTGTCGGGGCGGCTTCCTCTATGCCGAAGGTGCAAGCCGCGTGCGCGGCGGACGGGCTGGTGGCACCGGCTGGTTCCGGGCATCGTACCTGACGGATCAGTCTGCCTTGGTCGAAACCCGCTTTGACCGGCCCGCCACATCCGTCGCCCTGTTGCTGGAAGGTGAGGTTGTCGCAGAGGATCTGGAATCCCTCGCAGTTTCCGTGCGCGGGGCCGAGGTGCTGGACGACAAGCCCATCCTCGCCCCGTTCGATGGCAAAACCCTGGTCGTGTACGCGCTGAAACCGCAGGACGACGCAGGCTTTGCGGTTCGGGTCGCCGGGCTGGTCCCCGGTCGTCTGGATGGGGTTATCGCGGCGCAGTTGCAGCCAGATCGTCTTGTTACCCGCCTACTGAACGAAAGCGTCTCGCTTTCGGTCGGTCTACTGCGCGGCAAGGGTGCGCGGCTCACGTTCAAATGGAGTCCCCCGGCAGATGTCACGCCGCGGCAGGACGAATACCAGGAGTTCTAGCAATGGTCGCACGTGGTCGTTTCTTCCTCTACGACAGCATCGTTCCCGCCCTTGAAGCGGGACGGTACAGGCTGCGCGGCGATCTGGACATCGAGGCGACGGAAGATGGCGATGCGGCCTCGAACCTCGGGGTACGCCCGTTGGAGACCCATATCAACGTCACCGCGCCACGGCTGAAACTGCCGCCGGATCAAGCGCTTATGACGTTTCCGCCTGCGAATTCCGAAGGCGCCTATGAATCCCGCCTGCCGCAGATCGTCCTGAAAAAGAAAACCCTGCCATGGGATCGAAAGGCGGCGCAGGATGGCACCATGTTCGGCGATCAGGAGGTGACTGAGCGTACGCCATGGCTCGCCCTTGTCATCATCGCCGAGGGCGAAGGCCAGATCGAACATGACATTCCATGGCAAGACTGCGTGACCGAAGGGGTCGATCTGCCCGGTGACAAGGATGTGCCGACCGCCACCCGGCTTTCGGTTGCCGCATCCGTGGTCAGGCGCGTGTTCCCAACCGTCGAAGATCTGCCGCTGCTGACCCATGTGCGAGAGGTGAATATAGACGACACCGAGGCCGCGATGGGCGATGATGACGGCTTCCTTGCGGTGGTCATTGCCAACAGGATACCGCAGTTCGATCGGGTGAATTGCCGACCCAAGGCCTATACCGCCTGTCTGGTGAACCTTGAGGGGCAACTGGGTGCCCTGCCCGCCCCGCTGCCGCCCAGACCGTTTTTCGATATCTCCGATCTGGTGTTCAGCGACGAACTTGCGGTGGTCAACAACGCCATCGAGACCGGGGCGGCGATCACGCCTCAGATCGATGGTGAGATCAGGGATCTCGACACCACGGACGGCAACGCGATGGCCGAAGCCATCCGTCGGGGTGAGGTGGTGTTTCATGACGGAACCATGATCGACCGGGCGGGGACAACCAATGGTGGCCTGGCCAATCTTGGGCCGATCTCCGGCGCTGCGTTACTGGACGGAGACTTTGCAACCCTGTCCTCCAACCAAAGCACAACCTTCAAACTGCAAGGCGTGTTTGACGGGTTTTCAATCCCGGTCGACAAGGTGTTTCAGGACCAGATCTTGCGCTTTCCGGTTTTGACCTCGTGGCGGTTCACCTGCAGCGGTGCGGGCAGTTTCGAACAGTTGATGAAAAATCTCGATGTGGGGTTGCTGGGTCGCCGCACCGGCAGCGGGTTCGCCCGCCCGCTGGCCGATTGTACGCCGGACACCGGCGGCGACAGCTCTGGCCCCGCCCCGGCATCCCGTTTGCCGCTGGAGGTGGCGGAAAGCGGGCATCTGTCCCTGCCCTACAGAACCCGCGTCGGCGATGGTGAAAGCGCGTGGTACCGGGGGCCGTTCTCACCCGTTCGGCTGCAACGCGATTTGCCCGGCACGTCGGGTCGAACACTGGCACATGTCAGCGACCATCTGCGAACGATGACTCCGGGGGGTGAAGAGGATGTCTCGCTTGCCGTGGCCTTTGAAACGGGGCGTCTTCTGGCCCTGTCGCAGCCGTCGTTCATCGCCGCGCTCAAACGGTGGCGGGCGGAACGGTTTGGTGCGGCACGGGCCAAGGCTGGGATCGATTTCGCGATCAATGACCAGCTGGGGCTTGCCGCGGTTGCTGTGCCAAATCCAAACGTCTTCGACACGCTGCTGAAAGCCCGCTTTGCCCGAGAGCTTGAGGCCAGCCTGATCCAAACCGTCAGCATCAACCCCGAAACCAGCGTCGCCGCCCTGCGCCCGCGTGTCGACGTCGGCAACCCTGTGCCCGAGTTGGACGACGACCCCACCCGCATTCTGGCCGAAGGTCTGCAACTGGACCGGGCCGTCGTCGGCGCCTTGCTGCGGCAACCCGATGACGAGGGCGCGCTGGCCCAACTTATGGAGCAATCGCCAACGGTTGCAGGGGCCACCGTTCAGCCGGATGCGGAGATAGCGGCGCGGCTTGTCGATACGCTGGATTCCGGCGTGCGGCAGCTTGCACAGTTTGCCGTTGGTCCCGACGCGCTTGAGGCAGGCGATCTGGATCAAGTCCAGGACTTTGACAATCTTGGCGATTTTCTCGCCGACCGTATCGAAAGGACCCGCAGATGAAGCTGTCAGACAAGCTTGGGTATGAACAACTGCACGCGGCCCTGAACCTCGACCTGTTCCTTGCGGCCCCGGATGGAGAAACCGTGGCGACGGATAGTGTGCTGACCTTTCTGGCGCGGCTGCGCATGCTGGAAGGCGTGCCCTTTAACACTCTGGTGCCGGATTCCGATCTTCTGCCGGTCGAATCGATACGGTTCTTCTATCTCGACAGGGCCTGGACGGACGCGCTGGTGCAGGGCGCGCTGAGCGTCGGTACCGCCAACTCGCTGGAACGTGCGCAATTGGAACGGCTGTATCCGCAGATCGAGGAAGAAATAGACGAGGCGGAGCGCCGTGTCCGCTCACCCGGGTCCGAGCCGAACCTGACCGGATCCGCCGGGATCGTGACCGGGTTCCTGATGCGCTCGGCCGCCGTGGCGGGCTGGCCGGGGATGCACATCCGCGCCTATGACGCGGAACCGGTGGACAATGATGAAGACATCGTGCCGGAGTCTCATCCAGACCGGATCAAGCTGCTGAGGCTCGAACGGCTGGCCCCGTCGGTGCTGTTGGCGCTGTTCGACGGCATTCCCAATGTCATCCATATCGAAGAACCCCGGCAGGGTCTTCAGTTTGGCGTCCGGCTGGATGAACAATCCGGCGGGCGTTGGCGGGCCTTTGTGCCCGCACGGGACGTGCGGACCGCCGGATATGTGGATGATGATGGCGTTGCAGTTGAACCGGATGACGACGACCCCACCGCCCTGTCGGCACTGGCAGCCCAAATCCCGGTCCGCTTTCGCCCCGGGTCCGCCGGGGTGCTTGATCTGTCGAACACCGCCCGCGCCTTTGCCGATGCCGAGGGCACCGGTATGACAGACCCCAATCCCGGCACGGAAATCGACGGGGCCGAGTTTGCGATGCAGATGATCCGCTTCCCCTACCGTCAGGTCTTTGCGCAGACCACCACGACCGTTGTCATTCAGGATGCGGCATTCACGCCGAACCTGGCCGTCACGCCCGATTACGCCGAAATCCTTCGCCACCGCCTGGACGAGAGCTGAGCCATGGCCAACCCGATTGATCCGCAGCTGATGCAAGCCATCCTCGCCCGTCCGGGCTGGTCGATGGCCGTTGAACTGGGCGACACGGCGGTGTCCCGCCTCGACCGGTTCGCAACGCCGCCACCGCCGCCGCCTGCACTGGTCGTTCCGGTGGATGTCCGCGCGCTTTACGTGCCGGTCAATCATGACGAGGACTATGTAAGGCTTCCGATGGAGCTTGGCGGACCGGCCAGCGATACGGATGAACCCGCCCCGCCCTTCTCGGATCCGCAACCCCGGGACCCCGGCATTCACATTCACTGGGCGCTGCCCGATGGGTTGTTGCGCGGTGATCTTGAGGACGACGAGGATAGCCCGCTATCCCTGCGTCCACTGCCGAACCGTTGGCTGGTGGTGCGGATGACCGGCCCCGAAAACACACGCACCGTTGATCTGCGCGCCTGGGTCGTCGCGTCAGAGACGGGCCGGGTCTATGATCTGGAAGATTACCCCGATGGCGACAACACAGGCGACGGCGATCAGTTGGAACCCGGCGAGTTGGACGGCGTCGTGGGCGGCTCACCAAGCTGGACGGCGGGGTATGACTCGACCCGCAATCGGTTCGGGTTCCACGACCCGCTGACGGACCTGAACCCAAACCAGATCACCACTCGCCTTGCCTCATATGTGATCATTGGCTGGTGGTCCGAACGGGCCTCGGACCCGCTGGCGAAAAGCTTCTGGCCATTTGCCGTCTCGCGCACGCTGGACGAGCTTGGGTGGACCGCGTCCCCGGCCCCGTATGAAGGTGCAATCTCACAACCGGTTCAATCCGGTTTGGCTGGCTTTGCGCAGACCCAGTTCCGCGCATCCTCATCTACGGTGACCGACAGTTTCGACACACCGGTCGAGGCCGTCTCGGCCCGTGGCCTGCGGGTCACCGACACGCGCACCGCATTGTCACTGTCCAGCGCGCAGGCCGCATTGGCCAGCGGGTACGAACCGCTTGTCTTCGACGCGGTGGCAATGTCGCTGGTGACCATGCACTACGATACCGTTCTGCATGGACGGGTCATGGGGGTTCGGATCACCGGGCCGGTCGGGCGCGATTTGGCCCCCCGCCCGCCTGCCATTGGAATTGCGCTTGGGCCGACCCTTGAGCGATTGATCGCCGCGCAAGTGGCCGACAGCTTCGGCCTGACCGACGGCGAGGAACGGGAATACACCGAAAGCCTGCTGACCGCCGTTGCCAATGGGGCCATTCGCCGGTTGGGAGAGCAGGACGGCATCATCGCGCTGGACGAAGCTGAACACGGGGACGGGTTTGAATCCTTCCGTGGTCGCGAAGTCTATGAGGACGTGATTGTCGAGCGGCGGCAGACCGACATCAAGGCCGGGCGGCCCGTGCGCACGAAGATCGCCACGCTTGCCTCAAAGCCGCCGCCAAAGGCGGACGTAATGTGGCTTGGCACCAAATCCGGGTCCAAAAAGGCCGATCTGAACGAACTGCGCCGCACGGCAAAGCTGGAAACCGACAAGCGGTTCCGCACCCAGCCCGACGACGAAGGCCCAACCGTCCGGCGCATTCGCCGCCCCGCGCCCCGCTATCATCGCGCGGTGCCTCCGGTTGTTGGGTTGCGCGACTTTGGACGCTCGAACCGGTTTGACGACTGGCGTTTCACCGAAGACAGACGTTTGCGCTGCCACTGGGCGCGTGAGTTGCCAATCGCCTTCGGTCGCCGATTTGAAGCGCGCGATTATGTACCCGCGCTGCCCAACCTGTCCAACTTGCCGGGCCAGACCCGCCGGATATTGGAACACAGCTTCCTGTTCGACATCTACATGCTGGCCTGGATGCTGCAAGCCATCGAGCAAACTTCGGAACCGGCAGAGGCCCCGGCGGTGCAAACCCGCGTGCGGGCCGAAATGGCGCTGCGGTTCTCGCCCGAGGGCAGCTATGACGGCACGCCGCCACTGGCCGCGAATACCACACCGATGGCGCGGGCGACGCTGAGCGACGAGTTGCTTAGGTTCTCGCTTGCCGAAGGGCGCGAGCCCAGCCCGGTTGGAATAACCATGTGGTCCCAACCCTGGGTGCCGGTCTGGCTAGAATGGGAGGCGCGTCTGGAAACCGGCCAGGATTTTGACGGCTGGAAACTGGGCCGGATTGAATTCGAAGGGGCCTCTGACGTTGGCGGGCAATCCCTTAACATCCTCGGCCGTTCGCCCATTACCGATGGTCTGCACGATGCGTGGACCAGCCTGATTTCCGACTATCTGGACGCCGAAAACCAGCGCGACGAGGATGAGGTTGGCGAGATTTCCGAGGCGCATGAGGCGCGCCTTGCGCAGCTCAGGACTTATCTGGACCTTGCGGATCTGGGGTCGGTCACGCTGGATCAGGTCGGTGACCTGTGGCTTGGCCTCGAACCCCAACCCGACGGGCAAGAGCGTGACGTGCCCGAAGCAGTCGCCGATAACATTCGGGCGGTTGGGCTTCCCCGTCTGATCGCAAGTGGCCGCCTGAGCCTTGTCCGGGCGCGGATCGTCGATTGTTTCGGACGGTTCCGGGACCTCAACACGCAGCGGTTGGTGCGCCCACATGCGCTGTCCAGCACGGATGCCGAGGATCGTCCGGCCCTTGAACTGCCGCCACGCTTGTCGCTGCCTGGTCGGCTCATGTTCCGCTTTGTCGATCCGGCAGACACATCTGATGAACCTGCCGAAGCCCGCCTGAACCAGGCGAACCCGTCTCAGGGCATCAGCCCCATCGCCGGTTACATCCTGCCGGATTTCATCGACGAGTCGCTTGAGATGTTCGATGCGCAAGGCAACCCGCTGGGCGAGGTTCTGCAGGACCCCGTAGCAGGTGGTCTGGTCTGGGAAGGCGCGGTTGGCCGCCCCGGACCGGCTGTTAACGACCCCGAGGTGGGCCTGCCCCCGGCGGCGCAGGTGCTGGGCCGGATCGCGCGTGGGATGATCGACGCGGACGCGCTGCGGACACAGGACCCTGAGACCGCAGAAGACGAAAGCGCGCTGTCGGCCTTCCTGCGCGCGGTTGACACAACGATGTGGGGTGTGGACGAGGCGCAGGTACAGGCCGGAGCCACAATTGCAGGACTGGTCGGACGCCCGGTCGCCGTGGTGCGAGCAACGCTGTGGCTGGATATCCCAACCGACCTTTCGCAGATTGATGCCTTTGGCGAAACAGCCGAAGGATTGTCCCAACTGCTTGACGACGAAGGCGTATTCGAAGCGGTCAAAGCGCGCGCCTTCGAGATCGCGCTGGGTGAAGTTGCCAAGGGCTATGACGGGCTTTACGGCTATTTCGTCGGCGACGATTTCCGCCGCTTCCGCCTGATCGAAAAGTCCGTCAGCAAGGCTGCACCGGCTACCGGGTTGGGGTTTGGCTTCCGCGCCATTCTGGGCTCGGCCACACTGGCGGAACCGTCGCCGCTGACCTCGCCCTACATCGAGCCGGGCGGGCGTATCTTTACCCATTCGGGGCAGAAAGTGCAGTTGACGTTGTTGATGAACCCCGCCGCGCGGGTGCATGCGACATCCGGGATATTGCCGAGAAAGTCTTTGGAATTGCTGCGTGATTGGGTGGCTCCGGGGCTTGAAAAGATTGCCCCGTCAGCGCGGATCGGCCCGGTTCTGATCGATCCCGACAAGGTGCGCCTGCCGAAGATTGCGGCCTTTGGCAAAGACCAGCGGTGGACCCGCCGCAACAGCCCGATCACCTGGCGCGATGATCCCATTCTGGCGGCAACGCAGGCTGCCATCCTGCCGGACGGCCCGGTTTCGGTTGAAGAAGGCTGGATACGGATTGGGGCCAGCGACGATAGCGAGGAAGGAGGCACCTGATGGCACGCTATGACTGGCCACGCGATCTGAGGAAACCGCCCGAAACCCTCGCTGGCCGGGCCGAGGCCAACGCAGCGCGCGCCAATGGAACGGCTATCGGAGGGAATCTGGGCAACCTTGCAGCCTTGGGCGAAGTGATCGAGGGGGCCTTTGACGAAGAACGCCAATGGATGCCGCTGGGCCCCTTCATTCTGCGCAACGGTCAGGCGGACGGCGACCCAGTGGTTGCAGGGCGCATTCGCGATATTCAGGTGCATCCAAACGGCCAGCGTGCCTATGCCGGGGCGGCCAATGGCGGTGTCTGGTACACCGACGATGCCGGGGAAAGCTGGGCACCGCTGGGCAGTTGGGCCCTGGCCGCGGCCACAAGCCGGGACGATCTTGTACTGACCGTCGGCGCATTGCTGGTCGAGTGGGGAGAAGACGGCGGAGGTGCCGACGACCCCGCCTTGGACGCGGTCTATGTGGGAACCGGCGAGCTTAACCCATATTTCTCACTCGGTCCCGGGGGCAAACATGCGGGGATCGGGGTACTGCGTCTGAATGGAACGGTCGATCAGGCGATTTCGCTGGTCGGGGTCAACCCGTGGCAACGCGAAGGCGGCGAGGAGCTTATCGGCGCAGGAATCTATCGTCTGGCCCGCGAACCCGGAACCCCTCTCACCCCCGACCCGGCAGATGAGGCGACCCTTCTGGCCGCAACGTCCCGTGGTCTGTTCATGCGGCAAGGCCGTTTTGTCGAAGACCAAAGCTGGACATTTGTCGACTTCACGGATGGTGAGTTCACCGAAGATGACGATGGGGCCTGCACCGATCTGCTTTGGACCGATCAGGGCCTGTTTGTCGCGCTGATGGGCGCTGACGAGGATCTGGATGGCATCTGGCTTTCGACCGGAGGGCCGACCGGCACGTTCCAACGCATCGCGCTGCCGGACCACGACACCGGCACACGCCTTAGCCTTGCGGCCTCCCCTAATGAAGCAAGGCGCATCTATGTTGCCGGGCTGAAAGAATCCAACGTCACAGACAAGAGAGGCCTTGGCCAGGGGTGGCTGATCGATCTGTCACACACCCCTGCCGGAGTGTCCGGAACGCCCGTCGCAGCGGTGTCGATCGATGACTGGCCCGTGGGTGTCTATACGTCCTCGGTCACTCAGGACGGGACCGATTATGTGATCGAAAGTGACCAATCGCATTATGACCAGTGCATCACGGTTGTGGACAATGGTTCGGGCGACGATGTCGTCTTTATCGGCGGTCAGGGAATGAACAGCAATGCGCTGATTTTCCGTCTGCCAATCACGGGCACCGCTGCGGCAAACGATCTGTCCGCCGGGTTCACCGCCGCCAACCAGACGACAGCCGATACCGACCCGACCTTTGCCGGCCGTGGCATCCACGCAGATGTTCACGCCCTGCGTCCGGCGAATAACACGCTTTGGGTTTCATGCGATGGCGGCGTCTTTACCCGGCCACTCACGGCGGGCGGCTCGGGGACGTCGCGCAATGTCGGTCTGCCGACGTTGGAACCGGGCTACATACAATCCCACCCAACGCTTGACGGCCACCTGATCGCGGGCTTGCAGGACAATGGGTTTATTGAACGCATTGGCGGCAGTTTCTGGGACCAGATTTATGGCAGCGACGGGGGTGGATGCGCCTATCACCCAACGCGACCGCATATGGTGGTCAAGCAGACCTTCAATGCAGACTGGGATTTCATCCCCGCCCGCCAACCACGCGGACCCGCTGTCCGGCATGCATGGAATCGAAAATGGGATTCCGAAAAGGCAGAAAACGGCCGGGCAAGTTTCTACTCCAACCCGCTGGTCCTGCCGGGGGAAACAGACGACACAGCACGGGTGTTCATAGGGACCGACCGGATCTGGATGACCAACGACTGGTACGGGCATCGCCTGAGAACGGATTGGATGAGTTGGGTGACACTTCCATCTGCCACCGATCCCCATTCGGCCCGCAGCACCACCGAGCCAGGCCGGGATTCGCGGAACCGCGTCTTTCGCGACCAGCTCCGTTTTGAAACCCTAAGCGACAAGGTCGTCGCATTGGATGCACTGGTCGAGGGCGAACCGCCCGATTTTGAAGGCACCAGCATCGCGGTGCTGTGCGAACGCACGGTTCGGATATTCACGTTCGAGGGAAACAACCCCAGCTGGACCGGACGCAGGGCCGCCATCATCAGCGGCAACCGGCCCAGCAACAAAAAGGCCGAAGGCGATGAGCCTGATCCGTTTCTGGACTACCTTCCCTACTTTTCCGGAACCTCATGGACTGCCATCGCAAGACACACAGATACAACGCTGTATGTCACAACCTCGGGTCGGACGCGCCGCGACGGGGATGGCGAACTGATCACGGATCCGAACTTCGATACGCTGTGGTGGTATAACGGCGACGGGCGATGGTATCCAACCGGGCTGCATTTAACCGAGCCGGACGTGGCAACCGGCACCAGCGGCACCCCTGCCTCGGCCCATGCGGTGCTTGTGGACCCAGACAACCCGGATGTGGTCTGGGTCGGCACGCGGGTTGGTGTTTTCGAAGGACAGATCGACCAGTCCGGGGCGCATCCGAGCTGGACCTGGCGGCCTATCATGGACGGCTTGCCCCAGACGCTGGTCGAAGACCTGTCTCTGTTCCGGTCCGGCGACCGGCGGTATCTGCGCGCCGCGCTTGTGTCTTTGGGCGTTTGGGAGCGCGACGTGTCAGACACCCCGCACTCGGTCGGGCGCAGCTATATCCGGACCTTTGAGTTCGACACCGGGCGCGGCGATCTGCCAGACCCGGCCTGGGCCCCGCGAACGGACCCGTCCAATCCCAGCAACCGCCCACTGGTCACGCACAACAGCCCGGATATTCTGTTCGTCGACACCCCGCCGATCGAGGTGCTTCTGAACGCAAACGAAGTCAATTTCGCAGCCGCGCGCAGCCTTAACCTGGCAACCGCATCAAATAGCTTCAGCGCTTTTGTGCAGGTACATCATCGGCACGTAACCCCCTTACCCGCAGCAGATATTCAGGTAAACTTGTTCTACCTGAGTTTCGCGCGCGGCCTTGGGCTTGACGATATTGAGGTCAGCGACAATCTACGCAACGCAATTTCTGCGGGCGTGACCGGAACGAACGCCCAGCGCGATTTTGCGATACCAGATCCCGGTCTTCACCTTCGCTTCCTGCGCAGGGCGAACCCCGAAGACCCACTGTTCAGCCGCAAGACCGGTATAGCCCATTTCGACACGGTCGATCTAACACGCGCCGCTGGCGAGGCAGCACAGGACAGGGTTGCCCTTATCGCCGTACTTGATCCTGCAAACCGGCCCTTTGACGTTGCCGAAATCTCGCCCCGCTCGGGGGAAACTACTGTGACGCTGGATCAGGTGATGCGCCGTTCGGCCTATCTGGCCGCCCGCGCCTTCAATCGGTTCGACCCAAGCCCCTGAGGTTCAGCCGACGAGGCATAAGTGATCCGACCGCTAAAGGAACGGGTAGTGACACGCAGCGGGCATTCCCGCGCATGATTAACTTATATCGTATTCATCTGGAGATATCCTTGACAAATGATCTATGAAATAGCTGGCCACCGAAGATGAAACTTCACCAAAGTCAGATGATCCCCAGTCTAAGACGCCAGACTCCTCACGCGAATAAAGGAAAGTTTGCAACACGGCACCCAGATCAGCGCAATTTGATCCCCGCGAATATGTGTATAGCAAGAGGCGCATAGAGTAAGCATGCATCAGCAGGACTCTTGCCAGAACAGGTCGGTTCAAAAAGTCAAAATCGCAAAAAAGTTCCTCGACTTCGGCCATCAAACTCCTGAAATCCGAGTCGTTCTGGCAAAGATCTTCAAACTCCCGATAATCGATAGGCCGTGGCGACTCATCCTCATCCACAATCATTTTGTCTATCAAACGATCCAATTGTCCGAGGACCAGTCCCTGCCGCTTGTACCGCGCCGGATTCTCTAGGATTTTGTCTTTCCAATCCGGCGCGTTTGGAGAATACGTTAAAGAAGGCTCAAGCTGGGCAAGGTTGAAATCGTCAAGGAACGCAGTGTAAGAAATCTTCAACAAGAAGTATCGAGCACGGATATTTTGATCCAGTTCGAAGTCGACGAAAGTCGTAGACCTCTGTACCGGTTTGAATATAGCAAGCGGCAAGAAGAGATGATAGATCGTTGAGCGAAGGTAATAACTCTCTTTTGCCAGCCAGCTTCCTTCTGCTTCGCCCAGATGGCCCTGCCGCTGCGTAAGTACCAAGCTGGCGACTCGGTAGTACCCGCCTTCGGCGGCCTCGAACAGATGGAAGAACAGAGGTTCAACCACATCATACAACCTTTTGCGCGCATCGAACTCATAGGAGGTTCGCGCGTCATTAAGCGCCGCGTCCTGAGCCAGCGTGGCCTTGAGCTGTTCCAGATCGGCATTTAATTCGGCCTTCACCCCTTCCAACCGGCGCGCGGTAAATGGGCTAAGAAAGGCGACAAAGACAGCGACCAGCGCGCTGACAAGGGCGGATACGACCGTCGCCTGACCGGCAGGCGGCAGGGTATGAAACCACTCAAACACAAGATTTACCCAATCGCCCACCGTCGGGAAAGAAAACGGTCACGGTCTGGTCATCAGTTCGGCAATCACCAATCGGCGAAAACTAAGGAAAATAAGCACGCCAAATACGGCGTCAAAGGCAGCGAACCACAGGAACGGCCCCCCATGCGCAACGAAGGTTGCCACCATCAGAGCCCGCCCCAACACGGCAATGACATTGGGATAACGCTGACGCACCGGGTCCAACGCGCCGGGGATTTGCATGACGGTCACAAAGATCAGCGTCGCCCCCCAGACCGAGGGCCAGGGGTTCTCGGCCCCCGCAGGCAGGCCCACAACACCCAGCGAAAACGCCGGGCAAAACAGGAAAAGCCCGCCTATGACGATCTGAAGCGCCAGCACAAATCCGAACAGACGGCGATGAGATTTGATCCGGTTGTCGGCCTGGGCGCGGGTCCAGCCGATGGATAACGTATCGGTCATGTTACTCATCTCCTTGTTCAGAAGGTTTTCAGGTATTCAAGCAAATCGGCTTTTTGGTTCGGGCTTAGATGCGTGCCGTAGACGTGGCCTGCGTTGGAATTGCCCGGCTGGGATGTGTCGAAGCAGTAGACACCTTCATCCTCGCACGGGGGTGACAGGAACCCGCCATTCACCGGGTCGACCACATCCGAATTGCGCTGGAATTTTTTGGGGCGATCTTCAGGGGCGCTGAGTAAGTCCGCCAACGTCGGCACCGATCCGTTATGCAGATACGGGCCGCGCACCCAAAGCCCATCCAGCGGCATATTTGCGTAGCCGTCGGTTTTGCGGAACTGCCGAAACGCGTAGGGCGTATCCGCAAACAGTTCTGCTACCTGACGCTGCTGGAACTCGTTTGTGTAGCTATCCAGCCGCGCGCGATCCGTCCCAATGGACGCGATTGGCTGAACGGTTCCCAGCTTGTCGCCCGAGAACTCATACTCTGTCCCGGCCCAACGCCCGTGGCACTCCAGACAGAAGGTCGCATAAAGGTTGCCCCCCCGTTCGGCGGCCTCGGCATCCACCTGTATCGGGTTCGCAGGCGGCGGCAGATCGCTGAGCCATGCTGCAACGCGCTCGATCCCGCCATGATCCGCGGTTTCCGCTGTCACCCCGGCCCCAAGCGCCGCCGACAGGTTGCGTTCGGCCAGCGAGGGGTTGTTGCCATCCCAGTGCAGTTGCATGCCTTCGCGCGGGCCTTGCAGAAAGATGGAGGGAAAATCAGATGCGCCAATAACCTCTTGCGGGGTCAGCGCATCCCCGTTCATGTCGAATTCCAGCACCTTGTAGGGGTTGAACGTGTCCACGCGCCCAGTGCCCCAATCCGGTTGGCGCGCCAGCAGGGGTTGCAAAGCGGCGCGGGTCGCCAGCAATTCCTCGCGAATGCGGGGGACAACTGCAATTCGCCAGAACAGCCGCTTGACGGGTCCAAGGCCATTGCCGCTTTGTTCGATGGCGTCGAACAGCGGTTCGGCGGCCAGTTTCGGACTGGTCGAGGCGTCCAGCAGGAACTCGATAAACGCATGAAATTGCAGGTTGTTCGAGGGCATTCCGGGCACAATCACCGCCTCGGCCTCAGCCGTTTCACGATAGGTGCCAGCGTGACAGACGGCGCAGTTGAACCAGACCAAGGTGATGCCCAACTGATCGCGGCGGGAAATGCCAATTGGCAAGTCAGTGCGACCTTTCTCATCCTCCTGATACAGGAACCCAAACGCCTCGTAGGTCGTCTTGCCCTCAAAGGCTTCGGGGAAGAGATAGGGCAGCGCCTGCCAGACCTCATACGGCAATCCGCTGGAGGTTTCCGAACCGATAGAGCCGTGCAGGAAATGCTGCTCATCAGTCTTGAAATGCTCGGGCCCGCCGCGCAGCAAGGCCAACAGCAACCAAAGCGCGACGACCAAAGCAAGCAACCCGACCAAAGCCATCAGGCCCACAAGAATGGTCAGCGGCAACCGTCGGCGGCGGCGTTTTACCAGAGCCTCTTCAACAAAGGTGACAGGCTGGTTCCTCATTCTGCCGCCTCCCTGTCAGGGGTCGGGATTTGAAGGATCGGCTTGGTTTCATAGATCGACATCAGTTCTTCGATCATCGCATCACGGCTTTCGAACCTGTCCTCCTCATAACAACCCATCGGATGTTTCGGCGCATTGCACAGGCATTTATTGCAGCGTGTGCAGGGCTTTGGCGGCTCATCTTCACCTGCGGCCCAATGCTTGACCAGATCATTATTGGCAACCAGAGCCCGCGCGATGGACACCCCGTCGCAGCCGCCCGAGGTGATGGCATCACGCACAACCCGCGCGTTCTGATAGCCGCCGGTGTTGATCACAGGAATGGTCACCGCCTGCTTGATGGCGCGGCATTCTTCCAGGCTGATGCCTTCATCCTCGCGGCCTTTTTTCAGCCGGAACCAAAGCCGCAGGAATAGCGGGCGCAGCAGGGGGAAGCGGAAGAACAGGTAGTTTCTGAACCCGTTGACGCCCGATGCAATCATCGCGTCGTAAGTAACGGCCAGAACCTCAAGCGGCAGGTCCCCCGGTGGGTTCATTGGATGCGGAAACAGCGAGCCGGTCGAGACGTGTAGGGCATCCACCCCCGCAGCCTCGCACCATTGCGCGACCTGCACCGTGTCGGACAGGGTGTTGCCCTTGCCTTCCCACGGCAGGACGTTGTTGTGGTCCACGGCAGAGAGTTTGACTTGCAAGTGGAACTCGCGCCCAACCTTGGCGCGAATGGCGTCGATCACCTCAAGCAGGAACCGCGCGCGGTTGCGCAGGGAGCCGCCGTAATGGTCCGTGCGGTCGTTGATCGCGGAACTCAGGAACTGGGTGAACAGATAGCCGTTGGCGGCGTGCAATTCGATCCCGTCCAGCCCGGCCTCACGCGCGCGCCATGCGGCCTGGGCGAAATCTTCGACCATTTCGCCCACTTCATGCGTGCTCATGGCGCGGGTTGGGAAGCCGTGCAGGGTTTCGTACGCGTTGGTGGGGCTTGGGGTCGGGCGGTGCTGATTGTGGATGCCGGGCAAATCCATCTGGCGACCGGAATGCGACAGCTGAAGGATGTATTTCGATCCGTTGGCGCGGACCGCCTCACCTAATTTCTGCCACAGGGGAATGAACTCATCCGTGTGAATGGTGGCGTACCCGGCGATGATGCGGCCATCCATGCGCACGGGCACATAAGATGAGATCACGGCCCCCACCCCGCCGCGCGCGAATTTGCATTCCCAGTTGATCCGCGTCTGCGTCAGCGCCCCGTTTTCGGCGTCGAAGCGGCCCGAGATATTCGACCGGAAGACCCGGTTCTTGACCTCAAGGTTGCGGAACTTGAGCGGAGTGAAGATGATATCGTCGCTCATCCGGTTTCTCCCGCCTGTTTCCAGATTTCTGCCAGCAACGCCATGACCCAGTGCTGGGCCGGGCAGCGGCTCCAGCTTGATCCCAGAAAGGCCAGATCGGCATCCATGCCTGCGCCCGCCGCCCTGCGCGTGTTCATGGCGACCAAGGTGACTGGCCGCACGCGCCCGCCGATCGTGTCGCCATGGCGCTTTCCGGCCCGCATCACAGTGCGCGGCGCGGCAATCACGCGCAAAGCCGCCTGTTCCGGGGTAAGGTGGGCGCGCAGCCGCTGATCGGCCCATGCCGCTTGCAACCGTTCGAGGCTGAGCGCCAGATTATGCACCGCGATTCCAGTGCCGTGGACAGCGCCCTTGTCGCCCTTCGCGGCCTGACCCAACACACCTTGAGCGTCCCGCAATGCGCCGGACAGAAAGGCAAGGACGCGCCGTATGGGGTTAAACGATTGCAGATGCGTCTCGATCGCTTTGGCCGCATCCCAGGTTTCGGCGCTTGCCGCATAGGTCGGGTCGAACACTCGCCCTGTGATCTGCTGCGCAAGCTCACCCACGGGCCTGCTCAGATCGCCCCTTACATAGCCCACCATCTGATTAAGCGTGTCGGTATCCCAATTGCCCGGCGCGAACCTATCGGCGATGTCCTGAGACATCCGACGCCTCTCTGGCTCGTCCCGCATCATCGCGCTGGGCAGCGGATTGCCACCAAGCGACAACGCCGATCTGACGCGGTGTGCCAGTATCCGGTTGATCAGCGGCCCCCGCGGGCGAAACCCGCGATCCAGCGCGGCGTGGTCGGCAAGCTGTCCGATCTCATCCGCGTCATCGGTCAGGATCAGATCGGCAAGCAGCGGGATGCGAATGTGACGGGCCATGCCTCAGCCCCCCGCGATCCGCCAGGGGAAAAACGGGTTGCGGGCATCGACCAGAGCTTCGGCAAGGTCAGGGCAATGACGACGCACCACATCGGCAAACCCGTTTTCGGCCACCCATCGAAACCCGGCCTCGGTATAGATTTCCGGTCGAAAATCATCGGTATAGAAGCGGTCGCTTTTCAGCCTGCGCGAGGCCATGAGGATGAAAATACGAAACGCCGTGTCCGAAAAGCCAAAGCGCGGCGGCTGGTTTTTCGACTTCGCCTCGGCCAATGTCCCGACCAGCAGATCGACCTTTTCGACGGTGCCATAGACCTCTTGCAGAGCGGACTGCCAATCGGGGTCATCGGTGATGTCTTCAAAGGTTTCAGGCCGCGTCGCGCCGATGGCGGCCCGGAAATCGGCATAGCGCGGCACGCCCCGCTCGCGGTCACGCAGGACATCAACGGCGGCGAGGTCGAGGAACACATTCGCCTCAACCTTCTTGTCCAGACGGCGCAGCGTTTCGGGGAAGTTGTTCAACACCAACGCGCCGGGATTTTCGGTCGCCAGAGAATACAGCACGTCGTCGAAACTCAGATTGTCATAGAGCTTGCGCGCGCCCGGCCCTGATACTTCGGTCAGCCCGGCGCTGTGCAGATGCGCGTTGTCGGAATGGCTGCGGAATTCATATGCGTCCGGCATCAAAGAGTGCAGCCGGTAGACCGAGCCGAACTCCTCGGTCATTGCATAGGGGCTGCCGTGATGATCCTGCGGGGAGCCCGGAATGCCCGACATCACCTCGCTGTCCGAGACCCGGCCCACCGCGTTGAACACGGTTTCGCCCATCAGGCCCCAGTAGTTGCCACGCATCGCCATGCGGCCTTCGGGGCTGTCCATCAGCGCGGGCGTCCATTCAACCGTGTGGATCTTGGCCATCAGCGCCGAATTCACCAGTCGCGCCTTGTGAAACAGCCAGTCTTCGCTTTCATCCGGATGATCGATGCGCAACCGCGCCACGATGGAATTATGCTCGCGCGCGAACAGAGTGTGCAGCACCGACAGCCCGGCCCACCAGTTGCCGTTGACACCTGCCAGTTCCTGACCTTCACGCTTGGCCTTTTTGTCGACGGGTAAAAGACCATCGTCCAAAGCAATTTCGGCCGATTTGGGCCGGCCCTTCAGTTTGGCGGTGCGGACGTAACGCAGACGTTCCTCGGTCGAGCCATAGATTTGCGATCCATCCCACCAGCTGGTTTCGACATTGCGGAAGGTAGGTGGACGGTTGGCATCAGCATCCGTCACCTGTTTGTCGGGCATCGTGCGCCGTACGGTCATCTTGCCGCCCGGCCAGTCGTCACCTTCGGGTAGCGGCACGTCCAACGGCTCGGCATCCGGATCGTTGGGGCCGTGGCTGAGCCAGTCATGCACCATGAACTGAATCCAGGCAGCCGCCAGCACGTTCAGATGTGGAACGGGTACAAATTCATGCCGTTTGAGAAGCTTTTCGCTGACCAGTCTGGGGCTTGGATCCATCAGATCCGCGTCGCTGGGCGGATAGGTGTCCTTGAGCGCGACATTGCGCCCGAACCGGGTGCCCGTCGCCCCCATGCGCGGCTGCGCCAGGTCATTAAACTGCCCGTCCGCGGTACGCCATCCGATAATGTCGAAACCCTCGGGCCGTTCGCCATCCAACGGCGCGGTTTCGGTATCGATCAGGTTGTTGTGCCGCAGGTTGACACGGTGGCCCAGAATAATCGCCAACGCAGGCAAAAACGGCCAAGCGTGCCAAACTCTAAATCTTTGAGAAATAGAGGCAAATCTGCCGAGCAGAGAGTCCAGAATTCTTTCGAACATCGAAAATGTCCTTAAAGACAGTGGGATAACAATAATCAAACTATTGTTTGTGCATATCACAAAATCCGTGACTTTGACAGTTGGGGGATTCCGCACTTTGATTGGCGGTCAGCGGTGTCGCGCCTTCGACCCCTGGTTGCTCCAGACCCCGAACAATTCGGCGGCCGCTGATTCCGTGCGGTCCGCGTAGATCGCGATGTCCATGGGCTCACGCCCCAACGCATTCGCCAGCGAGATCACCTCGCCGCTTTGCAATTCGCTGTGCACCATGCTGAAGGGCAGCCAACCGACCCCAAGGCCCTTGCGGACCATCTCGAGAATACCGGTCGAAAACGCCGTCTCACAAATCGGGTTGGTGCTGTACCCAGCCGTCCCGAACCGGCGTTCCTTTCGGCGCAGAACCTGCCCGAAATAGCTGTTGTCCGGATAGACGATTGCCGGCGCAGTGTCGGAAATGTCGCCCACGTCTTTCACCGCAAACCGAAGGGCCCCGCCCACTACAGGGATCAGATAATCCCGCCCCCATATTCCGCGCAATACGCCCGACCCGAACTCCAACGGCTCGGCCAGATCGGACTCGTAGCACAGCAGCATGCTGGCATCCTTGCGCAGGAACATGCTGACGCAGTCGCTTAGGTTAGCGGCATGCAGACGGAACCTGACGCCCGGCAGGTGCGACCGGGCCTTCAGCGCCATGTCCGGGAACCGGGAAAACACCTGCGCATGTTGTGCCGCGATCCTGACGGTGGTCGCCTTGGGGTCATGATGGGCAATTTTTGTGCGTAGCTCGCGAAGCTGGACCAGAAGCGCACGTATCTCGGGTTCGTTTGAAATCAGCGCGGCGCTGATCTCGACCCGGTTGGTTTTGCGGTCCAGTATGGTGACGCCCAGCCAGTCTTCGAAGGACCGGATACGCCTGGAAAACGCGGGCTGGGTGATATGTCGGCGCGCGGCAGCCCGGCTTAGATTGCCCTCTTCCAGCAGAACAAGAATGTCCTCTAACCATTGTGTATCCATAAAAAGCGCACCCCTAGCCAAAGCAAAAGTATGAGTAGCCGTACAAAAAAGCACTGTTTTTCTTCGATTTGATAGGAAACGCTTTGAGAAATCCCAATGGTAAGGACCTCAGAGCATGGCAGAGTCGGCAGAAATCTCGGAGAATACTGCGGGCGAAACCGCAGACCTAACCTTTAGCCTGTGCAAGGAGCTGTCGATCAGTCTGGCCCGGTTTCCACGGATTTCCTTCGGGCATCTTCCGACACCTCTGGAACCGATGGACAGGCTTAGCGAGGTGCTGGGCGGCCCGCGCCTTTGGGTCAAACGGGACGATTGTACCGGCCTGTCGACCGGCGGAAACAAGACCCGGAAGCTTGAATTTTTGATGGCGGACGCCGTTGAAAAGGGCGCGGACACGATCATTACCCAGGGCGCTACGCAATCCAATCACGCCCGCCAGACTGCTGCTGCGGCGGCCAAACTGGGGTTGGAATGTCACATACTGCTGGAAGATCGCACCGGGTCCGAGGATCAGAACTACATCATGAACGGAAACGTGCTGCTGGACCGCCTGCACGGGGCCTCGGTGTCCAAACGCGACGGCGGTGCAGACATGAATTCCGAAATGGACAGGTTGGCCGATCACCTGCGGAGCGAGGGCAAGAAGCCTTACATCATTCCCGGAGGGGGCTCGAACGCCATCGGCGCGCTTGGCTATGTCAATTGCGCCCGTGAATTGACCGAACAGGCCGCCAGAATGGGATTGTCGATTGATGCGCTGGTTCATGCGACCGGCAGTTCCGGGACCCAGGCCGGGCTTGTGGCCGGGCTGGCGGCAATCAAAAGCACCACGCATCTTCTGGGCATTGGCGTTCGGGCTCCGCAGGACAAGCAGGAACAGATGGTGTTTGAACTGGCGACCAAAACCGCAGCGCATCTGGAACTGGACGCGCAGATCGCCCGCTCAGAAGTGCGCGCGAATTGCGATTATGTGGGCCCCGGCTATGGGCTGCCGACCGACGGGATGATCCGGGCGGTCAAGCTGTTGGCCCACACCGAAGGGCTGCTGTTCGATCCGGTGTATTCAGGCAAGGGCCTCGACGGGCTGATCGATCAGATCCGCAAGGGTTATTTCGACGGCATGAGCAATGTCGTGTTTCTGCACACTGGTGGAAGCGCGGCCCTGTTTGGGTATTCCGATGCCTTCGGACTGCCCGGTTACACACCATAAAAACAAGAACAAAACAAAAAGCGACCAACAAGGAGAGATCACTATGTCACTGAAAAAAACCCTCATCGGCGCGGCGCTGCTGACCACGTTTGGGGCGACCGCTTATGCCGAAGACGTCAAGATCGGCGTGCCGTCCTGGACTGGTGCTCAGGCCATCGCCTATGTGCTGGGCGAGATCGTCGCCACCCGCATTGGCGGGACGGTCGAATATGTTCCCGGCAATAACGCCACGATCTTTCAGGCGATGGATCAGGGCAAGGGTGACATCGATGTTCATCCGGACGTCTGGCTGCCGAACCAGGAGAGCTTTACCAAGAAATATGTGGATGAGGCAGGCACAGTGACGCTGTCATCAAATCCATACGAAGGGAACCAGGGGTTCTGCGTGTCCAAGGATTTCGGTCAGGCCAACAACATTACCGACATCGCAGATCTGGGTCGCCCGGATGTGGCCGCGCTGATGGACAGTGATGGCAATGGCAAGGGCGAGATGTGGATTGGCGCGCCCGGCTGGGCGTCGGCAAATGTCAACGAGGTCAAGGTGCGCGACTATGGCCTATTGGACTTCATCGAACCGATCCGGGCCGAAGAAAGCGTCAAGACCGCACGCATCAAGGACTCGATCGCCAAGGGCGAAGGATATGCGTTCTATTGCTACAAACCGCATGCGGTGTGGTTCATGTTTGATGTCGAGATGCTGACGGAACCCACCTATGACCCTGCTAAATACGTGATGATCCAACCGTCCGACGATGCCGACTGGTACGAAAAATCCAATGTGGCAACGAAAGACGCCCTGAAGCAGGTTCAGATTGCATGGTCGAACTCGCTGGCGGACCGCTCGCCCGCCATTGCCGAGTTTTTTGCCAACTTTGCCTTGACCGCCGATGATGTCAGCGGTCTGGCCTTTGAAATCAGCGCCAATGGTCGCGAACCGGCTGATGTTGCGAAGGACTGGGTCAATGAGAACTCAGACCGCGTCGACACTATGCTGGGGCTGTAACCGCCCAACTGAACTGCCGGTACCGGTTTCGGCCGGTCCCGGACCTGATCTCTTCAAACAGTGGCGCAAAAATGAACGCAGAAACCGTCATCGAGATTTCGAATGTTTGGAAGATTTTCGGGGCCAAACCACAGGCCGCACTGCAAGCTGTTCGCGAGCGCAACCTGAGCAAGGCCGAGGTACTGGCCGAGTATAACTGCGTTGTCGGTGTTGCGGATGTCAGCCTGTCGGTGAACCGGGGTGAAATCTTTTGCATCATGGGCCTGTCGGGCAGCGGCAAGTCGACCCTTGTGCGCCATTTCAACCGTTTGCTGGAACCCACCGCGGGCAAGATCGAGATCGAAGGCACCGATGTGATGGCGTTGGGCACGAAAGACCTGCAGCACTTTCGCAACCAGAAGATCGGCATGGTGTTCCAGAACTTCGCGCTGATGCCGCACCGCTCGGTTCTGGACAACGTGGCGATGCCGCTGGAGATCAGGCAGGTCGCCAAGAATGAACGGATGCGTCAGGCGGCGGCGATACTGGACATCGTCGAGCTGGGTGCCTGGGGGTCCAAATTCGCCCATGAACTGTCCGGCGGGATGCAGCAACGTGTCGGCCTTGCACGGGCGCTGGCGGCCAATCCGGATGTTTTGCTGATGGACGAACCGTTTTCGGCCCTTGACCCGCTGATCCGGCGGCAATTGCAGGATGAATTCATCCGACTGTCGAAAATCCTCAAAAAGACAACGGTTTTCATCACGCATGATCTGGACGAAGCCGTTCGGATCGGGGATCGTATCGCCATCATGCGCGACGGCAAGGTTGTGCAGATGGGCACGGCCGAAGATATCGTCATGCACCCCGAAGATGATTACGTCGCCGACTTTGTCGCCGGGATATCGCGCCTGAAAGTGGTGCATGCCAAGGTCGTCATGCGCCCGATTGAAGACTGGACGTCCCGGAACGGCCCCCTGCCCGCAGATCTGCACCGCGTCAGCAGTGATGAGACGCTTAGCAATCTGATCAATCTGGCCATTGATGATGACAATCCCATCGTCGTGGCCGACGCGGGTGCCGACGTTGGCGTCATCACCCGCGCCGACCTGCTGCGTACCGTTATCGAAGGGACCGAGGTGTCATGAGGGACGAAAATATCAATCCGCTGGAAGACACCGAAAGCGAGGCCGCGCTGGCCTATGCGGAAGAGCGCAAAGAGAACATTCGCACCTTTGTTCGCACGCATCCCGACTATTACATCGCCAATTTCGACAAGGTCGGTGCCTCGGCACGGTTTACGCCGACCTTCAACTTTTTCGCGGGCCTCTTCGGGCCGATCTGGTTTGGTGCGCGCGGCTTGTGGTCCTGGGCGCTGTGCTTTCTGATCATCGAGGCGATAGGCTTTGTCCAGATCGCCCGTGGCCTGTTCGGAGATCTCGCCTCGGACGCGATGGCCCGTATCGCGTCTATCGAGGGCACCTTAGAGTTACGCAAACAACAGCTTGCGGCGGCAATCGAGGCGGGCTCGGACCGGGTGGACGCGTTCCAGCGCGCGGTGGATGGGCTAGAGGCGAACATCGGCGGCATTCGCGCCGAGGCCGAGGCGCTGGCAGAGCAAGGCCCAACCATCGCCCTGACCGGCCTTGTCATCCTGATCATCGCCAAGGCGGCGCAGTCGGTGATGGCCAACTGGGCGCTCGAAGCTCGGTTTTCCGAATGGCTGTCGGACCGGTCGATCCGATCCGGGATGCCTGTATCCCAGATCGTGTTCAGCGCGGTGTTCATGGTTCTGATCGTGACGGTCGCCATGATCAACTACAGCTTTCCGGGGCGTTTCACGATCCTCAGCGATTTTCCGACGGACCCGGAATTCCGGTTGCTCAGCATCGACGGGGTCGAGGCATTCTTCAATTGGGCCGTTCTGAACGGCGAGGCGCTGTTCGACGGGATCACCTATGCCATCCGTCTGGTGCTGGACGCGCTGGAACTGGTTTTTGTCAGCACCCCGTGGATCGTGATTGCGTCGCTGATAATATTGCTGACCTGGCTGACGGCCGGTGTGCGAATGGCGATCTATTCCGGAGCGTTTCTGGCCTATATGGGCCTGCTTGGGTTTTGGGAAAAAGCCATGACAACGCTTGCTTTGCTTGGAACGGCGGCGTGTCTGTCCATCGTCATCGGAATCCCACTGGGCATGTTCGCGGCACGCCGTCCCCGGTTCTATGCTTTCATTCAACCGATCATGGATTTCATGCAAACCATGCCCGCCTTCGTATTCATGATCCCGGTAATTGCGTTCTTCGGAACAGGCAAACCCGCTGCCGTCGTAACAACGATGATTTTTGGCGGCACCCCGGTGGTACGCCTGACCGTTCTTGGTCTGCGCGGCGTCCCCGAAAGCGTGCGCGAGGCGGCGATCAGCTTTGGGGCCAACAAATGGTATCTGCTGACCAAGGTCGATCTGCCATTGGCCAGCCCGTCGATCCGGGCGGGAATCAACCAGACCATCATGCTGTCGCTGGCGATGGTGGTTGTCGCCTCGCTGATCGGTGCCAAGGGGTTGGGTGAGGATGTTCTGGAGGCCCTGCAATACGCCAATGTCGGACAAGGTATCCTTGCAGGGTTCGCCATCCTGTTCTGCGCAATGATCCTGGATCGCATTGTTCAGGGCCAGCGCAAGTGACGCCCCTTGTTCTGGTGCATGGCCTAATGGGCGGCAGCCCGCAGTGGAACTTGCAATACAAGGCCCTTTCAGACCATTTCGAGGTCGTCGCCCTTGACCTGCCCGGCTTTGGCAAGAACGCGCATCTTCCCGCGATAGGCCGCATTGATGGTCTGGCCGACTGGGTGACCGCGCATCTGCACGCGCGCGGAATAGACAGGTACCACCTTCTGGGCCACTCGATGGGCGGTATGGTGGCGCAAGAGATCGCTCGCGCTGATCCAAGCGGCGTGCAAAAGCTGATCCTGTACGCGACCGGTGCAATTGGCGTCCTGCCCGGACGGTTTGAAACCATCGACGAAAGCAAAGCCCGCGTTGAACAAGACGGCGTCGCAGCCACCGCAAGCCGGATCGCGGCAACGTGGTTTGGGGAAACCGAGGCCGCGCCCCGTTTCAAGGATTGCGAAACCGTGGCCCGAATGGCCACGAAAGACGCCATTCTCGCCGGTCTGGATGCAATGCAAGATTGGTCCGGAGCAGAACACCTGCAAGACCTGCAACAGGAGGCGCTGGTAATCTGTGGCGACCGGGACCGAACCTATTCGTGGGACCAGACGCATCTGCTTTGGTCCAGTATTCCCAACGCCAGCCTGTCCGTGATCCCCGGATGCGCGCATGCGGTACATATGGAGAAGCCCGCGCTTTTTAACGGCATTTTGCTGGACTACCTGGTGACCGGTTAACTTGAACGACCAGCGACCCAACCCGGCTTGAAATTAAATTACGTTATCGCCCGTGAAATCGAAACAACATGACAAGGCCATCATGATCGTTTAGGTGTTCACTTAAAACGAAAAGAAGACAAAGTTACCGAGAACTCTGTGGAACAGGTTGTTTTTACGTTCGAGATGGGAGTCGTTTGCGCGCTGTTGGCGTTTACCGTGTTCCTGTTTGTTTCAGAAATCGTCAGGATTGATCTTTCGGCCATATTGGTGCTCGTTCTGGTTGGCCTGCTGAGTTATGCACCGGGTCTTGAGAACCTGGCGGATGTCTCTCACCTTTTCGATGGGTTTGCGTCAAACGCCGTAATCTCGATCATAGCGGTTATGATCGTGGGTGCCGGGTTGGACAAGACCGGCATCATGAACAAGGTCGCGGCTGTCATTCTGAAATACGGCGGTACTGCTGAAAACCGGGTGTTGCCAATCGTTTCGGGCACGGTCGGCGTCATCTCATCCTTCATGCAAAACGTGGGCGCGGCGGCGCTGTTCCTTCCTGTGGTCAGCCGCATATCCTCACGGTCTGGTATACCGCTTTCGCGTCTGCTGATGCCGATGGGCTTTTGCGCCATCTTGGGCGGCACGATGACAATGGTCGGGTCATCGCCGCTGATTTTGCTGAACGATCTGGTTGTGACCGCGAATGAGGGGCTGCCGGACGATCAGAAAATTCAGCCGTTTGGCCTGTTCTCGGTCACTCCGATTGGCGCGGCGCTGATCCTGACCGGGATCGCGTATTTTCTACTGCTTGGCCGATGGGTACTGCCCGGCGACACCGGATCCGACAATACCGGCACCAGCCAAGGCACGCAGGAATATCTGCAACGGGTCTACGGCCTGAAAGCAGATGTTTTCGAGGTTGTGGTCCCCGCAGACAGCCCCTTAGTCGGTCAGGTGTTGGCTGACATCAACCACGAAAACCACCTGTATATCATCTCGACCTTCTATCGCGGCAAAACATCGATGGTGCAGGTTCTGACGGCCGAAATTGCCGCGCCATGTCGGTTGGCCATCATCGGGCGCCGCTGGGTGGTAGAGGAATTTGCCCAGAAGTTTGGACTGAAGGTCCTGCCCGAGTTGGACATTTTCGTCGAAGAATTCGCACCCACAAATGCCGGTATTGCCGAAGTGGTCGTGACACCCGACAGCAAACTGATCGGGAAATGCCCCCGCGAGTTGTTGTTCCGCAAGACCTACGGAATGTCCCTGCTGGCCATCCACCGGGGCGAAGAGACACTCAGCCATGTCGAAACGGACACGCACGAGTCCACGCAGATCGGTCTCGAAACCTTCAAAGCAGGTGACATGCTGGTGGCACATACCAGATGGGACAACCTGATGCGGATCACGCAGGATCCTGACTTTGTCGTGGTCACATCCGATTTCCCTCAGGAAGAGTTGCGCCCGCAAAAGGTTGGCTGGGCGCTGGCCTTCTTTGCGATTTCCCTGTCGTTGATTTTGTTCACCGACGTGCGGCTGTCGCTGTGCCTGCTGACCGGTGCCGCCGGAATGATGCTGACCCGCGTGCTGAGCGTGGATGAGGCGTATCGCGCCGTGGGATGGAACACCGTTTTCCTGCTGGCCTGTCTGATCCCCTTGGGTCAGGCGGTGCAAAATACTGGCACGGCGGCGTGGATCGCCCAACAGATCATGGTTCTTTTGAATGGCTGGCCGATCTGGGCGCTGCAGGCCGGTGTCGCGATACTGGCCACAGCGTTTTCGCTTGTGATGTCAAATGTCGGGGCCACCGTATTGCTTGTGCCGCTGGCCGTGTCCATTGCAGTTGCCGCCGGAGGAAACCCGGCTGTTTTCGCCCTTACGGTGGCCATTTCCACCTCAAACAGCTTCATCATTCCGACGCACCAAGTGAACGCCCTGATCATGGGGCCTGCCGGCTACAAGGTCATGGACTTTGTGCGATCCGGCGGCGTGATGACGATACTGTTTTTGGTGGTTTCGATGTTGATGCTGAACTTGATTTACTAAGCTTGAAAAGCTGGCGACTTCATTCGCCACTCTGCTCAGAAATCATTTTGGCAGTTGGCTTGGCCCCCACGTCGTCAAGCATTCTGATAACTTCGGCTTTCCAACCTGCCTTGATCTTCAGGGCCAGTTGCGACGGCGGGCGGTGTTCCGGTTCCAGAATTGCGTATTCATACCGAAGGGGGTTTGCGAACGGCAGGAACACAACCTTTCCGGCAGACAGGCCCAGTTCCTGTTCCGTCGCGACGGTCAAAGGGTCCACGATTGTGCAGCATTGGCCCGAGCTTACAAACGGGATAAGGGGCAGAAAATACTGGCAGGTCACTGTCGAGTTGTAGCGGGCTGATACCTCCTGAAACTTGCTGCGAATCTTGTGCTGGAACGGGTGCGTTGCGTGCAGCCCACCCATCGGAACCCCGTCGAGGTCCGAGATCGAGATACTGCCGCGCGCAGCCAGCGGGTTGTCCCGGTCAATGGCACAGAAACAATCGGCCCGGATCAGCTCGGCTGAATATTGCGGCTCTTTCCCAGTCGCGTGTTCGAAATCGGCAAAGCCAAAGTCGATATTCTGCGTCCCGGCAAGCTCCATGATCTGGGGAGAACTGCGGGTGGACAGCGTGATGCGGATCTCCGGGTTTTCTCCGACCGACTGGCTGATGAAACGCGGGAACAGAAAGGCCGAAGGCCCCGGCATCGTGGCGATGTTCAGGCTACCGGAATGGCCCTTGATCAACCCCTCCATCGTGCTGGAGATTGCGGCGAGACGGTCCAGAATGCCGGTGGTTTCGGCCAGCAGGTAGTGCGCCTCGGGAACCGGAACCAGCCGCCTGCCCTTACGCTCGAACAAGGTCAGGCCAAGGGTTTGTTCCAGGTTCTTCAGGGCCAGGCTGATCGCGGGCTGGGTGCGGTTCAGTTTTCTGGCGGTCTGAGAGATGGAGCCGGTTTCCATCACCTCGCGAAAGACTGTGAGCTGCGTCAGGTTCATTCCTGTCGTATAAGCCAAACTTTAGTTTTGTGAAATATAACAAATTTGTATTTATGCCATTTGTCTTTACGCTTTTGGGATCGAGGTTCGGTCAAACCGAATCCCACGAACCAACAACGGAGACGACGATGAAACTCGTGAAATGCCTGACAGGTCTGGCTTTGGCTGGCGCGCTGGCCGCCCCAGCGCTGGCGCAGGATCCGACCTTTTTCCGTATCGGCACCGGCGGGGCCGGTGGAACCTATTTCCCCATTGGCGGCACCATCGCAAACGGTATCTCTGCCCCTCCGGGCTCGCGCCCCTGCGAGGAAGGCGGCCAATGCGGCGTGCCCGGTCTGATTGCCATCGCGCAATCCACCACAGCGTCGGTGTTCAACAACGCCGCCGTCCAGAATGGCGAGCTTGAGGCCGGTCTGGCCGCAGCCGACGTGACCCGCTCGATGTATCTGGGCGAGGGTAAGTTCGAAGGCAAGCCCCACCCCAACCTGCGCATCGTCGCAAACCTGTTCCCCGAGGACCTGCATCTGGTGCTGCCAGCCGGTCAAACGATCAACGATCTGAGCGATCTGGAAGGCAAGCGCGTGGGTATCGCGCAGGCCGGTTCCGGCACGCAGGTTGCCGTGTTGCAGATGCTGGACGCCTGGGGCGTCAATCGCGACAACATGGACGAGGCCGAGCTGAACAACAGCCAAAGCGCCGAGCGTCTGGCCGATGGTCAACTTGACGCCTATTTCTACGCCGCAGGCTGGCCGGTTGCCGCGATGGTGCAGCTGTCCTCGACCAAGGGGATGAACCTGCATTCCTTCACCGACGAAGACATGGCCAAGATCAATGAGATCATCCCGGCCTATATCCCCTCGACCATTCCGGGTGGGGTTTATGAAGGCATCGACGGTGAGACCAAGACCCCTGCGGTCAGCGCGATGCTGGTTGTGTCCTCGGAATTGTCCGACGAACTGGTCTACGGCCTGACCAAGGCGCTGTGGAACGACAACACCCGCAAGCTGCTGGACAATGGCCACGCGAAAGGCAAGCAGATCACGGCTGAAACCGCGCTGGACGGTGTCGAGGCTTTGGGTGTTCCGCTGCATCCGGGGGCCGAGAAGTTCTATAAAGAAGCCGGTCTGCTTCAGTAATCGCAACCGACTGAAACCTGTCGCCGGTGCCCCTTATGCGGGGCACCGCATTCTGGAATTATGCGAAATCAGGGGGCCATCATGTCCGAGACCCAGAAACTTGATGACCACGAACTGACAGCCGAGGAACTGGCGGCCATCGAGGAACAGTTCGACGAAGGTGCCGCCGTCCGTCAGGTCACGCCCGCAATGGGCAAGGTGCTGCGCGTCGTTGCCCTGATCTTTGCGTTTTACGAATTTTTCACCGCAGGCTTCGGCCTGCCCGCCGATCACTGGCATATGGGTATCTATCTGGCCCTGCTGTTCATTCTGGTCTACGCCACCATCCCGATTGTGGGCGCCAAAAGCCTTTATGCCCTCAAGATCAGCCGCTTTCGGATCGGCAACATCCCCCTTTATGATCTGGTTTTCATGGGGTTCGGCATCGTCGCCGCGCTGTATGTGGGCGTTGCCTGGCGCGGCATCCCCTTTCTGGGGATCGAGGAACAAACCTTTCGCATGGGCAACCCGAATGGCTATGACGTGTTCCTTGGCGTCGTCATCATCCTGCTGGTGCTGGACATCGCCCGCCGCACGCTGGGCTGGGTGCTGCCGCTGATCATCTGTGTCTTCATCTCATACGCGCTGCTGGGGCCGTATTTCCCCGGCCTGCTGCAACATCCCGGCGTGAATTTCAAAACCTTCGTGTCGTCGATGTATTTCCCACAGGAAGGCATCTATGGCGTCACACTGTGGGTGGTTTCGACCATCGTCTTCCACTTTGTCCTGTTCGGCGTCATCGCACAGCGCACCGGATTGGGGCAGCTTTTCATCGACAACGCAACGATTTTGGCGGGCCGTTATACCGGCGGTCCGGCCAAGGTGTCGGTGGTATCCTCGGCGTTTTTCGGCACGATCTCGGGGTCTTCGGTGGCCAACACCGTGTCAACCGGCGCGCTGACCATTCCCAACATGAAGCGCCTTGGATACCCCGGCCATTTTGCGGGCGGGGTCGAGGCCGCGTCCTCGGCCGGGGGTCAGATTACCCCGCCGATCATGGGGGCCGCTGCCTTCATCATGGCCGAGTTCCTAGAGGTCCCCTATACCACCATCGTCATCGCCGCGATCTTCCCGGCGATCCTGCATTATGTCGGCGTCTTTGCCGTGGTGCACCTGATGGCGCGCAAGCTGAACCTGAAAGGCTTGGCGAAAGAGCAACTGCCTCAGCTCAAGGCCGTCTGGGCCGAGGGCTGGGCCAATATCGTGCCGCTGATCGGTCTGCTGGTCGTGCTGTTTACGGGCTACACCCCGTTCATGTCCGCCTTCTGCGGCATATCGCTGGCGGTGATTGCGGGCATGTCGCGTCTAAGACACCCTCCGACACTGATTTACGCGGCGGCGTTTCTGGCCTTTGTGCTATGGAAATTCTCGGATGGCGGGTTCGACCTGACCATGACGGCCATTCTGTGTGGCCTGTCGCTGATCGCGACCCTCAACCCCCAGAAACGGATCGAAGTGCCCGAGATGCTGGCCGCGGTCGAACTGGGCGTGAAATACTCGCTGGCCGTGGGGGCCGCCGCTGCCGCTGTCGGCATCGTGGTGGGTGTGATCAACACCACCGGCATCGGTTTCCGCATTGGTTTCATGGTGACGCAGGGCGCGGGCAATTTGGCGGCGGATCTCTACAACATGATCTCGTTCGGCAGTTTCCAGCTGTTTGCCATGGAAGACCTGCAATTGTTCATCTCGCTGGTATTCATTGCCATCGTTTGCATCCTGATGGGCGCAGGCATCCCGACCACCGCGCTTTACATCATGCTGGTCTCGGTCGCGCAGCCCGCGCTGGCCCAGCTTGGCGTCCCGCCGATCGCCAGCCACCTGTTCGTGCTGTATTACGGCGTAGTGTCCGAGATCACGCCGCCTGTCTGCACATCCGCCTATGCGGCGGCGGCGATTGCCAACTCGAACCCGTTCCGAACCGGATTGTCGGCTTTCACCCTTGGGCTGGGCAAGGTCATCGCGCCCATGGCATTCGTCTATGCGCCGGTCCTGCTGTTCGTGTCCTCGACCGGGTTCAATCTGTGGGAGTTCAGCTATACCGCAACCAGTTGCATCGCCGGGGTCGTGGCCCTGTCGGCGGCGGTGGTGGGCTATTGGCTTAAGCCGTTGAACATGGTGTCACGCATCCTGATGGCCATCGCCGGGGTGATCTTTGTCGCGCCAAGCCTGACCGCCGATCTGATCGCGCTGGCCGTGGCCGCTCCGGTCATCGTCACCCAACTGATCGCGCGCAACCGCAGCCATTCCCCGGCCTGATGCGATGACAGAACAGGTGACCATCATCGGCGCAGGGATCGTCGGCATTTGTTGCGCCCTTTCGCTTCAGGAACGCGGCATTCCGGTGCGCCTGATCGACCGGGGGGAACCGGGGCAGGAGACCTCGTTCGGGAATGCGGGCGTGGTCTCGCCCTGGTCGATCATCCCTCAGGCCATGCCCGGGGTGTGGAAGCAACTGCCCCGGATGCTGCTGAACCCCAAAAGCGCCTTGTCAGTGCGCCCGAGTTTCTGGCCAAAGATGATCCCTTGGGGCCTGCGGTTTCTTGGCAATTCGACCGAAAGCAAAGTGCGCAGCACGTCAGAGGCGATGGAACTGCTGTGCCGCCCGTCAATCGACCTCTACCGCAGGCATCTGAATGGAACAGGCCACGAAGACCTGATCGCCGACAGCTACTATGTGCATGCGTTTCGCCGCGCGGAAGATGCCAACTTGAACGGTCTGGATTATCGTATCCGCAAGGAAAAAGGCGGGCAGATCGAGCGGGTCGACGGGGCCGAGCTTCGGCGTATTGAACCGGCCTTGTCGCGGGATTTCAAAGCCGCCGTGTTGATCAAGGGACAGGCGCGGGCGCTGTCTCCGGGCCGCATTGGCGGGGTGCTGGCCGAGAAAGCCCGCACTCAGGGTGCCGAGTTTGTCAGAACCGAAATCAAGGCAATCTCGCAGGCCCCTGATGGGCGCTGGGACCTGACGACCTCGGGCGAAACGATACAAGTCCGCCACATCGTCATGGCCGCAGGGGTGTGGTCGGCAGACCTGCTGAAACCGTTGGGCATCAAGCTACCGCTGGTGGCCGAGCGCGGGTATCATATCGAGTTTCCGGACGCCCACAGCACGCTCAACCATTCGGTGATGGACGTGGACGCAAAGATTGTTGCCAGTTCCATGCAGGACGGCCTGAGGGTTGCGGGAACGGCCGAGTTTGCCCAGATCGACGCCCCCCCGGACCCGCGCAAAAAGGCACTGCTGACCCAACAGGCGCAGGCGATGATGCCGGACCTGAACCCGCAGGGTGCGCGGTTTTGGATGGGGCGGCGTCCGTCCTTTCCCGACAGCCTTCCGGCCATTGGCCAGGTGAACGGCAAATCGGGCATCTATGCCGCCTTCGGGCATTCGCATTACGGATTGATGATGGCCCCAAAGACCGGAGAGCTGGTGGCCGATCTTTTGTCCGGTCGGCGGCTCAACATCGATCTCGATCCGTATTCACTGGGGCGGTTTTAAGCACCCTGCCCGCGCCGCCGCTTGACTACAGAAAGGAACACCCATGCCGGTTTACAATGGCGGACAAAATATCTGCGGCGCGTCCATTGGCGTGCTGTGTCTGGAAAGCTATTTCCCCAAGCCGCCCGGCCATATCAAGAATCCGTCCAGCCTGCCCTTTCCTGTGCTTTATGAAATGATCGACGGCGTCACCGTGCCGGACCTGTTGAATGACCCCAGACCCGAATTGTTGGACCCGTTCATCAAAGGCGCACAGCGGCTCGAGGCCGAAGGCGTGCGCGCAATCACCGGCAGTTGTGGGTTCCTTGCCTTGTTTCAAAAGGAACTGGCCGCCTGCGTCTCGGTCCCCGTGTTTGCCTCAAGCCTGATACAAGTGCCGCTGGCGTTCCACATGACCGGGGCCAAAGCGCCTGTTGGCGTGTTGACCGCAGATGCCCGGGCCCTGACGCTCCGCCATTTCGAAGGCGTCGGAGCCGCAAACATCCCCGTCGCCGTAAAAGGGCTGCAAGACACCGAAGAATTTGCCCAAGTGATCCTGCGGAACACGCGGACACGCATGGATACCGACCTGATCGAGGCCGAAGTTCTGCAAGCCGCCCGTGACCTGCAACGCGAAACGCCGGGTATCCGGTCTGTGGTGCTGGAGTGCACCGACTTGCCGCCCTACGCCGCGCAAATACAGGACGCGCTGAAGCTGCCGGTCTTTGACCTGACGACGCTGGCGCAGATGGCGCACGCGGTTTCGGTGCGATCTGCGTATTCTGGCGTTATGCCTTGGGCTTAATCATTCGTTGCTACCCTGACGCTCGCTTTTGGACCGCCTCCGAACTAGACGTTAACGTGGATCGATAAGGCGATGAGCGTGGCAAAAGGTGTTTGAGGTTTCTCTGGAACTGTCCCTGTTGATGATCGCCGTATTTCTGGGCGCGTTGCTTCAGGTTGGCATCGGCATCGGGTTTAGCATTCTGGCCGGTCCGCCCATGATGATCCTGCTGGGGACGGCAACGGCGGTTCCAGCGCTGTTGCTGCTTAACACAATCGTTTCGGTGGTCGCCACGGACTGGCGCATCGTCACGGCTGAACGACGCACAATCACAACGGCGATTTTCGGCTGCCTGATCGGCGTGGTTGCGGGTTTGATGGTCTATCCATGGCTCAGCGAGGCCTTCGTGCTGGCCCTGACCGGATTGCTGTTGCTGATCGGCGTTGTCACGACCCTGCTTCCGATGCGGAACGCAATTGGCGCGACCGGCTTTGCTGCCGTGTCCGGGCTATCCGGTTTGGCGACCGTCTGGGCGGCGACACCCGGGCCATTGATGGTGTTCGGGCTGATCGCACGGGGTTTTGAGGCCCGGGCGGTGGTCCTGCTGGTACAACCCATCGCGCTGGTCGCCTATGGCGCGGCGTTTCTGCTGCATGGCCTTTCCGACTCGCAATCGATACCATTCGGCCCCCGGCTGTGGGCTTTCGTGGCCATCGCAATTCTCGGCAGTCTGGTCGGACGCGTGGTCAGATCGCGCCTGCCCCAACCCCTTGTCAGTACCGCGATCCGGGCCATCTCGCTTTTGGCCTGCTATGTTCTTTTCCAACGCACGTATCTTGTCGCATGAACTTTACAGGTCGAACCCGATGACACAGGATCTTCTCTCAAAATTTCCAAGGGTCCGCTTCATGACCGGTGCGACGCCGGTTGAGCGTCTGGGCCGGATGTCGGAAAAGCTGGGGATCGACCTCTGGCTGAAACGCGATGACCTGACCGGGCTAGGTTTTGGCGGCAACAAAACCCGGCAGCTTGAGTTCTACTTTGGCGACGCTCAGGCACAGGGCGCGGATACTGTTCTGATTACCGGGGCGGTTCAGTCCAACTATGTCCGCTCGGCCGCGGCAGCGGCGGCGCGGCTTGGCATGACATCCGTCCTGCAACTGGAAGAGCGTGTTCCGGATATGGGCCCGGATTATTATCAATCCGGCAACGTGTTGCTGGCCCAGATCCTTGGGGCCGAACACATGCGCTATCCCGTTGGTGAAGACGAAGCCGGGGCAGACGCCGCCCTGCACGCCCGGGCCGAGGAACTGCGGGCGCAGGGGCGCAAACCCTATGTCATCCATCTGGGCCTGCATCATCCGCCATTGGGCGCGCTAGGCTATGTTGCCGCCGGACAGGAGTTGTGCCAGCAAATACAGGATTTTGACGCTGTTATTGTCCCTTCCGGCAGTGGTGCGACCCATGGCGGGTTGCTGACGGGCATCAGAACCAGCGGCGTGTCCGCGCCGGTTTATGGCATCTGCGTTCGCCGAAACAGCACGCTGCAACAGGACCGGTTGGTGACGGTCCTTGAACTGCTGTCGGACCTTCTGGGCATTGATCCGGCAAGTGTGGCGGGCGACGTCCGAACATCGGACACCGCGCTGGCCCCTGGCTATGGCAGGCTGGGGCCAAAATCCCGTGCCGCGCTGGACCTGATGGCGCAGACCGAGGGGGTGTTCCTCGACCCCGTCTATACGGCCAAGACTTTTGCAGGACTGATTGATCTGGTCGAACAACAACAGATCAAGCCAGGGCAAAAGGTGGTGATGATCCATACCGGAGGGCTGCCTGCCCTGTTCGGCTATCAGAACGAACTCGGCCCCGCACACGACTGACGCGGCCATTTGGATCCGCAGCGCGTGGTTTAATACATCACAAGCCTTATTCGGCGGCGAGGTTTTGCATCGAGAGGTCCTGTTCCAGATACCCATCGCGCGTTTGCGGGCATTTGATGCCCAAAGCAGAGCTGGCGATCTGATTGCGCAAAATCTGCGCGGTTCCGCCGCCGATCGTGAACATCCGGACATCCCGGTACATGCGCTCCAGCGGCTCGCGGTCGCTATAGCCGCGCGCTCCGAACATCTGTAGCGCATCGTTCACGACCTTGATCGCCATTTCCGACGCGAAGAGTTTCGCCCGCGCCGCTTTGACCATATCTGGAAACTGGCCTTGGGCACCGGCCCGTGGTCTCGCAGCGTCTTGCAACATCAGACGCGCCGCGTGGACCTGCATGTCCATGTCAGCCACCATCCATTGCAGCCCCTGAAACTCTGCCAGGGGTCGTCCGAATTGCCGGCGGTCCAGCAGATAGCGTTTCGCCCGTTCCAACGCTCCGGCTGCCACGCCCATCGCAATCGTGCCCGCACCAACCCTTTGCGAATTATACGCCTGCATCAAATCGGCGAACCCGCGCCTTAACCCGGAGGGGGGCTTCAAAAGCCAATCCTCATGCACCTTGAGATTGGAGAACTTCAACTCCGCCTCGGGCATACCACATAGACCCAGGGTGTTTTCGCGGCCAGTGATCTCAAACCCCTCAGGCAAGTCCGCGTTCATCGGATCGGCAAACACAATAAAGCCACCGATGCCCAGCTCATCGCCCGCCTCATCGAACACACGGGCAAAAATCAGGTGCAGCTTTGAAACGCCGCCACCCGTGATCCAATGTTTCCGGCCATTTATGACATAGGTGCCGCCCAGTTTCCGGGCCGTTGTCTGCATATCGGTCGCCGCACTGCCTGCGTCCGGCTCGGTAATACAAATCGCCGGTTTGTCCCCTGCCAGAACATGAGACGCACAGAACGCCTTTTGCTGTTCGCTCCCGTAGGCCATGACCGCACTGATGCCGCCCATATTGGCCTCGACCACAACGCGGGCGGTCAACGTGCACACTTTTGCGATCTCTTCGACCACTTCCACGACGTCGAGGAAACTTGCCCCCTGACCGCCAAACGCCGTTGGGATCGTCATTCCCATGATCCCGGCCTCTGTCAGGGCGGTGACATTGCTCCAGCAATAGCTGCGGGTTTTGTCCCAATGGGCGGCCCGCGCGTCGAACACGGGCGCGAGGTCTTTGGCTGCTTCGACAAATCGATGAGTCATCGCTGGGACTCCTGTGTGGCACTTCACGAATGCGTGATAATGCAAGGGTAACAGATGCAGTAATTCAGCAAAACGAACTTAAATTTGACATCTAATTCAGGTACACTGAATTTATGCAGACCCGTTCACTAAAAAGTCTTGTTAAGATCTCTCACGTTCAGTCTTTCAGCGACGCGGCTGAACAGCTTGGAATGACGTTACCTGCGCTGTCTATGCAGATGAAATCATTGGAAGAAGCCTTGGGCACCGAGCTATTCGACCGCTCGGTCAGACCACCGCGCCTTACGCCAGTTGCGCGCGCAATCGTCGAAGAGGCGGTTCCTTTGCTGCGGCACGAAGACAATCTGATCGAGATATGCCGACAAGGCGGAGGGCTGGCAGGCAAGTTTCGCTTGGGGTTTGTCACCACGGCGGCGGTGCGCCTGCTGCCCGGATTTCTTCAGACCGCCAGTCGGGAATTGCCGCAGGCCTCGTTCGAGTTCGAAACCGGTTTGTCTGCCAGCTTGCAGCAAAAGGTGGTCTCCGGGCTGCTGGATGCGGCGATCATCACCGACGCAGATGGTCTGCCCAGCCAACTGGCATCCGAAGTTTTGCGGCAGGAGCCATTTGTATTTGCAGCCCGCAAAGACCTTCTCGATCAAGGTTTGCCCAGTTTGTTGTCCGAAGGCGTGTTCTTCCACTTCATGCCGGATACCGGGATCGGGAAGCTGATCGCGCGGGTGATGGTCAGCCATGAACGCCCTGCTCAGTCCAGGACCGTCGTACTGGATAATCTTGAGGCCATCATGGAATGCGTCTCGGCCGGGTTAGGCTTTACGCTGCTGCCTGTCCCTGACGTCGAACGCTACCGCGCGCCGGACCTGGTTGTGCTGGATGCCAAAGCCACGATGCAGCGCAAACTGGTTCTTGTCACGTTGCGCGACAGCGTTCTGGACCGGTACCGGAGCGAACTGGCATCCTCGCTGGGCCGCACTTCGAACGATGGTGTCACATAGTCCCGTCGATTTCCCCTCAAATCGAGGGATAGGTGCACCCTGATGGTTACATCGGCGGTTCAAACTCGACAGGTTGGCCGCTGCGCTGGGATTTGATTGCAGCAAATGTCAGCGCCAGAGATTTCAGATTGCTCCGGGCGGAATTGTCCGGTGAGCGATCTTCTTCGATGGCGCAAAGCAACTCGCCCATTGCGCCTTGAAACCCGTCATTGAACCAGGCGC
The DNA here is from genome assembly GCF_056531425.1 of Ruegeria sp. N4. NCBI lineage: Bacteria > Pseudomonadati > Pseudomonadota > Alphaproteobacteria > Rhodobacterales > Roseobacteraceae > Ruegeria > Ruegeria sp. N4. Next base: position 183,926 of record NZ_JBQFLT010000006.1, read on the forward strand.
CCTGCAACGGGGGCCGGCTATACCCATCTGCAGTCGTCAGGGTGATCGTTTGCTGCCCTAGGTCTGCTCCGGTTGAGGATATGCTTCCCTTGGTGCCGGAGATATAGGTCGTGTCCAGTGGCCCGTGTTGCGTGCTGCCGTCGAAAACCAGACTGGCCTGCCCCTGTTCCAGACTGACCACGGCCTGCGCCAATAACGGCACCTTGTTATCCTGCCCCCGCGCGTGAGAGGCGCTGGCGAACACCGATTTCGCCCGGTTGCCAACAATAGAAGACACGAAATCGAACCAGTGAATCCCGAAGTCATACAGGATCAAATCCTCGATTTCGTCGAACGGCGTGCCTGCGGTCCAACCATGGTTCCAGTGAATGGAGGTGTGGACGGACTGGACATCTCCGATATGCCCAGCGCGACACGCTTCGCGCATCCAGGCCATGTGCGGCGACCATCGTCCATTCTGGTTAACCGCAAGCTTCACGCCTTGTTTGTCGGCCAGTTCTACCAGCGTTTTTCCGGTTGTCAGATCGGATACAAAGGGTTTCTGGCTTAGAACATGCTTTCCCGCATTCAGAGCAGCCTCGATTACTGGCGCACGTATGTCGGTGGGCAGAGTTATGTCGATGATGTCTATTTCGCGGTCTTCCAAAAGGTCTTGATAGCGTTCAACAATGCGGGCATCAGGAAAGAACTCTGCCGCTTTGCCTTCCGCTTTTGCACGGCTTCGGTTCCATAGCGCCACGACATCCCAACCCGCAGTGCGGTATGCATCCAGATGGCTGTTCGAAATACCTCCCGTTCCGATCATGCCGATCCGAGGGCGATAGGTTCGGGGGTTTGGTGGAAGGTAATCGACCTCGGGCGCGTTGATCTGCGGCAAGTCCTTGGATTTCAGCGCGTAGGTGTCTGTGTCGGCGGCATCGTCGCTCATGGCAGCAGTTCCAATGTGCGTTTTTCGGCGGCGGATTGAACGGCTGTGTCCACGATCCTCTGCGCCGTCAGGCACAATTGCGGATTCAGCGGACCGGCCACCGCTTCGCCGCGGCTGATGCAGCCCAGAACGTACTCGATTGCGTTTGTCTGGCCTTTGGGCAGCGGATCAGCAGGGATTTCATGCCGCTCTGGCCGGGCGCGGGTTTGGACGGTCACGTGGTCGGCATAGTCGGGCGACGAGATTGTTCCATCCGTGCCGACAAAGACAAACCCACAGGTAGGCTGCGGCTGAGTGGTCCACGGATCAGTAAACGTTCCCCAACGGGTTTCCATCTTGGACAAACCGCACGCATAGCGGCAGACAGCAATGGCATGTTGATCGACTTCGATACCGGGTGTTTCGTCGACGGTGCATGTCACCTCAATCGGGGCTTCCCCGTCCATGTACCACGTCCCCAGTGTCGCGCCGTATCCGAGGTAGTCCAGCAACGACCCGCCGCCCGAGGATTTCTTGTACCACCAAGAGGTTGGCTTTTCCTGTTCAACCTCTTCCGGGCTGACCTCGACCTTGTCGGCAAGGTGAAAAAGCGGGCCGCGATTGCCGTCGTAGAAATGCACCTCTCGCAACTCGCCGATCAGTCCTTCATCGATCAGGCGCTTGGCGGTAACGTGGCTTTCCACCCACCGCAAAGGCCAGTTGATGATCAGTTGTTTCCCGGTCCCGTCCATGGCCGCGATCATGCGGCGCGCGTCATCCGAGGACGCAGCGAATGGTTTTTCGACGAAGACATGCACGCCATGCGCTGCCAGTTTTTCAGTGTAATCGGCGTGGTCTGCCGTGGCGACGCATAAAACGGCCATGTCATAGGTTCCCGCGGCCATGCAGGCATCGAAATCGGTAAAAACCCGGTCTGGCGGAATATCGAAATTCTGGACCGCCGAAGCCATTTTCTGCCTGTCGGGATCATAGATACCGGCGATTTCCGCTTCAGGGTGTTCATGCACCATGCGAAGCAGATCGCCCATATGCATGTGGTCAAAGCTTATTCCAACAATCCGAAACATGGGCGTCCTCCGCTTTACCGGTTTCCCGTGATCCTGACATAGATGGCCGTCACCGCCAGGATGATCAGGCCGAACAGCGCCGTTCTTGCGCCTTCGGGCATTTGCATCAGCGTCAGCATTGTATCCAGAACCCTGATGATCAAAGCGCCCACAATGGCACCCGCAAAACTGCCACGCCCGCCAAAGATCGAGGTTCCGCCAATCACCGCAGCCGCGACCGAGGGCAACAGCAGCGGATTGGCAAGGCTTAGCGAGGTTTGCCGGATCATACCAAGATACAGCAACCCCGCGACCGCCGCGATCACCCCCGACAACGCGTAGAGCGCCAGATAGACCTGCCAGGATTTCACGCCCGAGAGCTTGGCCGCGTTTTCGTTCGAGCCCAGCGCGAACAGCAACCTGCCAAAGCCGGTGAACCGCATCAGCCAGAAGATGAACAAGGCGAAGGGTATGAACAGAAACAACCCGTTGGGCATGGACAAGGTACGCCCGGTTCCAAGCCACGCCAGAAAGGCCGGGATCTCGGACCCGGCATTGATCACCATCCGCTGATAGACCTGCAGACAGCCCGTGGCGATCAGGCCGGTTCCAAGGGTCATGATCAACGGATGCACCCGCACCAACCCGACGCCAAGGCCGTTGACGACCCCGACAACCAGACCGGAGGTCAAGGCGACCAGCAACGCAGGCGTCACGCCCCAGATCGAGGTCAGGGTGGCGCAGACAAAGGCCGCGACGGTTGCGACAATGCCCGCCGACAGGTCGATCCCGGCGGTCAGCATCGTCAACACCTGACAAGCGGCCAGCATCGCAAGCGGTATTGCAAACTTGATCAGGTTACCGACCCAGAAGGTCGAGATCACCCCGTCGCGCCCCGCCCTGAACGGCGTGACAATACCGGGCCGCATGAACTCCAGCACAGCGATCAGCAAGACCAGAAAGATCAAAAGCGGTATCACAGGATTATCCCGCAGATACCGTCCAAAGCGGACGACGGGTGGGTCATTCACGGCCATGCTCATCGTCTTGCTCCTCGCGCGGTGGCTGCGGTGCCAAGCAATACGACGGCCACCATGATCGTCCCTTCGATGATTGTCGTGACATTGGGGTCCACGGCCAGAAATGTCAGGATCGTGCGCACGATGCGCAGGATGAACACAGCGACAATCGGCCCAAGCAGCCCGCCGCGCCCGCCCCCCAGAACCACGCCGCCCAAAACAACAGCGGCGACCGAGGCCAACAAATAGGGTCCGGGCACCGGCTCACCAATGCCAGTCAGCGCCGCAAGGCTGAGCCCGCCGAAAGCACAGAAAAGCCCACAAATTCCGTAAGCTGCGATTTTGACGCGCCCGACGAACACCCCCGATCGAAAGGCAGCGCGTTCGTCTGATCCGGTTGCATAGATCGAGATACCAAGCTTGGATCGCCGAAGGGGCAGCCATACCACCGCAATGCATCCGACCATGATGGCCAAGGCGCTGGGTATTCCGGGAATGACACTGCCGCGAATGCTCTGCTGGACCCAATCGGTGGTTGACCCGCCCGGCGTTTCCAGGATCAAGAGCGCGACGCCTTCCCAGACAAAAAGCATCGCCAGCGTGACCACGATATCAGGCACTCGGGTCAGAACGATGAGCGCTCCGTTGATCAGCCCCATCGCCAATCCGATGCCAAGCACGATCACGATGGCCGGTAGTCCGGACATCCGCTCCATCAGCACAGCGGCGGAGACGGCGCACACCGCCATCATCGATGCAACTGACAGATCGATCCCGCCGACGATCACCACCACCGCCATGCCCGCCGTTGCGAAAGCAAAGGGCAATGCGGCGCGGGCAACACTTTCCAGCCCGGACGCACCAAAAGAGGGCTGTATGAGTTTGGTGACGGCCAGCAAAACCAGCAGCAACGCGACAAGACCCAGAAGCCAGGAGTGTTTGCGCAGGGTCTTGGTCACGCTGCGCTCTCGTTTTCAGTTAGCCCATAAGCCGCGCGCAGCAGGGTTTGTTCATCTGCGTCTTTGGCGTCGATGACGTCCACAACACGGCCATTGAAAATGACCAGCGCGCGATCGCAGGCCAGCGGCACCTCCTCTAGTTCCGAGGTATAGAACAGGACCGAGGCACCGTTTTGCGCCAGTTCGCGCACCAGAGGGTAAATCTGGCGTTTGGTCCGCACATCGATCCCGCGCGTCGGATCAAACAGCAACAGCGTCTCGACCCCTGTGGCGAGCCATCTGCCAATGGTCACCTTCTGCTGGTTCCCGCCTGACAGGCGCTGCACCTCACCCTGCGCGCGTGTATCGATCTGTAGCTTCTCGATGGCGTAATCGACCCGCTCACGCTCTTGCCGCAGGTTCAGTTGGCCCCAATCCCGCAGGCGCGCCGAGAACGGCAGGGCGATGTTCTCTTTGACCGATCGTTGCGCCAGCAGCGCATCGGCCCGGTCACCCGGTACAAAGGTCAACCCGGCCGAGATCGCATCGGCAGGGTGCCTGAACCCAACCTGCGATCCGTTCACCTCGATCACCCCGGCAGTCGGAGGCAGAAAGCCAGCCAAACAGTCGAACATCTCATCCTGCCCCTGCCCTTCAAGCGCGACAACGCCAAGCACCTCGCCCGGATGAAGGTCGAACGAGATATTCGACACCTTCGGCGCAATCGCCAAGTTTCGAACAGACAGGCGCGGATTGCCTTGCGCGACAGAACACGCGCCGTTGTTTTCGCGATCCCCAAGGTCCAGTTTCTGACCCAACATCAGTTCCACGGCCCGTTCTTCGACGCCCGGCTCAATCCTCAGATCACCAACAGTCATCCCGTCGCGCAGAACCGAGGCCCGGTCGCACAGCTCAGAGATTTCGCTGAACCGGTGCGACACGTAGATGACGCCCATGCCCTGATTTGCCTGCTCGCGCACAACCGTCAGAACCCGCTCAACCAGATCGGTTGGCAGCGCGGCTGTCATCTCATCCAGCAAAACCACATCCGGCTCGGACGCCAAGGCGCGCGCGAGGTCCAGAATACGCAAAGTGGCAAGCGGCAGGTCTGCGATCAGGTCCGAGAGGTTCAGCTGTTCAATCCCAAGCTCACTGACCCAATGCCTGAACGGCGCAAGCGGTGTATCGGTCAGCCGAAGGTTATCGGCCACATCCAGATCGGGGATTAGTGAGGGTTCCTGATAAACCGGAACAAGGCCCGATTTGCGCGCCTCTGCCGGGCTGCCAACGCGGGCCACCTGTCCCCGGATCAGCACCTTGCCGCTATCCGGCCTCAAGGCGCCGGTGATGATTTTCACGAAGGTGGATTTCCCGGCGCCGTTTGCCCCCATCAGGGCGACCACCTCGCCCTTGGAGACGCTCAGATTGGCATCGGTCAAAGCACGGACAGCACCAAAGTTCTTGGCAATCCCGGACGCGTCGAGAAGGTGTGTTTCGGTCATCGGTGCCCACTATTCCAACTTGGTTGCCCCCTGCCCGATCCGGGCAGGGGGAATTCACACAAGGCCAGACCGCTTTTAGCTGTCGCCCGGCCCTTTGCATTCGATGATCTGTTCCATCGAATAGTCCGTCCAACCGGGAACCGTGACCGAAACGGGCCATTCGGGATCAAGGTTGGGGTTTTGCGCCGCAGTGATGGTTGCAACGCCGTCATCCGTGGCGTTTTCCCAGAGCACCGGGTCCACCAGAACGGTTTTGTCGTCAGGCGCGTTGCCGTTCAGAATATCGACAGCCAGAGCGATCCCTGCACCGCCAACAGATCCGGGATTGGTCACCGCGGCCCCTTGCAGACCGTCAACTTCGGTCAGGTACTGCACGAACCCGGCATTGTCCGCGCCGACAATCGGCACCAACGGCGCGCCGGATTCCACAAAGGCATCTACGATCACGTTGTCAATTCCGCTGGTCCACACACCGTTGAACGGAATGCCCGTGGCCAGAAAGTCAAACATCTGCTGTTTGCCCTGATCCTGCTGCCAGCCGGTAAACACCTCGTGCACCACATTGATGCCGTCATATTCGGCCAAGGCACGCTTGAACCCGTTGTCGCGGTCGGTATCGGCAGACACCCCCGCGATGCCGCGCATATAGACGACGTCACCCGAGCCGCCCAATTGCTCGAACAGCCATTTCGCGCCCAGATAAGCGTATTCTTCCTGATTGTTCGACAGGATGTACGCGCCATCCGCCGTCACGCCCGCATCCACGGCGACCACGACAATGCCCTTCTCCATCGCCGCATCCAGCGCCGAATTCAACGCGTCCGGGTTTGACGGGTTCAGAACAATCGCATCCACACCCGCTTCGATCAGGTTGTTGATATCCTCCAACTGTCCGGCTGAATCCGTGTTGCGATGCGCCACGATCAGGTTCGACACATCCTCTTCGACCAGGGCCTGAGCCCGCATGGCGCAGATCATCTGTTCGCGCCAGCCGTTGCCCTGCACGGTGTTGGACACACCGATCGTGTAATCGGCAGCAAACGCCGCCGGTGTGAACGCCGCAGCAACAGCTATGGCCGCCGCACCTGTAAGTAGCTTTTTCATTGTAGTACCTCCCATTTGAACACTCAGTGATATGTCCGGGGCTTTTCGCCCTTCTATTTGATGAACGGTTGCAGCACGTCGCGTGCCAGCAAGAACCCGCGCTTTACCTTTTCGTCGGTCCCTTCAAACAGCCTGTCCTCATGCTCGATGATGACGGGACCATCGTATCCGACCCGGTATAGGCCCGAGAAAAAGTCGGACCAGTCGACATCGCCCAGACCGCAAAGGCGTGGCACCTGCCACCCCATGCCCGCCGACATGATCCCGTGTTCATAAAGCCCGTCGTGATCCACCATCAGGTCTTTGGCGTGGACATGCGCGATATTGGGGCCGAATTCCTTGATGAACCGGGTCTGATCGATGAACTGCCAGATCAGGTGGGACGGGTCGAAATTCATCCCGACATCCTCGCCCCATTCCTCGAAAATCCTGCGCCAGATCTTCGGCGAATAGGCGATGTTATGACCGCCGGGCCATTCATCATAGCTGAAGATCATCGGGCAGTTTTCAAAGCACAGGCGAACACCCTGCCCCCGGGCATGATCGACGATGGGTGAGATGATCTGCTGCGCCCGCGCCCAGTTCTGGTCCACATTCAGGGTTCTGTCGCCGCCGACAAAGGTGTTGACCACCGACAGGCCCATCGTGCCTGCGGTAGAAATTACCTTTTTCAGGTGTTCGATCACCTCGTCCCGGTGCGACGTGTCCGCATGCAAAGGGTTGGGGTAATATCCAAGGCCCGAGATTTCGATACCCATTCCGGTCAGCGCATCCACGATCTCCTTGCCCTGCGCGGCCGTCAGCCCATCGACATTGATGTGGCTCGTGCCCGCATAGCGCCGCTTTTCACCGCCGGAGGACGGCCAGCATGCGATCTCGAGCGCTGAAAACCCGTTGCCAGACGCCCATGTGGCAACGTCCATCAGGTCCGTATCTTCAAATGGCGCGGTCAGCAGTCCCAGTTTCATGTTGCCCCCCTTAAACCTCGTCCAGATCGACCCAGCGATCTTCGCGGGCCGATTTCACCACGGCATCGCAGAACCGCATTTCATAATGGCCGTCCTCAAACGTCGCCCAGGTGCTGTCCGGCCCGCGCTTGCCTGCGCAGACGTCAGTGTAAACGGCACGGAAGAAGTTGAAGAAACTGTCCGCAAACCCTTCGACATGACCGGGCGGCAAGGTCGCGGCGCGGGTGCCCGTGGCATTCATCAGCGTAAAATCCCGCATCAATATCTGATTGGCGTCGTCGCGATGCCCGATGAACAGGTGATCCGGCGTTTCGCTGTTCCACGCCGCACTGGCCGCGCTACCTGCAATATCCCAAACCAATGAGTTCTTGCGCCCGATATTGATCTGAGAGGTGGTCATTACGCCCTTCGCGCCGTCCTCGTACCGGATCATGATCGCCGAGGCATCATCGGTATCGACGGCCACAGTTTCGGTTGTCCCTTCGGCGCTGGAGAATGTTTCAACCGGGCCGGTCGGCCGCTGCCGTTCGGGCAGAAAGGTCGTCAGGTCGGCAAATACGGATTTAGCTTTCAGCCCTGTGACAAAACTCGTCAGATCAACCCAATGCGTCCCGATATCCCCGACCGAGCGCAACACGCCCCCTTTGTCAGCCTGCAACCGCCAGTTCCAGTCCGTTGGCTTTGCCAGCCAGTCCTGATGATAGTGGCCGGTCACAAAGCGGATGCGCCCCAACTCTCCCTGAGCGACCATTCCATGGGCTTGCTGGTTCAGGGGGTAAAAGCGGATGTTGTAACATACCGCGCAAACCTTCCCCGACGCGGCGGCCATCTCCACCATCTCAGCCGATTGCGCGCTGGTCATTGCCAGTGGCTTTTCACAGATCACGTGCTTTCCGGCTTTCAGGATCGCCATGACCTGCGGGAAATGGGCGTGGTTCGGGGACGTGACGTGGACCACATCAACACTGTCATCTGCCAGCAAGACCTCCAACGAAGGATACGCTTGATGGACACCAATCTCAGCAGCCCGCGCCGATCCCCGTTCCGCTGACGACCCGAGCACGCCAACAACCTGCACTCCAAGACGGCGCAGGGCCTGCACATGAACCGTTCCGATGAAGCCGGTTCCAATCACTGCGGCCCGGATGGCCGAGACATCAGACATTATCACCTCCTTCAGACAACCGAGTATCCTCCGTCCACGGGCATGCAGATGCCGGTTACAAATGCGGCTGCGTCCGAGGCCAGGAACAACGCCGCGCCGACAATATCGGCGGGCATTCCCCATCGGGACATCGGCGTTCGCGCCTCGACTGCGTCGACGAATTTCGGATCCTGTCTGGCCCTTGCGGATTGTTCGGTCACGATGAACCCCGGCGCGATGGCGTTCACGCGAATACCGTCTGCGGCCCATGCGACCGCCAGGGATTTGGTCAATTGCTCGACCCCCGCTTTGGACGAGCCATAGGCCGGGTTTTGCGGTGATCCAAAGCGGGCATACATCGACGCGATATTGATCACCCGACCCTTTCGGGCCAGAAGCGCGGTATGCAACGCCCGCGCGCATCGCATCGTTCCGACCAGATTCACATCCAGCACATGGTTGAAGAATCCAGGCTCCATTTCCTCGCCCCGCCGCGTGATCGCTGCGCAATTCACCAGCACATCCAATTCAAGGCGGTTGCGGCCAAATGCTTCGACCGCGTCAGTGTCCACGACGTCGAGCTGGGTATAGGGGAACCGGGCGGCATCCTCAGGAAGGCACTCTGGCTCGGCCCCTGTGATTTCGACCTCGGCACCGGCGTCGTTGAAAGCGCGGGCAATGGCCGCCCCAATGCCACCCCGGCTGGCACCGATCACGGCGACCTGCGCGCCGGAGAAGTCGAACCGAGCCGCGGCAGTCAAATCGCCACCTCGGTCCACAGGTCGTTGTTGCCAGCTTTGGCAGCACGGATCATTACATTCCCCCGATTGCGAATTATGAACCTGCAAACGATTACATTTGCAGAAATTCGCCCTTTTCAATCCTTGAAATCGATTACATAATCGACAGCGTCAGGGATTCGAGTCAACCGAAATCTCACTTTGCAACCAGGACCCATGATCCAGAAACCCGCAACCATCCAAGATGTCGCCCGCGCAGCAAGGGTGTCCACGGCCACCGTCAGCCGGGTTCTGTCCAACCCTGATGTTGTCAAGAAATCCACCAAAGATGCGGTCATGCAGGCGATCCAGAGCACGGGATACAGGGCAAACCAGGCGGCCAGAAACCTCAGGATGCAGCGCGCGAATGCGGTTCTGGTCCTTGTCCCGAATTTGGGCAAGCCCTTCTATTCCGGCATTCTGGCGGGCATCAGCGAGGCGTTTTCCGGCACCGGTTATGCAGTTCTGATTACGGATACGGAAAGCAATCCGATCCACGATTCTACTCTGGCCGAGTATTTTCTGGACGGGCGTATAGACGGCGCGATTTCGCTGGATGGTCAGTTGTCGGATACAGTGCTGAACAGGTGCATTCAGGCCGGAGCCCGAGATAAAATCGTGTTCCTGTGCGAATGGGTCGAAGACCAGTCTTTTCCAGTGGTCAAAAGCGACAATGTCGAGGGGGCCCGGCTGGCAATCCGCCATCTGCACGGCCTCGGCCACGAAAAAATCGCTCATGTCACCGGGCCGCAGGGCAATGTTCTGACAAGCGCACGTCGGGAGGGTATGGTGTCTGAGCGCGCACGTCTTGGCCTACCTGCCCCGACCGAGTGGATCATCCGCGGTGATTTCTCGCTCGAATCCGGACACGAGGCCGCCGCGCGCATTCTGGCGATGGAGGACAGGCCCACAGCTGTATTCTGCTCGGCCGATATGGTGGCATTTGGGCTGATCGCCGGGCTTCAGGCTGGTGGTGTTCGGGTGCCCGAGGACATGTCTGTTGTGGGTTTCGACGATATTGAGATGTCGGAATACTATGTGCCCGCACTGACCACGATCCGTCAGAACCGGCACTTTTTGGGTCAACGGGCCGCAAAACTGCTGCTTGGTCGGCTCTCGTCGGGGCTTGGCGCAAATGAACCGGAAGCCCCGGTTCCTGTTGAACTGATCGAACGGGCCAGCACCGCGCCGCCCAAAACAGGCGGTAGGTAACCTAGCGCGGCGCGCCCAGAACCGACTGTTCCAGATCGACGCATACCCCGGTCATCGGGAAAGAGTCAGGGCTTAGAAGGAATACGGCCAACCGAGCCGCTTCGTCGGGCATCAGCAACCGGCCCAGCGGAAGCCCCTGCCCTGCCTGCTCTGCCCAATCCTGCGCTTGGCCCAAAGCACCGGTTTGCGTTTCATGCTCGGACTCAGTCAGCGCCCAACCCAGATTGATCCCGTTTACGCGAATACCATCGTGCAGATGCGCGTTGGCCGCATTCTTGGTCAATGTCTGCAACGCCCCTTTCGACGCCGCATAGATTGCCAGATCCGCCGCGCCGCAATGGGCATTCATGGATTGAATGTTCATGATCCCTCCGCCAGACCCACGCGCTTGCATGTCCCGGATCGCTTCCCCCATCAGCAGAAAAGGCGCGCGGGCGTTGACTGAGAAAATCTTGTCGAAATCCTGCGCTTTTCCGTCAAGAAAACTGGCACGGTTCGTAAGTCCCGCAGCATTCACAAGGCCATCAATCCGACCAAAAGCGGCCCGCGCCGCTGCTGCAACATCCGCACAAGCGCCAGCTTCGGCAAGATCCGCGACAAAGGTCTGGGTCCGGGCAACGCCCGACAATTCATCTGCAAGGCTTAGAAGACCGGCCTGATCTCTGTCCGTCGCCAAAATCTGACGAACGCCCTGCGCAGCGGCCCGGCATGCGATCGCCCGGCCGATGCCTTTGGCGGCTCCGGTGACGACAAGCGCCATATCTTGCAGCCGGATACTCATGCCGACACCCGACCGGCTGGAATATTTTCCCTTAGAATGATCCTCGGCTCGATATGCTCCATCGGCAATTGGACAGGCCCCGACGCAATTGCCCCAAGCAGGCGAATGACAGCTTGTTCCCCGATAAGATGAGCGTTCTGGTCGATCACCGCATGGATCAACCCTTCGGCCAACCAGCGCCGCGTGTCCTCTGTCAGGTCGTGCATGACGACAAGGGGCCGTTCGGCTTGTGGGATGGTTTCAAGCGCCTGCACCAGACCCTTCCGCCCCGCCCCCACGCAATAGACCCCAACCAGACGCGCGCCGGAACGATAAAGCCGTGTCAATTCGCGATACAAACGCTCTCCATTCTCACCGGTCTCGACTGATGGCAAAGCGGTAAGCGTCGGGCAATACGCGGACAGGCAGGACCGAAACCCCAATTCCCGCTCGCTGTGTCCGTGATACGCATGCGTTCCAAAGAAAACCGCGACATCTCCGGTGCGGTCGCTGGCGGACATACCCAGTATCTGAGCCGCCGTGCGCCCGGCGACCATGTTGTTAACACCGACATACCCTGAGCGCGGCGTTGCCAGCACATCCGAGGCTAAAGTGACCACACGAATACCGGATTCACACATCCGGCGCAGGGCATCCCGGCTGCGCGGGTCGTCTGTTGCCACGACACCGATCCCGTCGGTGTCTGGCGGCAGGTTGTCCAAAGCCTCGATCAGCGGGTCTGGGCCGATGCCGTCCAGGACATGTATTCTGCAACTTTCGACCAAGGGCTGAGCGTCCGCGAACCGCGTGATGGCCCCGGCCATATCCTGCAGGAACGTATTGCCGCCAGTCGGGATGAGAAAGCTCAGACGCGCAGGTCGCGAAGGCAGCGCCAGAATACCCTCGGACGGGAGATACCCCAAAAGCCGGGCCGCCCGCATCACACGCTGCCGGTTGGCGGCGCTGACGCCCTTGCGCCCGTTCAGCGCCCGGTCCACGGTCGCCGTCGAGACCCCGGCCCGTTTGGATATGTCGGCAATTGTGGCGCGCATCATGCCCTTAAAGACCTCAATCGATTGCTTTGTCGCGGACCATACTGGCACGATAAAAGCCGCTCGTCTTGTTTTGAGGCATCAAATTACATCAATTTGGCGGTGTTGTTTTTCTAAATTACGCCTCTGCTGTGCCCTAGCGCGATATGACCCTAAAATAGCTGATGTAATCTGATGGGCATGGCACTTGATGCGACAGGGTGATGTGCCAAAGCTATCAGTGGACCGGACAGGCCGTCTGATCGCTCAACACGGCCTGCACTTGGTAGAACCATAACAGCGGCGTAAACCGATGACTGACACGCTTCAACACGGGCCCTTGCCCGAAACAGTTCGGGATTATTCCCTGACTGGCGAGACCGGCAAAAAAGCGCAAGAGATCGGGCTTGCGGCAGCAGAGTGGTATCACAGCACCGTCCCCCGCAAGACGATGAAATCCCTGATGAAACGCCGCGACGGCCCTGCCCTGCGCGACACGGCATTGTGGGTTGGGCTTCACATTTTGCTCGCGGCCGGGGGCATCTTCTTCTGGGGGAGCTGGCTTTCGGTCCCGTTCTGGCTGGCCTATGGCGTGGTCTACGGCTCGGCCTGCGACAGCCGTTGGCACGAGTGCGGTCATGGGACGGCCTTTCGAACGCGCTGGATGAACGATGTTGTGTATCACATCGCGTCCTTTCAGATCATGAGGAACCCTGTGAACTGGCGGTGGAGCCACGCGCGTCACCATACCGACACGCTAATCGTGGGCCGCGATCCGGAAATCGCCTGGATGCATCCGATCAACCTGTTGCTGAAGGCACTGGCGTTTGTCGGCATCTACGACACCTGGCTGTCACTCAAGGTCCTGTTCCGCAATGCGCTGGAGTATTTGTCGCCAGACGAGAAGGACTACATCCCGCAATCCGAATGGCCAAAGGCCGTGTTCTGGGCGCGGATCCATATGCTCATCTACGCGGTCGTGTTGCTGGTATCCGAGTTTATGCTGGCAAACGGCATGGGCTGGAAATCGACAATCCCCATCCTGCTGATCGGAGGGCCCCGCGTTTACGGGTGCTGGCATTTCGTCATGACCGGCCTGTTGCAACATGGCGGCTTGCCCGAGGACGTCATTGACCACCGGCTGAACTCCCGCACGGTCTACATGAACCCGATCAGCCGCTGGCTGTATTGGAACATGAACTATCACGTCGAACACCACATGTTCCCGATGGTCCCCTATTACGCGCTTCCTGCCCTGCACCAGGAAATCAAGGACGACCTTCCCGCGCCCAACACCTCAATCTGGGATGGCTACAAAGAGATGATGAGCGCCGTGATGCGTCAACGCTCTGACCCCGGCTATGCGCTAAGGAAAACGCTGCCACCAACGGCGCAGCCCTATAAGGAACATCTGCATTCCCATGTGCCAGACCGGAGCAGTGACGATTAAAAAGGTAGGAGGCCAAAATGCCCTGGATCGAAGCAATCGCCATTGATGACGTTGAAGAAGAGGACGTCATTCGCTGGGACCACGTCGGTCGAACTTTTGCAATTGTCCGTGGCCCAGACGGAGATTTCTTTTGCACAGACGGTTTATGCACTCATGAACAGGTTCATCTGGCCGATGGCCTGGTGATGGATTACGAGATCGAGTGCCCCAAACATAACGGGATTTTCGATTACCGTTCGGGCCAAGCCTTGCGCGCCCCTGCCTGTGCAAAACTTGGAACTTATGAGACGAAGATTGAAGGTGGCAGAGTTTTCGTTTTGGTTTGAAGAATAATCTCACCGGACGCGCAGCCCTCAAGACGAACAGCGCCCAAAACCACAAGGCGGTCCCATGTCCGAAGACACGATCAACCTGAATGCAGATGGCATCCGACTGTCGTTCGACACCAGCATCGGCATGATCAAAAGCTTCACGGTGATGGACGGCGACGCTGGGATATCCCCGTTGCACCGCGCGCCTTGGGTCGGAATGGACGAGGCCCTTCCCGATGGGCTAGCGCCCCATCTATACAAGCTGGGAGGAGATTTTTTCTGCGCACCGTTTGGGCAAGAAAAAGACGGGGCACCCCTGCATGGTTGGCCTGCAAACGCATGCTGGTCGATCATTGATCTGTCGCCGGACCAATTGTCAGCCCGGTTGGATCACCGCGTCAACGATGCGGAAGTCATCAAAGCGCTTTCACTGCGCCCGGATCACCCCTTTGTTTATCAAAAACATACGTTTGTGGGCGGGTCCGGGTCGGTCCCGGTGGCCAATCATGCGAATATCTCTCTGCCAAATGGTGGCTTTATCCGGACCTCTGCCAAATCCTGCTGGATGACGCCTGCGACACCACAGGAAACCGACCCGAAACGCGGCAGGTCGGGGTTGGTTTACCCTGCGTCCAGTGACGATCCAACGCGTTTCCCGTCGCAGGACGGCACCTGTGATCTGACGTGCTATCCCTGGTTCCAAAGGCATGAGGATTTTGTTGCCGGGCTGGATGCACCCGGTGGCGGGTTGGGCTGGACAGCCGTCACCAGACCGGTCGAGGGTGATCTGTTCCTTTCGCTCAAGCGATCTGAACACCTGCCCATGACGATGCTGTGGCACTCGAACGGAGGGCGGGATTATCCGCCGTGGTCGGGCCGTCATTTTGGCTGCCTGGGCATCGAGGAAGGCACGGCCGGGCATGTTTTGGGACCTGATCGCAAAAAGGCACTGTCCGGGCCCGGTGCTTTGCAGCTGTCTCCGGCCCGCTCTGCCGTTGTCAAACACGTAATCGGCGCGATTGCCTGGCCTGCGGGTTCTCCGCTTCACTCCATAAACCTGCATGGTGACGGGCTGGAGGTTTTGGGGGATTGCGGAACACGCAAACGCATCAGCTTTGACACCGAATTCTTGCAGGGTTCCTAACACCCAATCGTCGCAGTCCCCGCGCCTTGACTGAGAGGGATTGGGCGACAGCCGGTTCCCTAACAGGAACAAAGCCATCGCCCGCCGGTCAAATGTCAGGCGTGATCGTCCTTCACCAACTCGCCTCGACCATGTCCTGACATACCGCCAGAAACCTCCTCGGTCGCTTCATCCGCCAATGTCTCTGGCAGGATCAGGTTCAGGACAATGGCGATCAGGGCCGCAGGTAAGATCCCCGACGCACCCAGAATTCGCAGCGTATCCGGCAGGTGTTGCAACGCGTTGACCGACCCCGGCGCGACGTTCATGACCTCTAGCTGAAGCCCCAGACCTATCGACAGCGAGACCGCGAAGATCACCATGTTTCGGCGGTTCCAGACCACGTCGGACAGCATCGAAACACCCGCTGCAACAACCATCCCGAACATGACGATGACCCCGCCGCCCAGTACTTCGATCGGAACGGTGCGAATGATGCCACCGACTTTCGGGACCAATCCGCAGATGATCAGGAATATGGCTCCGATGGTCACGACATGTCGGCTCATCAACCCGGTCATTGCGATAAGGCCCACATTCTGGCTGAACGAGGTGTTGGGAAACCCGCCAAAGATACCGGCAATGGCGGTGCCGAAACCGTCGGCAAAAGTCGCGCCCTGAATCTCCTTATCCGTCGCTTCGCGCCCCGCGCCACCTTTCGTGATCCCTGATACGTCGCCGACGGTTTCTACGGCTGAAACGAAGGCCATAAGGCAAAAGCCGATCACAGCGGCCAGAGAGAACTCGAACCCATACTTGAATGGCTGTGGCAGCGCGAAAGCCTCAGAACGTTCCCACGAACCCGAAATCGCCTCGAGCGGCAGTTTCCCGACGAGTATGCAATAGACATATCCGACAAGAATGCCGATCAGCACAGCCGAGACAGACAGCATCCCGCGGGCAAAGAATTTCAGCCCCAATGTGACAAACACAACGATCAACGCCGGGGCCCAGCTGGACAATGAACCGTAGGTTTCAGACCCCGAAGCCTTGGCCGGAACACCACCGGCGGCGTATTCGATGCCGACCTTCACCAATGCAAGCCCGATCATGGTAACCACAAGACCTGTGACCAAAGGCGGCAGGGCAAAGCGGATTCTGCCGATCACAGTGCCCAGCAAGGCATGGAAAAGACCGCCGATAATGACACCACCGAACAAAGCAGCCAGACCGTCGACACCTTTTCCGGCGACCAGCGGGATCATGATCGGGATAAAGGCGAAGGACGTCCCCTGCACGATGGGCAAGGCCGCCCCGACCGGGCCGATGGTGACCGTCTGCAACAGCGTGGCAACGCCTGCAAACAGCATCGACATCTGGATCAGGTACAGCAGTTCCGGGAAATCCGGGCTGTTCGAGCCAAAGCCGAAACCGGCGGCCCCGGCGACGATAATCGCTGGTGTGACGTTCGAGACAAACATCGCCAGCACATGCTGAATGCCCAACGGCACGGCACGATATATGGCAGGAAAATAGTTCGGATCACGAAGTTGCTCTGGCGTTCCGATAGATGAAGCAGTCATGGAGTCCCTCGCGTTGCGCCCCTGTTGCAGACTTTGCCGGAGTGTTGGCGCGCACGCTGTGACCTGCGTTCGACTCAGCCGCTTTGGACCTATTGGCCTTCTCTATGCCTTGACCTCCACAAAGTGGAGTTAGGTTAGTGCAGAAAAGCGTCGGGGATTATCAAAAATACCCGAAAGGTGCTGTGCTGGGCGGGGGGCCGATGGGTGGAATGCCCAGACGGATTATGAGTGGCGGGGAGACAGGGATTCGAACCCTGGGAACGCTCTCACGTTCAACGGTTTTCAAGACCGCCGCATTCGACCACTCTGCCACCTCCCCGTCGAAGGCAGGGTCTAAGGCCAACTGAAATCAGAGGCAAGTCGAAATCGGGAAATCTTGCCGAAGCCTGCGCAGCAGTCTTTCCATGACACCTCGCCCGCGTTATGCTCTGGCGGTAAGACCGTAGCAGGCTGGCGCGCAGAACCGGCCCTGCGGCGGGGCTCGGAAAAACGAGGCCCTTTCAGGCAAGGGATGAAAAGATGAAGCGAGCAACACAGACACGCGCAAGATCGCGAGGACTGGCTGTTTTGGCTGTGACTTTGACCGTTTTGTCCGGGTGTGAGGAAGTTTTACAATCACAGAACGCGTCTGAAGATGGCGCAAAATCCGGGGACGACTCGAAGATCGAGTTGCTGCCTCAGGTCACCAGCGCCTCGCAACGTGATGTCGAGGCGCCGGATGTGTTTTCCGTCACCGAGGCAGGTTTGTGGGACGGGCGTCCATCGCTGGGCGGTATCTGGGTCGCACATCCTGACGTCAAGCAGCCCGAACGCGTGCTGATCAAGAACACCGCCAACAACAAAACCATCACCGGCGCGCTGTTCCGGCGGGAACGCAATTTGCCGGGTCCGGCGCTGCAGGTATCCTCGGCGGCAGCAGAGGAATTGGGAATGCTGGCCGGTGCCCCAACCCGCGTCAGTGTCGTTGCCCTGCGCCGCGAAGAGGTCGAACAGAAGCCACCTGCCGAGGAACCCGCCCCCGAAGCGGAAACAACCAGTGAAGAGACCGAGGTCGCGGCAGCCGAAACCGCACCGGATACCGCGGCCGAGGAAAAGCCCGCCAAGCGGAAATGGTGGCAACGCAAGGAACCCGCAGCCGCGGCAGGCGCAGCCGGTGCCGCCGCCGCAGCAGTAGGGTCCGCAGCTGAGGACGCGGCAGAGACGGCGGTCGATGCCGCTGCACCGGAAGCCAGCGCAGCCGCCGCGCCGGGCCTGTCCGATGCTCCGGTCGCGCCGCCGCCCGAAAAGCCAGCCAAGCGCAAGTGGTGGCAAAAAAAGCAGCCTGACGAAATCACCCAGACGCCGCTGGACCCGATCGAAGGCGCAGCCGCCGCGATTGAAGCAGCCGAGCCGACACCGGCAGCCGCTGCGGCGGCCACGGCGGCGGCCCCCTCGAACCTGTCGAAACCCTTCGTTCAGGTCGGCACGTTCAGCGTCGAGGCCAATGCCAAGACCGCAGCGGACAAGGTTCGCAAGAACGGCATGACGGCCGACGTGCGCGAACTGAAAACCGAAGACAAAACGGTCTGGCGGGTTCTGGTCGGCCCCGCCGCGACCCGCGCGGAACGCAAGGCTATCCAGAGCGACGTGAAGGCTCTGGGCTTTACCGACGCGTTCACCGTGTCCAACTGATAACAGGAGGCGCCCTCGTGCTATCCGCATTGCGAACATCCGTATTCACCCTTGGGCTGGCCGTTCTGGCCCTGCCCGCGCACGCGTTCGATACTTCGGCGCGCGCGGCTTATGTGATGGACCAGACGACCGGAACGGTCCTGCTGTCGAAAGACGCCGATCAACCCTTGCCTCCGGCGTCGATGTCAAAGCTGATGACGCTGTATGTCGCGTTCGAAGCGCTGCGCGACGGGCGGTTGACCCTGCAGGAAACCCTGCCGGTGTCCGAACATGCAATGAGCTATGGCGGCTCGACCATGTTCCTGAACACGCAGGATCGCGTAACGGTCGAGGACCTGCTGCGCGGGATCATCGTGCTTTCGGGCAATGACGCCTGTGTGGTGATCGCCGAAGCGCTCAGCCCCGATGGCACCGAGGCGGGGTTTGCCCGCTACATGACCCAGCGCGCCAAGCAGATCGGTATGGACAATTCGAACTTTGCCAACTCGAACGGCTGGCCCGCTGCCGGGCATATGATGTCGGTGCATGATCTGGCGGTTCTGGCCGACAGGCTGATCACGGATTTCCCGGAATACTACCCCCTGTTCGCCGAAGAAGAGTTTGAATTTGACGGGCGCGCACCGTCCAACAAACGCAACCGGAACCCCCTGCTGCGGCTGGACATCGGGGCCGACGGGCTGAAAACCGGCCACACGCAAGAGGCGGGCTATGGCCTTGTCGGCTCGGCCAAACAGGGCGACCGCAGGGTGATCTTCGTGCTATCGGGTCTCGACAGTACCGCGCAGCGGGCAGAGGAGGCTGAGGCCGTGGTTAACTGGTCGTTTCGAAATTTTGTCGAGAGGACAGTTGCCACCGAAGAAGCGCCGATAGCCGAAGCCAAGCTGTGGATGGGCGAAAAAAAGACCGTGGGTCTGGTGCCCGAGGGTGATCTGAACGTATTGTTCCCCGTTTTGGGTGCACAGGATGTCGAGGCCGAGGTGGTCTATGAGGGTCCGATCAACGCGCCCGTCACCAAGGGCCAGCAACTGGCCGAACTGGTGATCAAACCCGAAGGTCTGCCCGAAATCCGCCGCCCTCTGGTCGCGGCCGAAGATGTACCGCTGGGCGGGTTCGTGGTGCGCATGATGACAGTGGGCGGCATTGTCCTGAAAGACGTGATCAATAACCCGCTGGAGTCGATGTGACGCAACGCGGGTTATTCCTGACCTTTGAAGGCATAGACGGATCAGGCAAATCAACTCAGGCCCGGATGCTGGCCGAGTATCTGCGCGACGATGGCCATCAGGTGGTGTTGACGCGTGAACCCGGCGGCTCGCCGGGGGCCGAGGAAATCCGTCGGCTGGTGCTGGAAGGCGACCCCGATCGCTGGTCGGCGGAAACCGAGTTGTTGCTGTTCACCGCCGCCCGCCGCGACCATCTGGAGCGGACCATCGAACCGGCTCTGGCCGATGGCATGGTGGTGATCTGCGACCGTTTTGCCGACAGCACACGCATGTATCAGGGCCTGTCGCGCGGCAATCTGCGCGGGCTGGTGGATCAGTTGCATGATCTGATGATCGGGCGCGAACCGGACATGACCCTGTTAATCGACATGGACCCGGATACCGGCCTGTCCCGCGCCAAAGGCCGTCAAGGCACCGAGGAACGGTTCGAGGATTTCGGCCCAGCCCTGCAAAAACAGATGCGCGCCGGGTTTCTGGCCTTGGCGGATGAATTCTCTGACCGGTTCCGCGTCGTCGATGGCAATCGCGACATGGACAGCGTCGCACAGGATGTGAGAGATATCGTCGAGGCAGCCCTGCGATAGACGATGAGCGACGACACCCCAACCCCAGATCAGGCGCCCGGCGCGCCGCATCCGCGTGAAACCGCCCGCCTGTTCGGGCAGGACGCGGCGGAACAGGCGTTTCTGACCGCCTACACCTCGGACCGGCTGCACCATGGCTGGCTTCTGACCGGCCCGCGCGGGGTTGGGAAGGCAACGTTGGCCTGGCGGATCGCGCGGTTCCTGCTGGCAACACCCCCTGCTGATGACGGTGGGCTTTTTGGCGCGCCTCCGCCCCCTGAAACACTGGATATTGATCCGGATCATCCGGTCTCGCACCGTATCATGGCGGGGGCGGAGCCCGGTTTGGCGGCCATTACACGTTCGCTAAACGATCAGGGGCGGTTGCGCGGCGAGATTGTCGTGGATGACATCCGAAAGCTGGGCAAGTTCTTCGGCCTGTCTTCGGCGGATGGCGGACGGCGTGTGGTCATCGTCGATTCAGCGGATGAGTTGAACGTCAGCGCCGCAAATGCGCTGTTGAAAATGCTTGAGGAACCGCCCGCGCGGACCACGCTGTTGCTGATCTCGCACCAACCTTCGCGCCTGTTGCCGACGATACGGTCGCGGTGTCGGACCCTGCGCTTGTCGCCGCTGGGGCCCGAGGACATGCAGGCCGCACTGGCGCAGACCGGGGCGGAACCGCCTGCGCAGCCGGATCATCTGGCCGCGCTGGCTGCCGGGTCGGTCGGCGATGCCGTGCGTCTGATCAATCTTGGCGGGCTGGAGATTTATGCCGAACTGATCGCCATTCTGGGCACCCTGCCCCGCATGAACCGCCAACGCGCGCTGGCACTTGCCGAAGCCGCCGCCCAGCGCGGCGCAGCAGATCGGTTCGAATTGCTGCTGACATTGATTGACGTCGCCCTGTCCCGCCTTGCCTTGACCGGCGCCACCGGCACCCCACCCGCGCCCGAGGCCGCCCCGAACGAGGCCGCGACGCTCGCGCGCCTGTCGGCCTCACCCGATCAGGCGCGGCGCTGGGCCGAGGTCGCCGCGACAATCACGGCCCGCGCACGCCATGGTCAGGCGGTGAACCTTGACCCTGCCGCTTTGGTTCTAGATACGGTGTTCAAGATACAGGAAACCGCCGGTCAGAGCAGATGAGCGACACCCCCCAAATCACCGACAGCCATTGCCATCTGGACTTCCCCGATTTCGAGGGGCAACTGGACCATATCATCGCCAACGCCGCCGAGGCAGGCGTGACCCGCATGGTCACGATCTGCACCCGTTTGCGCAACGAGCCTTCCGTCCGCGCCATCGCCGAGGCCTACGCTCCGGTCTTCTACGCCGCGGGCACCCACCCGATGAGTGCCGCAGACGAGCCAATGGCAACGGTCGATGAACTGGTCGCTTTGGCGCAACACCCAAAATTCGTGGGCATCGGCGAATCCGGACTGGATTACCACTACACCGCCGACAGCGCCGAGGTGCAGAAACAATCGCTGCGCATCCATATCGAAACCGCCCAGCGCACCGGCCTGCCATTGATCATCCACGCCCGCGCCGCCGATGACGACATGGCCCGCATTCTGGCCGAGGAATACCGCAACGCGCCCTATTCCTGCGTCATGCATTGCTTCTCGTCCTCCGCCGAGTTGGCCAAGGCTGCTCTGGATTTGGGGTTCTACCTGTCCATGTCCGGCATCGCTGCTTTCCCCAAAAGTCAGGAGTTGCGCGACATCTTCGCCGCCGCGCCCGTGGACCGCATTCTGGTCGAAACCGACGCGCCCTACCTGGCCCCGCCGCCCTATCGCGGCAAACGCAATGAGCCTGCCTATACCGCGCACACAGCCCGCAAGGGGGCCGAGGTGTTCGGCATGGATTACGCCGCATTTGCCGCGCAAACGCAGGCCAATTTCGACCGCCTGTTCTCGAAGGCCGCTTTGTACAAGGCCGCTGCATGAATCAGCTGCGGTGCACCATTCTGGGCTGCGGGTCCTCGGGCGGCGTGCCGCGCCTTGGCGGGCAATGGGGCGATTGCGACCCAACGAACCCGCGCAATATCCGCCGCCGCTGCTCGATGCTGGTGGAGCGGGACGGACCAGATGGCACCACATCGGTCCTGATCGACACAACGCCGGACATGCGCAGCCAGTTGCTGGATACCGGCACCGGTCGGTTGGACGGGGTGGTCTATACCCACTCTCACGCTGACCACGTGCATGGCATCGACGATCTGAGGATGATTGTCTTCAACATGAAATCCCGCGTGCCGGTCTGGGCTGATGGCGATACGCAAAACGCCCTGCTTGGACGGTTTGGATATGCGTTTATCCAACCCGAAGGCTCACCCTATCCGCCGATCCTCGATCTGAAATCCATTGACGGCGCTTTCGAAGTAGACGGTCCCGGTGGCCCGATCCCCTTTCAACCGTTCAAGGTCAATCACGGCTCGATCGACGCGCTGGGATTTCGCATGGGCAACCTTGCCTACCTTCCCGACGTGGCCGAGGTCTACGACGACGCGTGGCCTGCGATGGAGGGGCTGGATTGCCTTGTCATCGACGCCCTGCGCCGCACGCCGCACCCGACCCATGCGCATCTGGAAAAGACGCTGGGCTGGATTGAAAAGCTGCAACCGAAACAGGCGGTACTGACCAATATGCATATCGATCTGGACTATGCGACCGTCGAGGCCGAGACCGCCGACCACATCACCCCCGCCTATGACGGGATGGTGATCCATCAGGCGCTGTAAGGACCTGCCCCGCGCAATCCGGATACCGCCAAGCCGGGGGGCGAAATGCTTCAAAGCCTGATTGATGTCATCCTGCCGGTCTTTCTGGTCATCGGTGCGGGCTATGCCGCCACACGATCGGGCTATTTCAAAGAAGTGCATGTCGATGGTCTGATGAAATTCACGCAGGGCTTCGCCATCCCCTGCCTGCTGTTTTTGGCCATCGCGCATCTGGACCTCAGCGCCAGTTTCGATCCGCGCCTGTTGGCCAGCTTCTACTCTGCCGCTGCGCTTTGCTTCACCGCCGGGCTGTTCGGCGCGCGGCTGATCTTTGGGCGCGAGTGGGAAGACTGCGTCGCCATCGGCTTTTGCTGCCTGTTTTCGAACTCTGTCCTGCTGGGCCTGCCGATAACCGAGCGTGCCTATGGGCCTGAAAACCTGACCGGAAACTACGCGATCATCGCGTTCCATTCGCCCTTCTGTTATGGCGTCGGCATCACGGTGATGGAGATCGTCCGAAATCGCGGCCATGGCGGCGCGCGGATGGCACGCTCGGTCCTGTCTGCGATGTTCAAGAACGCTTTGATCCTGGGCATTGCGCTTGGGTTTGTCGTCAACCTCTCGGGCCTTGTCATTCCCCGCGTGGTCGATGAAGCGCTTGGCCTTGTGACCCGCGCGGCCTTGCCCGGGGCGTTGTTTGCACTGGGCGGCGTGCTGGTCAAATACAAGCCCGAAGGCGATTTGCGCACGATTGCCTATGTGTGCTGCATCTCACTGATGCTGCACCCAAGCCTTGTCTGGATCTTCGGCAAATCCACCGGACTGCCGCAGGACCTGTTCCGCTCGGGCGTTTTGAACGCGGCCATGGCACCGGGTTTCAATGCCTATATCTTTGCCAATATGTATGGCCGCGCCAAACGGGTCGCCGCTTCATCCGTTCTGATCGGAACGGGCGTTTCGATCCTGACCGTCTGGCTTTGGCTGGCCGTTTTGGGTTAACACCTGTCTTGACTTGCAGGCCCGGCGACACAGCTATCGCCCAAGAACAGGAGCCGATATGCCGCACGCCATTATTGTTGCCCATGGTCAACCCTCGGATCCCGATCCGGCCGAGGCCTCTTTGGCGCGGTTTGCCGCGCAGGTAGACGCCGTGGCGACCGGTGTATCGGTGCACTCTGCCACCCTCGCGGCCCCCGGATCGCTTGAGGCCATGATGGATAGCCTGCCCGGTAACGCAGTGATTTACCCTTTGTTCATGGCCAAGGGCTGGTTCGTCACCAGCGCCCTGCCGAAACGTGTCGGAAATCGTGGCCTGCAGATTCTGGACCCGTTGGGCGTTGACCCGGAATTGGCCAATCTGGCGGCCTCGGCCCTGCAGGATGCGTTGGTCGCGAACCAATGGCTGGCGTCAAAAACAGATCTGGTGATCGCCGCCCACGGATCGGGGCGCAGCCGCAATCCTGCGATCGTGACGCAGGATTTTGCAAAGACACTGGGTGAGATTCTTGCCTTCAAATCAATTCACGTGGGCTTTGTTGAGGAACCCCCTTCAATTGCCGATGCAGCGAGCAGCGTGGGTCAGAAATCCATATGCCTGCCCTTCTTTGCCTGCACAGGCGGGCACGTGTTGGAAGACGTCCCGCAAGAACTGGACCGCGCCGGGTTCCAAGGGCAGCTGTTGCCCGTGGTCGGAGAGCTTCCGCCCATACAACTCCAGATCGCCCGGAAACTGAGCGCCGCCTTCGAGGCCGCCTGACAAGGGTCAACTCACGACTGCGCTTGCAACAGCGTTGAGTACAGTCGATGGCAGGATCGCCCTTCCCGCTTGGCCTGATACAGCGCCAGATCGGCGGCATGAAGAATCTCTGCCGCTTTGGGCGCATCGAACTGGGTGGAGATCGCCGTTCCGATGCTTGCGGAAATACGGCAGGGCTGTTGTTGAAACATCATCGGCTCATTCAATCGCGCGATCAGGCGCGCGGCGATGGAGGCCAACACATCCTCTCGGGTCAGGCCCTTGAAAATAATCACAAACTCATCGCCGCCGACACGCGCAACGGTGTCGTCGCCCCGCGTTTCCTCGACCATGATCTGGGCGGCTTGCTGCAATACATAGTCCCCGGCGGCGTGACCCAATCGGTCATTCACGGCTTTGAAATAGTCCAGATCCAGATGCATCAGCGCAAACGACGCGTTGGCCGATACCAGATGCCCCAGCATATGATCCATCGCGCGGCGGTTTTTCAGGCCGGTCAAGGTGTCGGTATAGGCTTGCTCCTCGGCGGCCAGCATCGCGCCCTGCAACCGCAGGTTCAGGGACCGCGATGCCTCCATCGCGGCGGATTTCGCCTCGACCAGATACAGAAGTTCGATGGCCAGATCGGTGCCCGAAAAATCGGCACTGGTCAGGGCGTAATCCCGCACCGCGTCCAGGATCGAGATGCCAAATGACAGGTTGATCACCGCCCCACGCCCATTCGGTAACGGCGCAACAAGCCCTTTCAGGGCGGTTCGGGGTTCATCAAGAAACTTCAGATGCAGCTTCGCCCCGGCCATGGACATCAGCGCCGGAATGGTGGTGACGGTGCGCGGGCGGATCAGTTGGAACACGTCCAAAAAACTTTTTCCGATCAGAGGCATGTCCGGGCGCAGCTTTTGCAGGGTAGGCCCGGCCCGTTCGATTCTCCCGCCTTCATCCAGCAGCAGAAACATCGGGCACAGGGTTTCCAGCAAATGCGCCAGATCCTCGGGTTCTGTCATCCGTTTCGCGCCCCCAAATCGAAATGCCGCCCTTCCGCGAAGGCGCTTTCCACCAACATGATCGAGATAACCTCGACCGTGTCCTGTTGTCCGTCATGCGACAGCATCACCAGCGCGCCATAATCGTCGGCCATGGCCCGCAGGACCCCGACCATCACGCTGGAATAGCCCGGCAACCCCGAATAACACAGCAATTGATATTCGGTCGCAGAACGTTCCCGCAACTCCAAGGCGGGCAAGGTCAGGTCCGACACGGCCAGACGGACGCGATCCGCAAGATCGTCCAGCGAATGCAGAAACTCGACATAGCTGACGCCGCCAAACCTCAGCAATCGTCGCAAGCCTTCCATATTGGGATGCGAGACCAGATAGGTGCCGACGTCTTCGAGTATTTCGGGCTGTGGACGCCCCAGATCGTGGCTCAACGCGTCAAGAACCTGCGCCAGCACGTCTTCGCCATAGATCAACATGGGCTCGAACTCGTGAAACCGCAGCCCTGCCGCCTCAGTCACGCGCAGCCAGCACGATTGACCATAAGTCGCACAGACAAAGGATTGGATCGCCCGATTGATCAGACCATGCATAAGGTGCCCCAGATTGGTTTCACCCTACTGTGGTCTGACAATCCTTAACAAATAGCCAAAATCTGCCCGATTTGCCGAGAATCCGCTCAAGCAAGACGGTCTAAGGTCAAAAATCCGTGGGTGCCCCACCTTCTGCTTTGCGACGTTCAACAAACTCGGCCAGCTCCTCGCGAATTCCGTCATCCATCGCCGGAGGCTCAAAACTGGTGATGATCTCTTTGAACATGTGATGCGCCCGTTCGGCAGTCCAGATACCGCCTGCGACCTCCCAGCCTTCATAGTTTTTCCAGTCGCTCAGGAAGGGTTGATAAAACGCTGTTGTGTACCGATCCTGTGTGTGTTGGATGCCAAAGAAATGGCCGTCATTCCCGACCGAACGGATGGCGTCCACGGCGATCTCATCCGGGCCGGTCGCGACAATTTCAGGATCCATATATCGTTGAATTTGCTGAAGAACCTCGCAATCCATGATGAATTTCTCGGGGCTTGCGATCAGGCCGCCTTCCAGCCAGCCAGCCGCATGATACACCATGTTCGTGCCCGACTGTACCGCCGCCCAAAGCGAGTTTGACGTCTCCCAAACCGATTGCCCGTCCGGTACATTCGCTGCGCAAACGCCCGAGGATCGCATCGGCAGATTATAGAACCGCGCCATCTGCCCGGTCATCTGGGTCGAGCGCATGTATTCCGGCGTTCCAAAAGCCGGAGCGCCGGTTTTCATGTCGACATTTGACGTAAACGTCCCGATTGCGCAGGGCGTGCCGGGGCGGACATATTGGAACAGCGCAATCGCGCACAGGGCCTCGGCCAGCGATTGCGCCACCGCGCCCGCCATCGTCACCGGAGCCATCGCGCCAGCGAGGGTGAATGGCGTCACCACAATCGCCTGCCCCCGCCGGGCCAGACGCAAACAGCCGTCGATCATCGGATAGTCGTGTTTCAGGGGCGAGGTCGAGTTGATGTTGGTATACATCCGAGGCGCTGCATCGAATTCCTCATGGGTCAGGCCGCCTGCGATCCGCACCATTTCCATCACGTCTTCGACCCGCTCTTTGCCCAGCGAATAGGCGTGCATCGCCTTATCCGTCAGCGTCAGCTTGTCATACAGCACATCCAGATGCCGGACGCTGGCATGCAGATCCACGGGTTCGACCGGATAGCCCCCGGCAAAGTGGATGCAGTTGAAATATTGCGTCAGTTTCAGAAGGTTGCGACACATCTGGCGGTTGCCGGGAACCTTCTTGCCGATCTCCATGTCCCAGTAATTTGGTGGCGACGAGACGTTCCCGAACACCATATTCTTGCCGCCGATTTCAATCGTGCGTTCAGGATTTCGGGGGGTGATCGTGAAACTGCTGGGGGCCTTGGCCACCATCTCCATCACGAAATCGCGGCCCATCCGAACGTTGTCGCCTTCTATCGTGCACCCGGCCTTGCGCAGGATCTCAACGGCTTCGTCATTGTAGAACTCGATACCGATCTCTTCCAGAATACGCATCGCGCCATCATGGATCGCCTCGATCCCTTCGGGACCCAGCGGTTCGGTCGGTCGGTCGGTGTTGACCGGCGGGTTCCATGGCATCTGATCTATAACGGCGCTTCCGCGTCGGGCGGCGGCCCCGGCGCGGCCGCCGCCGCGCCGTTTGCGAGTACTTGTGTCGGCCATCGTCCCCTCCTGCTTTGCTTATCCCAAGCAAGCCTTGAAGACCGTCCAACAGCCGCTCTGTCTGCGACAGAAAATGTCGGTTTCTTATTCCGATATGCCGAATTTCGGGTCGGCGAGGTCAGTTCTGCGCCAGCCAGACCGGGATATGCCCGATATCCGGCAGAACCACATCGGCCATCGGGGCCAGTACCTCGGCCTTGGCCAGGCCTGTCAGAACGCCAATGGTCACCATTCCGGCAGCACGCCCGGCCTGCAGGTCATGCAGGCTGTCACCCACCATGGCAATACGCGACGGATCGACACCGACATGGGCGGCAAAAGCCAGCAACTGCCCCGGTCCGGGCTTATATCCATGGCCGCTGTCATACCCGGCGATAAAGTCGAAATGATCGCGAATGCCCACCGACTCCAGATGCCGAAGCGCGGGGTGTTCGCTGTCATTTGTTGCAACGCCAAGTTTGAGGCCGGATTTCCGCAGACCATCCAGAAACGGTTCCAACGGCACTGCGGGGGCCTGAGTGGCCGCCGCGGCCTCGGTATTCATAAGTTCGACCAATTCGGCAAGCGTATAGCCTTCGACATGAGGCAGCAGAAACTCGGCAATCTCTTCGACCGTGGCTGCGATGACGATACTGTCTTCGGTATATTTTCCCTGTTCAAGGTCATAACCGATCAATCCCCCCAACTCTGCGGCGCGGGAATGGTCACCGTCGCTCAGGCGCATCAGCAGCGACCGCCCGAATGCCCCCCACGTATTGGCGAAATCGAACAGAGTGCCGTCCTTGTCGAAGACGATTGCATCAATGGGCATCGCAGGCTCCTGCTGAGATAGGGTTAGGTCCAGTGCATTTCACCGCCCGCCAGCACCGCGCGGGCCTGTGCGGGTTGGGCATATGGGACCGAATGCGCGTCACAAAACGCGATGATCCACGAATCATCCATCAGAAGGAAATCCAGAACGGATGCCAAAAACGTAGGGTCGCCCGCATTGATCCGCAAATCCTGAGACGCAGCGCCGGTTGAGCCAAGAAATACAGGCAAAAGCTCTTCATTTCCGACCAGCCAGCCCAGGGCGGTCAGCGCAAGCGTTTCGGCAGAATCGGCAGAAAGTGACATAAACCGGCCCTGGATTCGGTCTTGGAAAGGGTTTGTTAACCAGACTCATAAACACTTTGTTGACGCATGCAATCAACGGTGAGCGACTATGTCCGTGCAGGGAACCATCCTTGTCCTCGACGGGGTATCAACCAACCGCATTATGCTGAAGGTTCAGCTGACGGCGGCATGGTATCACGTGGTTCAGGGGGAAAAGCTAAAGGGACTGCGGGCTTTGCTGCGGCGGGTGCGGCCCGATCTTGTTCTGACCGCGCAGACCCTGCCAGACGGGACGGCCGCGGACGTCAAAAAGCTGATCCTGAATGAGCCCGAGCTGGGCGATGTGCCCGTGGTGGCGCTTGCGCCGCAGAATGACAAGGCCGCCCGCCTGCGCGCGCTGGAAGATGGGCTGGATGATGTGATGACCCATCCGTTCAAGGATACGCTGCTACTGGCCCGCATTCGCAGCCTGTTGCGGGCGCGGGCCGACACGCAGGATCTTCACGTCAACGACACCCCTCAGACCATTGGATTCGCGGAACAAGCCACGGCATTTCTCACCCCACACAAGCCAGCGCGCGTCGATATTCTGTCGCTGACACACCGAACCGGCACGATATGGAACAAGGCCCTGTCCCATCAGACACGGCACATTGTCGGCTGGCACACGCAATCCAATCTACAGTCGCTTTTGTCCGGCCCGACCCCGGACGCCGTCGTGATCGAATTGGATGCCAGCCCGAGCGGTTTGAATATTCTCGCCGACCTCAGATCTCGCAGCGCGACGCGCCACACAGTTCTGATCGGGGTGCTGGACGACACCAATGCCGCCATGGCGTCCGAGGCTTTGGATCGCGGCGCGGATGCCGTTTGCCTTGGCGGCTTCTGCCCGCAGGAAATTCAGTTGCGACTGGCAAACCAGCTTGCCCGGAAAACACGTATCGATCAGATGCGCGCCTCGCTGAAACGCGGGATCGCCGACTCGTGGATCGACCCGCTGACCGGGCTGCACAACCGACGCTACGGGATGCATGCGATGGAACAGATCGCCCGCCAATCGCTGAGGTCCGGGCGCGGCTTTGCGATCATGCTGGCCGATCTGGACCATTTCAAAACGATCAATGACCGCTTTGGGCATGCCAGCGGCGACATGGTGCTGACGCAGGCCGCGACCCGGATGCAGCGGGTTCTGGGGGACACCGGGTTTGTCGCCCGCATCGGCGGTGAAGAGTTCATGATCGGGGCCTCAAACATGACCCGCGCACGGGCCGTAAAACTGGCAGAGGCGCTGTGTGACAGTATTTGCCAACAACCCTTTCACCTATCCGACAAACAGGACCCGATCCCGGTTACGATCAGCATCGGCCTCAAACACGCCTCGCCCGGCTATGCGTCGCAAGATACACGGCCCGAGCCTGTGGACAGGCTGATGAAATCAGCGGATGAGGCGCTGTATGCCGCGAAAAGAGCAGGCCGCAATCAGGTTCGGATCCGCCAAAGCGCGGCATGAATCAATCGTGCTTCTTGTGCTTGCGGTGGCCACGCTGAACAACCTCTTCCAGCCGGTCGGCATAACCCTGACGTTCTGCATCCGACATCGCCGAGACACGTGCCAACCATTGGGTTTGTAACGCGGCTTGCAACTGGGCCGTCTCCTGCGCCTGTTGCTGCAGCAGGGCCTCAACAGCCGCCGGATCGAACGGTGCCGCGCGCAATGCCTGGCTGATCGCTGCAAAATCCCGCGCCCGGTTGCCTGAACGTTCCCGGTGCAACCCCGACAATTCCCCGCGCAGGGATTTGCGGTCGTCTTTCGGCAAAGCGCGATACAAGGCGGGGCCAAAACCCGGTGGGCCCTTGGCGTGGTCACCGCCTTTCAACCGAAGAACCGTCCCCGCAGCAATCCCGACAATCAACAGGTTCAGGGCCAGTGAGAGGACCAGAACAATCGGCATCCAACGCCGTTTTGGTTTGGTTTCCGCGCTCATTCCGTGGCCTCCAGAAAACTCGTGTCAAAGCCCAAATCCGCTATCAAATAGGACGTGTCCTGTGACGTCACCAAACTGGCCGGGTCGGGCAGAAAGGCAGGAGCGGAAAACCCGATCCAGACACCCGCGGCACTGGCCGCGATCAGGCCGCCAAACCCCTGCCAGCCGCCGATCTGTTCCAGAAAACGGACCCATGGTCGGGGGCCGACCGGCGTCCGGGCATTCAGACGTTGCAGGCGAACCGCCTCGGCATCGGTCTGAATGCGTACGGCCAGACCATCCGGCAGGTCGTCGCGCTGCGCCCTTGCCTGGGCAAACAGATCATCCAGTTCCATGTCGTCATCAGCCATTTTCATACCCCAGTTCATCCCGTCGTCTGGCCAGATTGGCAGCCAGGCTGCGTTTTCCCCGCGCGGTCAGACTTTCGACCGCTTCTACCGATATCCCCATGATCCCGGCAATCTCGGGGTTGGGCAATTCCTCGATATGACGCAGGATAACCGCCTGTCTTTGCCGATCCGGCAATTGTGACAAGGCCGCCTGCAATGCATCCTTGCGCGCCTCTTGCTGCATGCGTTCAACCACGCTGACACCGTCGTCCTCGGGTTCGGGCACATCGGACAAGGCCTCAGGCCGTTTCTTGCGCCGCAGATCCACGCACAGGTTCAGCGTCACCCGGTATAGCCAGGTCGAGACCTTGGCCTGCCCCGGCACCCAGTCCGGTGCCATCTGCCACAGCCGCATCATCGCCTCTTGCGTGATGTCTTCCGCCTCGGCCTGGTTTCCCAGCATACGCAAAGCCACCGAATAGCTGCGCGGCCCCAGACGGTCGGTCAAAAGCCGCGCGGCCCCGGCATCGCCGTCGGCAAACTGCCTTAGCAACACATCGTCGCCAAGGTCGGTTGCAGCGGCATCGCCGCCGCAACCTGTATCTGGATGGGAGGTCAGATCCTCCATCCCGCATCAGTTATTGTCGGCGCCCGCCTTGTGACGCTTTTTGTGATGCCGGCCCATTTTGTCTTTTGCATCGGCAAATTCCTGTTCCGAGATGCTGCCGCTGTCATCCGCATCGATCCGGTCAAACATCTTGTCAGCCCGGCGTGGTTTCGGCAACTCATCCTGGCTCAGAAAGCCATCGGCGTTGGCATCATGCTCTTCGAACATCTTGGTGATACGCTCGTCCGACCGTTTCTGGGCCGCCGCCTGCATTTCTTCTACGCTCAATTGGCCGTCCCCGTCAGTATCTGCAGTCGTGAACCGGGCATTGCGATGGGCGGTCATCTCGTCCTTGGTGATCTGCCCATCTCCGTTTGCGTCCAGTTCCTGAAACGAAACGGGCTCACGATCTTTGGGCCCCGCCGCCAGAACGGATGTGCCTGTGATGGCGACTGCTGCAAGTACGATACCCGCAATGAAAGTTGAGTTTTTCATGGTTGGTTTCCCTTGTTTGACGCGGCCTCATCACCGCTGCTCATATCCATTCAAACGGGGCGCGCCGGGGTTTCCGTCGCAAAGGTCAAACTTTTTTTGATATTTGGCTTGGGCGCGTCGTTGCCCGCATCGGCACAAAGCGACGCACCCCCCTTTAAACTCGCGGGCACAAGGCGCAATATCCGGCAAAGATGAGCGCATGAGTTATATTATGGACCAGACGATCGAGACCCCGACCGAAGATGAGCGCCCGACATGGCCTGCTTTGGTCAAAGGCTTTCGTGGCCGGTGCCCCAAATGTGGTGAGGGCAAGCTGCTGCACAGCTATCTGAAGGTGAACGACCACTGCCCGAACTGCGGGCAGGAGCTGTTTCATCACCGCGCCGATGATGGCCCGGCATACCTGACGATTCTGGTGGTCGGGCACCTGCTGGCCCCCGCGCTGCACGTCTCGTACGTGCATTGGCGGCCGGATCCGTGGACCATGGCAATCGGCTTTTCCATTGCCTGTGTGGCGCTGTCGCTGTACCTGCTGCCCCGCCTGAAGGGGGCCATGGTGGCCTATCAATGGGCACGCCGGATGAACGGGTTCGAGAAAGCCTCATGAGGTCATCCATCGGAACCGGCCACGCATGAGCATCGACAAAACAGCAATACGGGACGCGGCGACAGTCATTGTCTTGCGCAATCGCCTGACGGATCCGTCGATTCTGATGGGGCAACGCGGCACCAATGCCGTGTTCATGCCCAACAAGTTTGTTTTCCCCGGCGGCGCGGTTGACCCGTCGGACGGGAGTGTTCCTTTGGCCACGCCGCTGCCCGGTTTGTGTCAAGACCGGCTTGCCGAACAATCCGCGCCCGATCTGCAAACCGCGCTGGCCGCCGCTGCGATACGCGAATTGTGGGAAGAAACCGGACTGGTTCTGGGGCAGCCCGGCACTTGGTCCGCGACCGTGCCCGAGGATTGGGCGGAATTTGCCGACATGGGATTTCTGCCATCCGCCAAAGGCTTACAGTTCGTTTTTCGCGCGGTCACGCCGCCCGGCCGCCCACGCCGGTTTGATGCGCGGTTCTTTCTGGTCGATGCGGATGAGATTCAGGGCGATCTGGACGATTTCAGCCGCGCCTCGGACGAGCTGTCGCATCTGCAATGGGTCCAGCTGGACCGCGCCCGTGATCTGGACCTGCCCTTCATCACCGAAGTTGTTCTGGCCGAAATCGCAGCGCGCGTGACCGATCCGACGCCACCGGCATCGGTTCCCTTCTACCAGAACCAGGATGAGGCCAGCCTGTTTCTGCGCCTGCGCGGATACCCGATGCCGGATGCCGACTGACGCCGGGCTTACTTCATCCGGCTGATCACAACGGTAACTTCGGGCTTCTTGCCGATCTCGGTCTTGGCGGTCTGACGCACGATCCGGCGCATCGCCTCTTCCAGCTTGTCATCGTCGCGCAGGGTCTTGGCCTCGGCCCGCATCAGGAACTGGTTCAGGTCTTCCTCCAGCACCTCGACCAAAGCGGCCCGCGAGGTTCCGGTTTCCGGTAGGCCCATCATATCGCACCAGGGTTCGCCCAGCGGCTCGTCCTCTTCATCCAGAATGACTGTGACCGTGACATGCCCGTTCAGCGCCATGCGAATACGGTCGCGGACAATGCCGTCCAGCGCGCCGATCTTGACGGTGCCGTCCAGATAGGTGCGTCCGGTCTCGACATAATCCACAACCTTGGGCGCATTGCCGGTCAGGTCCAACATGGTGCCGTTGACCGCAAGGATACCGGTCCGCCCGCCAGCCTCGGCCAGTTTCGCATGTTCGCGCAGGTGGCGATGTTCGCCGTGCATCGGGATGACCATCTGAGGGTCAGTCAGCGCATGCACCTTCTCAAGATCAGGCCGGTTGGCGTGGCCCGAGACGTGATACAGCCCCGAGCTGTCATCGACCACATCCACGCCCTTTTCGCTAAGCTGGTTCATGATGAAGATCACGCCGCGCTCGTTTCCGGGAATGGTCTTGGATGAAAACAGGAACAGATCGCCCTCTTTCAGTTCGATCCCGCGATACTTGCCACGCGCCAGTTGCGCGCTGGCGGCGCGGCGTTCACCCTGACTGCCGGTCACGATCAGCATCAGGTTCTGGCGCGGCAGGTCCACCGCCTCTTCGGCGCTGATCACCTTGGGGAAGTCCGACAGGATGCCGGTTTCCGTCGCCGCCTCGATCATCCGGCGCATGGCGCGGCCCAGCAGAACAACCGACCGCCCGGCGCGCTGCCCGGCCTCTGCCAATGTCTTCACCCGCGCCACGTTCGACGCAAAGGTGGTCGCCACAACCATACCTTGGGCGCTTTCAACCAGTTTTGTGATCTCGGGCCCAACTTCGGATTCCGATCGTCCGGGATGGGCTGAAAACACATTGGTGCTGTCACAGACCAGCGCCTTGACGCCCGATTTGGCAACCTCGGTCCACAGGTCCGGGTCAAACGGTTCCCCCACAACCGGGTTCGCGTCCAGTTTGAAATCGCCCGAATGCACGATCCGGCCCGCAGGCGTGTCGATCACCAGCGCCGCGCTTTCGGGGATCGAATGCGAGACCGGCAGGAAACCCACGGTGAACGGACCAGCCGAGACCTGCTCGGGCCAGGCCGAGGCGGTGCGCACCGCGTCTTCGGGGTGGCCATGTTCGTCCATCTTGCGGCGGGCGATATTGGCGGTGAAAGCACGTGCATAGACCGGCGCGCCAAGTGCTTCGTAACAATGGGCCACGGCGCCCACGTGATCTTCGTGCGCGTGGGTGATAAAGATCGCCTCAAGCCGGTCGGCGCGGTCCTGCAGCCATGAAATATCGGCGTGGATCAGATCAACCCCCGGCGTGGTATCCATATCCGGAAACGTCACCCCAAGATCGACGAGGATCAAGCGTTCTTTGCCCGGCTCACCATAGCCATACACATAGGCATTCATGCCGATTTCACCGGCCCCGCCCAGCGGCAGGTAGATCAGTCTTTCGCTGCTCATGTCGAGCCATTTTCCTTGTTATAGCGATGGATCACGGTCAGGCCGTGCATCGTCAGATCATCTTCGATTGCGTCGAACCCCACGTCGGCCTGATCGAACAAGGGTGCGAGCCCTCCGGTTCCAACGACTTTCATCGGCATTCCGTATTCGGCCTTGATGCGGGCGATCAGCCCCTCGATCAGACCGGAATAGCCCCAATACACGCCGGATTGGATACAGCCAACCGTATTCGTGCCAATCACTTTGTCCGGCCGCGTAATGTCGATATGCGGCAACGCCGCAGCGCCC
Source organism: Ruegeria sp. N4 (assembly GCF_056531425.1). Lineage (NCBI taxonomy): Bacteria > Pseudomonadati > Pseudomonadota > Alphaproteobacteria > Rhodobacterales > Roseobacteraceae > Ruegeria > Ruegeria sp. N4. Next base: position 219,822 of record NZ_JBQFLT010000006.1, read on the forward strand.
TGATGCAAAGCCTCCAGGCTGAGGTTCACCCCCGGCGCAATGATACCGCCGACATAAGCGCCATCGGCGGCCACGACGTCGAAATTGGTCGCGGTGCCGAAATCCACCACCACCACATTGCCGCCATGCCGGTCAAACGCCCCGACCGCGTTGGCCAGACGATCCGGGCCAGGCACGGTGCCTTCATCCACGCGGGGCGTCACAGGCAACAGGCAATCGGGTTTACCCACCACCCATGGCCGGCAGCCAAAGAACCGATCCGCAAATATACGAAGGTTGAACACCACGCGCGGCACGGTCGAGGCGATAATCACATCCGTGATCTCGGCCTCGATGCCGTAATGTTTCACCAGCGTCGAATACCAGGTGAAATAGGCGTCCGCCGTGCGCGAATGATGGGTCGACGTGCGTAGGGTGCACAGGAAGGTTTCGCCATCCCAGATCGAGAATACGGTGTTCGTGTTGCCGCAATCGATGGCCAGAAGCATCTGCGCCCCTTTCAGAAATACACATCCGCCGCGGGAATGCTCACGCGACCTTTCGCGGTGTTTAGGACAAGGTTGCCCCCCGCGTCCACCGTTTCGAAGGTGCCGACCGTCTCTGACGTTCCGGTACGGGCGGTGATGACCTCACCCAGACGCGCCGCGCGGGCCAGCCAGGCGGTGCGGATTGGCTCGAACCCATAGGTGACAAACTGGGTCTCGTAACGGGCATAGGCGGCGGCGAGTTCGGTCAGGAAATCCTCGGGTGTGACATGGGCCCCGGTTTCGGACAGCAATGAGACGGGGCGCATTGCACCGGGTTCCACCGCCTCGGGGTCGGGGGCCGAGGCCAGATTTACGCCAATGCCGATGGCCAGATGGGCCACGCCGCGCCCCTGCCCGGTGCTTTCCAACAGGATTCCCGCCAGCTTGCCGCCGTTCAGCAGAACGTCATTGGGCCATTTCAGCGACAGACCGTCCGCCCGCCCGGTGACAGCCACACAGGCGTCAAACAGGGCCAGCGCGGCCACGAAGCTGCGCAAAGCCGATTGTTCCGGCGCGCCTTGCGGACGCATCAGCAAGGTCGCGGCCAGATTGCCCATGGGGTTCGCCCAGGCCCGCCCGCGCCGTCCGCGCGCTGCCGTTTGGTGATGCGCCATGATCCACACCGGACCGCTGGCGTTTGGGGCGATGCGCGTCGCTTCGTTCAGTGTGCTATCGACTTCCTGCACTTCGTGCAGGCCGTAGCCTTGGGGCCATTTGGTCATATCAAAAAGGCCCGGTCGCGCGACCGAGCCCCTCCTTCACAGTGTTCAAGACGATCAGTTGACAAGCGTTGCCGCCGCAGCCGCCGCTGCGCCCTCGACACCGAACTGATAGAATACGCCGATCAGCATCAGGGCTGCCGATCCCATCAGGGCGACCCACAATACGGGCGATGACCGCGTTTCAATTGGTTCCTCGTTGTCGGTCCCGAAATACATGTAGAACACGATCCGCAGGTAATAGAACGCACCGATGACCGAGGCGATGGCCGAGACGATGACCAGACCCGTCAGACCCGCGCTGACGCCCGCTTGCCAGACTCCGAACTTGGCGAAGAACCCAAGCATCGGCGGCACGCCCGCAAGGCTGAACATCAGGATCAAAACCGCCAGCGCCTTGCCCGGATCATGCCTGGAATACTGGCGCAAGGCGTCAATGTCGGTGACGGGTTTGCCATCACGTTCCATCATCAGGATGAAGGCGAAGGTGCCGATATTCATGGTCACGTAAATGGCCAGATACATCAGCATCGCCTTGATGCCCAACTCGGTCCCTGCGGCCAGACCGATCAGCGCATAGCCCATATGCGCAATCGACGAGAACGCCATCAGGCGCTTGATGTCCCGCTGCCCAATGGCGGCGACCGCACCCAGCAGCATCGACAGCACAGACAGCAGCACGATCACTTGTTGCCAGTCTTTCACGATGCCGCCAAATGCGTCATGCAGCAGCCGCGCGAACAGGGCCATCGCCGCCACTTTCGGCGCGGTTGCAAAGAACGCGGTAATCGGGGTCGGAGAGCCCTCGTACACGTCCGGCGTCCACATATGGAACGGCACCGCCGAGACCTTGAAGGCCAAACCCGAGATCAGGAAGATCAGACCAAACAGCAGGCCAACCGAGACATCTCCGGCCTGTACAGTCGCGATGATGCCCGAAAACAGGGTGGTTCCGGTGAAGCCATAAACCAGCGACGCGCCATATAGCAGAAGGCCCGAGCTGAGCGCGCCCAGCACGAAATACTTCAAACCGGCCTCGGTCGATTTCGCACTGTCGCGGCGCAGCGCGGCCACGACGTAAAGGGCCAGAGACTGCAGCTCCAGCCCCATATACAGCGACATCAGATCGCCTGCGCTGACCATCATCATCATGCCCACAGCGGCCAGGGCCACCAGCAACGGATACTCAAAGCGCAGCAGACCCCGGCGGGCCATGTATTCCTGGCTCATGACCAGAACGGCGGCGGCGGATAGCAAGATCGCGACTTTGGCAAAGCGGGCAAAGCCGTCATCGACGAACATGCCGTTGAAGGCCACGTTGGTGCCGTCGCCGTTGGTGGCAATCCAGATCGCCAGCAGCGCCATCAGGCCAGCGGTGGTCCAGACCAGAACCGGGGCCAGCCCGTCTTTCGTCGTATAGACGGCCCCGATCAGAGCCACCATCGCATATACGGCCAGAACGATTTCCGGCAGGATTATTGTCAGATCAGCCTGGATCATGTCTCCAAAGCCTCCTTAATGCGAGGCGGCCGTCTGGGTCGCAGCCTCAGCCGCGGCCAGAGCCGTGTCATAGTTCGAAATCAGCGCGGCGGTCGAGTTGCCGATCACATCCGTGACCAGCGATGGGTAGACGCCCAGCAGGATGGTCATCACGATCAGTGGCGCAAAGATCAGCCGCTCGCGCGAGCTCATGTCCGTCATCGCCTTGAGGCTTTCCTTGATCAGATCGCCAAACACCACCCGGCGGTACAGCCACAGCGCATAGCCAGCCGAGAAGATCACACCGGTCGCGGCCACGGCCGTCACCCACGTGTTGACCTGGAAGGCGCCCATCAGGGTCAGAAACTCTCCGATGAAGCCTGACGTGCCCGGCAGGCCGACATTGGCCATGGTGAACAGCATGAAGACCAATGCATAGGCGGGCATTCGGATCACGAGACCGCCATAGGCCTCGATGTCACGGGTGTGCATCCGATCATAGATCACGCCGACGCACAGGAAGAGCGCGGCGGAGATGAACCCGTGGCTGAGCATCTGGAAGATCGCGCCGTCAATACCCTGCTGGTTCGCCGCAAAAATCCCCATGGTGACAAAGCCCATATGCGCGACCGAGGAATAGGCAATCAGCTTCTTCATATCCTCCTGCACCAGCGCGACCAGCGAGGTGTAGACCACTGCAATCGCCGACATCCACAGCACCAGATCGGTCATCACGGCCGAGCCAACCGGAAACATCGGCAGGCTGAACCGCAGAAAGCCATAGCCGCCCATCTTCAACAGGATCGCCGCCAGCACCACGGAACCCGCCGTCGGGGCCTGCACGTGCGCATCCGGCAGCCAGGTGTGGACCGGCCACATCGGCATCTTCACCGCGAACGAGGCAAAGAAAGCAAGGAACATCAGCGTCTGCATGCCGCCGACGATATAGACGCCCAACACGCTGAACCCTTCGGAGGAGAACTGATGGGTCATCAGCGCCTCGATATCCGTGGTGCCCGCATCGGCATACATCGCCACCATCGCCACCAGCATCAGCACCGAGCCGAGGAAGGTATAGAGGAAGAATTTGAAGCTGGCATAGATACGGTCCTTGCCGCCCCAGATGCCGATGATCAGGAACATCGGGATCAGGCCTGCCTCGAAGAACAGGTAGAACAGCACCAGATCCAGCGCCATGAACACGCCCAGCATCAGCGTTTCCAGCAGCAGGAAGGCCACCATGTATTCCTTGACCCGATCTGTCACCTGCCAGCTGGCCAGAATGGTCAGCGGCATGATGAATGTGGTCAGCAGCACGAACAGAACGCTGATCCCGTCCACGCCCATCTTGTATTTCAGGCCCAGCAGCCATTCACCCTCTTCCACCATCTGAAAGCCGGTGTCGTTGGGGTCAAAGCCGGTGTAGATGCCGATCGAGACAAGGAACGTTACCGTGGTTGCCAGCAGGGCGACCCATTTGGCATTCCGTTGCGCCGCTGCGTCGTTGCCGTGCAGGAAAAGAGCCAGAATGCCCGCTGCGATGGCCGGGATGAAGGTGACGATGGAAAGGATATTGTCCATTACTGCGCCCCTCCGCCGATCGACATCCAGGTCACAAGGGCTGCGATGCCCAGCACCATCCAGAAGGCATAGGTGAAGATGTACCCGGTCTGCGCCTTGCCTGCGAGGCGGGTGAAGAAGGGAACAACGCCCATGGCTACTCCGTTCAGGAAACCGTCGATTGTATTGCCGTCGCCACGTTTCCACAGGAACCGGCCAAGGGCCACGGTGGGTTTGACAAAGACCGCGTCATAGATCTCGTCAAAGTACCATTTGTTCAGCAGGAACAGGTACAACGGACGCTGGTTTGCAGCCAAGCGCGCGGGCAACGTGGTGTTCACGATGTAGAACCAATAGGCCACGACAAAGCCCAGCAGCATTGCCACGAAGGGCGAGACCTTGACCCATTTCGGAACCGCATGGGCATCGTCCAGCACGGTATTGTCGGGTGCTATATACAGCGCGCCTTCGCCCGGCTCACCCGCAAACACGTAGTGATGGTCGCCGCCATGGGCGTCTTTCTCTCCATGGCTGCCATCCGCATGACTCTCATCTGCATGTGCGTCATCCGCGTGGCCTTCGTCCCCATGATGCGCATCAGCGGTGCCGTCGGCGACGTGCTCGGCATGAGTCCCATCATCATGCCCTTCGGCGTGTTCGGATGCTTCGGCTACGGGGATGCCATAGAACTTGCCAACCTTATCGGTATGGCCAAAGAAGTTGCTGTACCAGATCATCCCGGCAAAGACGGCCCCTATAGACAGCGCGCCAAGCGGGATCAGCATGGTCATCGGACTCTCATGGGCGTGGTCATGCGTGTGCTTGTCACCGCGCGGCTCACCATAGAAGGTCAGAAAGATCAGACGCCAGCTGTAGAACGAGGTAAAGACAGCGGCAATCACCAGCATCCAGAAGGCATAGCCCGTTCCACCGGCAAAGGCGCTTTCGATGATGGCGTCCTTGGACAGGAACCCGGCAAAGCCGAACGTGGTCAGCGGGATCCCCACACCGGTGATCGCCAGCGTGCCGATCATCATCGCCCAGAAGGTATAGGGGATCTTTTTCCGCAGCCCGCCGTATTCGGTCATCTCCTGCTCATGATGCATGGCGTGGATCACCGAACCCGCGCCAAGGAACAACAGCGCCTTGAAGAAGGCGTGCGTCAGCAGGTGGAACATCGCCGCCGAGTACATGCCGACGCCCGCCGCCACGAACATATAGCCCAGTTGCGAACAGGTCGAATAGGCGATGACGCGTTTGATATCGGTTTGCACCAGACCCACGGTCGCCGCAAAGAAGGCGGTCGAGGCCCCAAGGAAGGTGATGAACGCGGTGGCGCCCGGCGCGAACTCCATCAACGGCGACATGCGGCAGACCAGGAACACGCCCGCCGTCACCATGGTCGCGGCATGGATCAGGGCCGAGACAGGTGTCGGGCCTTCCATCGCGTCGGGCAACCAGGTGTGCAGGATCAACTGCGCCGATTTCCCCATCGCGCCGATGAACAGCAGGACGCAGATCACCTCAATCGCCGTCCACTCCCCCCACAGGAAGGTCAGTTGCGTTTCAGCCAGCGTCGGGGCCGAGGCAAACACGTCCGAGAAATTGATGCTGTCGGTCAGGAAGAAGATCGCAAAGATGCCCAGTGCAAAGCCGAAATCCCCGACACGGTTGACGATAAACGCCTTCATCGCCGCCGCATTGGCGCTGGATTTGCGGTAATAAAATCCGATCAGCAGGTAGGACGCGACGCCCACGCCCTCCCAACCAAAGAACATCTGCACCAGATTGTCCGCCGTCACCAGCATCAGCATGGCGAAGGTGAAGAAGGAAAGATAGGCAAAGAAACGCGGCTTATAGCTCTCACCCTCACGCCATTGCGGGTCGTGGTCCATGTAGCCAAAGGAATAGAGGTGCACGAGCGCCGAGACCGTCGTCACCACAATCAGCATGATCGCGGTCAGCCGGTCCAGTCGGATGGCCCAGCTTGTCGACAGCGAGCCGCTCTCGATCCAGCGCAGGATTTCGATCTGCTGGGTTTGACCATCGAAGGTCAGGAAGACGATCCATGACAGCAGACAGGCGAGGAACAGCAGGCCCGTGGCGGTCCACATGGCGGCCTTTTCGCCAATAAAGCGCCAGCCAAACCCGCAGAGCAGCGCGCCCACCAACGGGGCAAAGAGGATGGTGGTTTCCATAGTTCTCTTAGCCCTTCATCATATTGACGTCTTCAACCGCGATGGTACCGCGGTTGCGGAAGAAGCAGACCAGAATGGCCAGACCAATCGCCGCCTCAGCCGCCGCAACGGTCAGCACGAACAGCGTGAACACCTGCCCGACCAGATCGCCCAGGAAGCTGGAGAACGCCACGAGGTTAATATTCACCGCCAACAGCATCAGTTCGATGCTCATCAGCAGGATGATCACGTTCTTGCGGTTCAGGAAGAGACCGAAGATGCCGATGACGAACAGCGTCGCCGCGACCGTAAGATAGTGTTCAAGTCCGATCATCGTCTTAAAGCCCCTGCCCCGGTTTCACGTCCTTCAACTCCATCGCCTTGGCCGGGTCGCGCATCATCTGGGCGACGATGTCCTGACGTTTGATGTCCTGACGGTGGCGCAGCGTCAGAACGATGGCACCGATCATGGCCACCAGCAGGATCAGGCCCGCCAGTTGGAACAGAAGGAAATATTGATCGTAAAGGATGACACCCAGCGCCTCGGTATTGTGGCGGTCCGCCGGGACCGGCTGCGCCAGATTGGCCGCCGCGCCCTGCGCGCTGTCCCATGCGCCAAAGGCCATGACGAACTGCATCAGAATGACCAGACCGATCAGCAGGGCCAACGGCATATAGCGCGCCATCTCGGCCTTGAGCTCGGCAAAGTCCACGTCCAGCATCATCACCACGAACAGGAACAGCACCGCAACCGCGCCCACATAGACGATGATCAGCAGCATCGCCACGAACTCGGCCCCCAGCAGCACGAACAGCCCCGCCGCCGACAGGAAGGACAGGATCAGCCACAGCACCGAATGCACCGGCTGGCGGCTGATCACAGTGAACAGCCCGCCGGTGATGGCGCTGATGGCAAACAGGTAGAAGGCAAAGACGGTCATTGATCCTCATCCTCGTTGTCGCCCATGACCTCTTGCGCCAGATCCAGCGCGCGGGTCATGGCCGGGATGCCGGCAAAGACCGACATCTGACCGATCGTTTCCACGATCTCTTGTTTTTTTGCGCCCGCCTCCAGCGCGTGGCGCACGGTCTGGCGCACCGCTGAATCCGCCTGAGCGCCCTGACAGGTCAGCCCGGCCAGCGTCAGCAGCAGGCGGGTCTTGGCATCCAGCCCGTCTTTGTTGACGGTATTGCCGAACATCATCTCCATGACCTCTTTGGGCATGGTCGGCCACAGCGCCTCGAACCCCTTGGGCGAGAATTTCTCCATCGCCGGGTTCATCGCCTTGGCCATGTCCTGAGCCTGCTTCATCATCAGCTCGAACGGATTTGTCGGGCTGTCAGTCATCGGTACGGCGCGTCCAGTTCCAGATTGCGGGCGATCTCGGCCTCCCAGCGTTCGCCGTTCGACAGGAGTTTTTCCTTGTCGTAGAACAGCTCTTCCCGGGTTTCCGTGGCGAATTCGAAATTCGGGCCTTCGACGATGGCATCGACCGGGCAGGCTTCCTGACAGAAGCCGCAATAGATGCATTTGGTCATGTCGATATCGTACCGCGTGGTGCGTCGGCTGCCGTCTTCGCGCGGTTCGGCGTCGATGGTGATGGCCTGCGCCGGGCAGATCGCTTCGCACAGTTTGCAAGCAATGCAGCGTTCTTCGCCGTTCGGGTAGCGGCGCAGCGCGTGTTCGCCCCGGAAGCGCGGGGACAGAGGGCCCTTTTCGTGCGGATAGTTCACGGTGGCCTTGGGGGCGAAGAAATACTTCAAACCCAGCTTCATGCCGACCCAGAAGTCCTGCAGCAGGAAATACTTGGCAGCGCGGGTGTAGTCGATGTTTGCCATATCAGCCTCCTACGCTCCAACGGGCGAACGCGCCCCAGAACCAGTCGAATTTTGCCGCGAAGGCCACAAAGACCACCCAGACCAGCGAGAACGGCAGGAACACTTTCCAGCCCAACCGCATCAGCTGGTCATAGCGGTAGCGGGGCGTGATCGCCTTGACCATTGCGAAGATGAAGAAGAAGAACGCCATCTTGGCCACCATCCACAGCACGCCATCGGGTAGGCCCGGGATCGGGGACAGCCAGCCGCCGAAGAACAGCAGCGAGGTCAGGGCGCACATCAGGAAGATGGCGATGTATTCACCGGCCATGAACAGCAGGAAGGGCGTGGCCGAGTATTCGACCTGATAACCGGCAACCAGTTCCGATTCCGCCTCGGGCAGGTCAAACGGGGGGCGGTTGGTCTCGGCCAGTGCCGAGATGAAGAACAGGAAAACCATCGGGAAATGCGGCAGCCAGTACCAGCTAAAGAACCCGAACGAGCCGTCCTGCGCGCGCACGATGTCGCCGAAATTCATCGAACCGGTCGAGATGATGATGCCGATGATGATCAGGCCGATGGACACTTCATAGGAAATCATCTGCGCGGCTGAGCGCAGCGAGCCCAGGAACGGATACTTTGAGTTCGACGCCCAACCGCCCATAATCACGCCATAAACCTCAAGTGAGGAGACGGCGAAGACGTACAGAATGGCGACGTTGATATCCGACAGGACCCAACCGTCGTTGAACGGAATCACCGCCCAGGCGATCATCGCCAGCACGAAGGATGTCAGCGGCGCGAGGATGAACACCGTTCGGTCGGCCCCCGCCGGGATGACGACCTCTTTCACCACATATTTCAGCGCGTCCGCCACCGATTGCAGCAGGCCGTATGCACCGACAACGTTCGGGCCTCGACGCATCTGGACAGCAGCCCAGATCTTGCGGTCACCATAAACAAGGAACAACAGCGAAATCATCACAAAGGCAACAACGGCAAGCACTTGCGCCAGTATGATGATGGCTATTCCGCCTGGGGTGTTAAAGAATTCAGCCATTGGTCCTCACACCGTGGGTATTCCGTTTTCCGCCTGCGTCACGATAGTCGTGAGGCAGCGGCTGGGTCGGCGCGTAGGTGTAAACAGCATCCGCCGCCCTCGCGCTACCCTTTTTCTTTGGTTCCACATTCACGCCCCGCGCGGTGACCTGCCGAAAGGCAGCCGCGCTGGTTGGCGATATGAAACAGCTCTGGTTCATTCCGCAGCGATCTTTTCGGCCTTACGCGCCTGCGCTTGCGCCGACAGCTCGGCCATCAGTTGCGAGGCGCGGGCGATTGGGTTGGTCAGGTAGAAATCCTGGATCGCGTGGCGGAAGCTGGCTTGGCCCAGAAGGCCTGCCTCGAGCGGTTGAAATTCGTTCTCGATCACCTCGTCGATGCGGGCCAGATGCGGAACCGCCTCGATCAGTGCGGTGCGCAGTTGCGCCAGCGAGTCATAAGGCAGTGTCGCCCCCAATTCGGCCGACAAGGCGCGCAGGATGGCCCAGTTCTCTTTGGCGTCCCCCGGCGCGAACCCGGCGCGCATCGCCAGTTGCGGGCGGCCTTCGGTATTCACGAACAGCCCGTTTTCCTCGGTATAGGCCGCGCCCGGCAGGATCACGTCGGCACGATGCGCGCCCCGGTCGCCATGGCTACCTTGGTAGATCACAAAGGCCCCATCATCGATCTCGACCTCATCCGCGCCCAGGTTATAGATCACCTCGGCCCCTTCGAATGCAGCCTCAAGCCCGCCTTCCGTCACAGCGCCAACATCCATTGCACCAACACGGGCGGCAGCGGTGTGCAGGATCATCAGCTTACCATTGGTCCGCGCGGCTGCCTGCATGGCGTGCCCAAGCACCGCAGCGCCGTCCGCTTCGCGCAGCGCACCCATGCCGACGATGATCACCGAGGGCTTTTCCAGAATGTCGTCGAATTCGTGCTTTTGCAGATCGGCCAGCGCATCCCGCCCCTCGCCCATCTGGAAAACGTCATAGGTCAGATCAGCCTGCGGTCCGATATTGGCAATCTTGGCCCCGTTCAGCCACGCCTTTCGGATGCGTGCATTCAAAACCGGTGCTTCGTCACGAGGGTTGGCCCCGATCAGCAGGATATATTTCGCATCATCAACATCTTCGATCGACGCCGTGCCGACATAACCCGACCGGTTGCCAGCAGGCAGGCGCGCATTGTCCACACGGCATTCAATATTGCCGTCCAGACCTTCGACCAGTTGCTTCAACGCGAAAGCCGCCTCGACCGGAACAAGATCACCGACCAGCGCCGCAACCTTCTTGCCCTTCATCGCCCCGGCCGCTTTGGTCAGCGCCTCAGGCCATGAAGCCGGGCGCAGCTTGCCGTTTTCACGCACATAGGGCTTGTCCAGCCGCTGACGCCGCAGACCGTCCCAGACGAAACGGGTCTTGTCGCTGATCCATTCCTCATTCACGCCATCATGGTTGCGTGGCAGGAAGCGCATCACTTCGCGCCCTTTGGTGTCCACCCGGATGTTCGAACCCAGAGCATCCATCACATCGATGCTTTCGGTCTTCGTCAGTTCCCAAGGGCGGGCGGTAAAGGCGTAGGGTTTCGAGGTCAGTGCGCCCACCGGGCACAGGTCGATGATATTGCCCTGCATGTTCGAGTCGAGCGTCTGGTTCAGATACGAGGTGATCTCGGCATCCTCGCCCCGCCCGGTCTGGCCCATCTGGGTGATCCCGGCGACCTCGGTCGTGAAGCGCACGCAGCGGGTACAACTGATACAGCGGGTCATCGCGGTACCGACCAGCGGACCCAAATCCAGATCGTCCACTGCCCGCTTGGCCTCTTTAAAGCGCGAACCGGATACGCCGTAGGCCATGGCCTGATCCTGCAGGTCACATTCGCCGCCCTGATCGCAAATCGGGCAATCCAGCGGGTGGTTGATCAGCAGGAACTCCATCACCCCTTCGCGGGCCTTCTTGACCATGGGAGAGTTCGTCTTGACTTGCGGTGCCTGCCCTTCCGGCCCCGGACGCAGGTCACGCACCTGCATGGCACAGGATGCGGCAGGCTTCGGCGGGCCGCCCACGACCTCAACCAGACACATGCGGCAATTCCCGGCGATCGAGAGGCGTTCGTGATAGCAAAACCGTGGAATCTCGATCCCGGCCTCTTCACAGGCCTGGATCAGGGTCATCGAACCATCGACTTCAATCTCCTGTCCGTCGATATTCACTTTCCGAAGGTCAGACATGGTCTAGTTCGCCCTCAAATACACGCCAATGGCGCTGTTTCTTTCGATTTCCGCCCGCCCCAGCGTGCAGAATGAATTTGGTTTGTCGTACGAGACACCGTTCTGCGCCAGATACGCCTCGCCCTTGGCGCGCATCCGGTCCTTTTCGGCATCCGATTCGACGTAAGCCCGGATTTCCGTGTCCGAATATCCCAGTTCATTGGCTTTGGACCGCAGCCCCCACATCACGCCAATCGCTTTCAGACGCCGCCCGCTGATCGAGGGGCAGTATTCGGAGATCTCGTTTGCGATGGCGATATAATAAAGCTCGTTGTCGATCTCAGCTACATCGCTTAGCGGAGGTTTGGCCTGAATCGCGCCCGGCACGGTCATCAGCGCGGCCACTGCCAGAGTTTTTGCAACAGACATGATTGATCCTTTTGTTTTGGGTGCACCAAAACAAAAACCCGCCGATCTGCTATGCGATAGCAGACGCGGCGACATGCCGTGATATGCAAGAACGCGCATCATGGTCTTTGGCAGGTTCCTGCAAAGGCCAGCTTGTCGTTGTCGATCCGCAGCTGCTGCGGATCCGTATCCGGCCCCACCTTCCACGCGATGCGGGATGAGCCGAAATTCTGCACGCAGTATTTGATCCCTTCATACCGCCCGGCCTCACGCGCGCCGTTCAGGGAAGCTGATACACCGTTGACGACGATCGTGAACTCGGTCGGTGCCCTTTTCTTATCGACGGCTTTGGCCTTGGTTCTGAAGTAATTGCCTTCGAACAAAACCCGGTCACTTCGGGATGTCGTGATCGTGCTGCAAGCCGTCAGCAACGTCAAAGTCGCGATGGTCAGGCATGTCGTGGCCCGGCTTGCCTTCGCAAACCTTTGATTTCTATAACTCATTCCCATCACAGTGCAGCCACCAAAGCCATAACCCCAATAACAAACATGCAAGCCCAGGCCAGCACATACAGAACCGAGCGCACACCCGAATGCGGTTTACCAACGCCCCGAATGTGAACCCCCAGCATCACAAGCCGGGCGACCAGCGCAATCGACGCCAACAGGTTGACCCAAAACGGGCTGACCCCCAGCAAAATCGCGGTCACGACAACGATGACAAAAGCGGGCAGTGTTTCCGTGCCGTTCAAATAGGCCCGGTTCAGACGATAGGCCCGGTCCGCATAGTCTTGTTCGGGCGTGGCGCCCGGTGCCAGACCCTTGTTCTGCTTGGCCATGGCGCTGAACGGTGCAAGCAACAACACAACCAGCGTGAAGATCACCAGCGAGGCCAGGGCATGAGCGTATTCGGCAAAACCTTCCATTCGACTTACTCCGCAGCTATCGCACTGGCGCGACCCGATTTCTGGGCCTTGATGCGGTCTTCGATCTCATCCCGGAAGTTGCGGATCAGGCCCTGGATCGGCCAGGCCGCCGCGTCGCCAAGGGCGCAGATCGTGTGCCCTTCGACCTGTTTGGTCACGTCAAACAGCATGTCGATCTCTTCCAATTCGGCCTCGCCCCGCACCAGACGGTCCATCACCCGCATCATCCAGCCGGTGCCTTCACGGCAGGGCGTACACTGACCACAGCTTTCGTGCTTGTAGAATTTCGACAGCCGCCAGATCGCCTTTACGATGTCGGTGGACTTGTCCATCACGATCACCGCAGCAGTACCCAGACCCGAACCCAACTCACCCCGCAAATAGTCGAAATCCATGATCGCATCGCGCATGTTCTCACCGCGCACGCATGGCACGGACGAGCCGCCGGGGATCACCGCCAGCAGATTGTCCCAACCGCCGCGGATACCACCGCAATGGGTCTCGATCAGTTCTTCGAAGGAAATCGACATCGCCTCTTCGACGACGCAGGGGTTGTTCACATGCCCCGAGATCGCAAACAGCTTGGTGCCCGCATTGTTCTGGCGGCCAAAACCCGCGAACCAGTCGGCACCCCGGCGCAGAATGGTCGGCACAACGGCAATCGATTCCACGTTGTTCACCGTCGTCGGGCAGCCATAAAGCCCCGCCCCCGCCGGGAACGGAGGTTTCATACGAGGCATGCCCTTCTTGCCCTCAAGGCTTTCGATTAGGGCGGTCTCTTCACCGCAGATATAGGCCCCTGCCCCGTGATGCAGGAACAAATCGAAATCCCAACCCGAGCCTGCCGCGTTCTTGCCCAGCAGACCGGCGTCATAGGCTTCGTCAATCGCGGCCTGCAACGCCTCACGCTCGCGAATGTATTCGCCGCGCAAATAGATATAGCAGGTATGCGCGTTCATCGCGAATGAGGCGATCAGGCAGCCTTCGATCAGCGTGTGCGGATCGTGACGCATGATCTCGCGGTCCTTGCAGGTGCCCGGCTCGGATTCATCTGCGTTCACCACCAGATAAGACGGGCGGCCATCGCTTTCCTTGGGCATGAAAGACCATTTCAGCCCGGTCGGGAAGCCCGCGCCACCGCGACCGCGCAGACCAGAGTCCTTCATCGTTTGGATGATCCAGTCGCGGCCCTTCTCGATCAGGCCAGCGGTGCCGTCCCAATGCCCACGCGCCTGCGCGCCGCGCAGCGTACGCTCGTGCATCCCGTAGATGTTGGTAAAGATCCGGTCCTGATCCTTCAGCATCGCGTGTTACCCTTGGCTATCCTGACGCATGCGCCAGAGTTGAAAAATGTTGACGCCCGCATAGATAAACCCGGCCAGCGCGGCGAGGTCGAACAGCAGCGCATGGCGCGCGGTCAGTTCCATGGCAGGGCCGATGAACAGGTTCATGGCAAGCCAGAACGCCATCGTCACCGCGATGACGATGCCGATGTGACGGCCCTTGCGGGCTATGGCCAGTTCCTTGTCTTTGTCCATCTCACCTCGATGCCCCGAATGGGCACCCGTCATTTAGTCTTCGTCTGTCTGCTCATCATACGTGCCTTCTTCTTTGGCACGTTTGGCGAATTCGGTTTCATCACCCACCGCAAGCTTAGCGGCCTGTTCGATCCAGCCGTCCCGCTCGATCCGGCCCTTGAACTTCAGCCGGGCATCGACCCAGGCCACATGCTCGGGCGTCCACGAGGCGATCTGATCATAGTGGAAAAAGCCCAGATCGTTCAGTTTCTCTTCCAGTTTCGGCCCTACGCCCTTCAGCAGTTTGAGGTCGTCGGGCAAGCCCCCGCGCGCCTCGGGCAGTGTTCTGGGCTGATCTTCCTTTGCCTCTTCGGGCGCAGGCTTGGCCTTGGCTTCTTCCGCCTGTTTCACCGCAGGTTTCGCCGGTTCAGGCGCCTTGGGCGGTTTCGCCGCAGCCGAGGCTCCGGCCTGTTTGCCATCCTTGTCCAGCCACGGCGTCAGGATCGGAACCTCGGTCCCGTCGATGCGCTTGACGGTATCGCCCAGACCGGTCGCCAAAGCGACCGAGGCATTCTGCGCAGGTTTCCCGGCGTCATGTTCGGTCAGGCTGGTCAGCCCGCTCAGCGGTTCCGCCGCATAGCGCCCGTTCTGCGGGCCCGGCGTCGGTACTTTGCCAGCGGCCAGATCGTCGATGATCTTACCAAAGCTTTCAGTCGTCAGGTCTTCGTAATAGTCCTTACCGATCTGAGCCATCGGAGCATTCGCACAGGATCCAAGGCATTCCACCTCTTCCCAGCTCAGCTTGCCATCGGCGGATAGTTCATGCGGCTTGGCGGCAATCTTTTCCTTGCAGACCGCGATCAGATCCTCGGCCCCGCAGATCATGCACGACGTCGTGCCACACACCTGAATATGCGCGACCGACCCAACCGGTTGCAGTTGGAACATGAAGTAGAATGAGGCGACCTCGAGCACGCGGATATAGGCCATCCCCAGCATCTCAGCGACGGATTCAATCGCCGGACGGCTCAGCCAGCCCTCCTGCTCTTGCGCGCGCCACAGCAGCGGGATCACCGCGCTGGCCTGACGGCCCTCAGGGTACTTGGTGATCTGCGCTTCGGCCCATTGCTGGTTGGCAGTGGTGAAGGCGAAGCTTTCGGGTTGTTCGGGGTGAAGACGGCGAAGCATTAAGCACACTTTCCAACAGTTAGGCGATACACAACCGGGTTTTTCGCTTCAACAATTAAAGCCTTTTTCTTCACCATGGCTTTGGCGGCTTCGTCTGCAATCGAACGAGCGTGCAACTGTTCTAGTTCTACAAAACTACCGTTCTTCTTCGCCTTTTCCGAAGCGTTGAATGAACCGTCTTTTTGTAATTGGCCATGAAATTCATTGTAGGACATTTCGCAATCTGACGCCTCAAAAGCTTGCACAATGTAGTTGACCGCCTCCGTCATGTCCTGCCGCGTGATTTCAGGCCCTGCAATACGATAGACATTTGGCCCCCCCGAGTTCGACTGCGTAGTACACGCGGTCAGGGCAAAAAAACACAAACCTACTGTGACAGCGTGGGCATTCACCGATCAATCTCCCCAAACACAACGTCCATCGTCCCGATAATCGCGGCGACGTCGGCCAGTTGGTGCCCTCCGGCGACATGATCCATGGCTTGCAGATGCAGGAATCCGGGCGCGCGCAGTTTGGCCCTGTAAGGTTTGTTGGTGCCGTCGGCTACCAGATAGACGCCGAACTCGCCCTTAGGGGCTTCGACGGCGGCGTAAACCTCGCCAGCGGGGACGTGGAAACCTTCGGTATACAGCTTGAAGTGATGGATCAGGCTCTCCATCGAGGTCTTCATGTCCGAGCGTTTCGGCGGAGTGATCTTACCACGGGCCAGAACATCTCCGGGGCATTCGCGGATTTTGGCGATGGCCTGACGGATGATCAGCAGCGACTGGCGCATCTCTTCCATACGGCAGAGATAACGGTCATAGCAGTCGCCATTTTTGCCGACGGGGATCTGGAAATCGAACTCGTCATAGCATTCATAGGGCTGCGCGCGGCGCAGGTCCCAGGCCAGACCCGACCCACGGACCATCACGCCAGAGAAACCGTATTTCTGGATGTCATCCTCGGTCACGACGCCAATATCGGCGTTGCGCTGTTTGAAGATGCGGTTTTCGGTGAGCAGACCGTCAATATCGTCCAGAACGGCAGGGAATTCGTGGCTCCACGCTTCGATATCGTCCAGCAACTCGGGCGGCAGGTCCTGATGGACGCCACCGGGGCGGAAATAGGCGGCGTGCAGGCGGGCACCGCAAGCACGCTCATAGAACACCATCAGCTTTTCGCGTTCCTCGAACCCCCAGAGCGGCGGGGTGAGCGCACCGACGTCCATCGCCTGCGTGGTCACGTTCAGCAGGTGGTTCAGGATGCGCCCGATCTCGGAATACAGAACCCGGATCAGCGACCCACGGCGCGGCACCTCGACCCCGGTCAGCTTTTCAATAGCCAGACACCAGGCATGTTCCTGGTTCATCGGAGCGACATAATCCAGACGGTCGAAATACGGCAGGTTCTGCAGATAGGTCCGGCTTTCCATCAGCTTTTCGGTACCACGGTGCAGCAGGCCGATATGCGGGTCGCAACGCTCGACGATCTCGCCGTCCAGCTCAAGCACCAAACGCAGAACTCCGTGCGCCGCAGGGTGTTGCGGGCCGAAGTTAATGTTGAAGTTGCGGATCTTCTGTTCTCCGCTCAGCGCGTCCGTGCTGCCGTCATCGTATCTTGAGCCGTCCATCAACGCCCCCGTTTCTTCTTTTTCGCCTCAGCCCGGACCCGGACCTTTTCCGCCTCGGCGGCCTTGGCGGCGGCCCCGGCCAGAAGAACGCCCAGCGCCCCCAGTGCGATCAGTTCCCCCAGCATCATCTCAGCGGCGCTCCAATTCCTGTAGCTTGATCCCGACCCACCAGAGCAGGGCAATCGTGCCAAATGGAACAAGGCACAGCAGGCACCAGACTTTGTTGATCCCGAAGAACGGCAGTATCTTGACCATCGGGATGATGGTCAGCGCGGAAAGGATCAACCACCAGATACCACCCATCACTCGGCCTCCTGTTTCTCATCCCCCGGCAAGATGTAATTCGCACCTTCCCACGGGGACATGAAATCAAACTGACGGTATTCCTGCACCAGCGAGACGGGTTCGTAGACCACGCGCTTTTGCGCCTCGTCATAGCGCACCTCGGTGTAGCCAGTGGTCGGGAAATCCTTTCGCAGTGGATAGCCTCGGAACCCATAGTCGGTCAGGATACGCCGCAGGTCGGGGTGGCCCGAGAACAGGATCCCGAACATGTCGAACACCTCACGCTCGAACCAGTTGGCCGAGGGGTGCACGTCAACAATCGAGGGTACCATGTCCTCCTCGCGGATCGAAACCCGCAGGCGAATGCGCTGGTTCTGGTACATCGACAGGAAGTGATAGACCACATCAAATCGCTTGGCCCGTTCGGGGTAATCAACGCCGGTAATGTCCACAAGGGTCGAGAACTGACAGTTGCGGTCACTGCGCAGAAACTCGATGAACTCAACAAGGCTCGACGGAGCGACATCGACGTTCAACTCACCATGGGTGACGTCCCACGACAGCACGCAGTCGGACCGCTTCAGTTCAAGCTGCGCGCCAAGTTCCTTGAGTGCTTCGCTCATCTGCCCTCTCCCTCAGCGTACAATCGTGCCGGTGCGGCGGATTTTGCGTTGCAACTGCATCAGACCGTATAGCAGCGCCTCGGCAGTTGGCGGGCAGCCGGGGACGTAAATGTCTACCGGGACGATACGGTCACAGCCGCGTACCACCGAATAGGAATAGTGGTAATACCCGCCGCCATTCGCGCAGGACCCCATCGAGATCACATAGCGCGGCTCGGGCATCTGGTCGTAAACCTTGCGCAGCGCCGGGGCCATTTTGTTGGTCAGGGTGCCTGCGACGATCATCACGTCCGACTGACGCGGCGACGCGCGCGGGGCGATACCGAACCGTTCAGCGTCATAGCGCGGCATCGAAGTGTGCATCATCTCGACCGCGCAGCAGGCCAGACCAAAGGTCATCCAGTGCAAGGAACCGGTGCGGGCCCAGTTGATAATGTCTTCGGTCGAGGTCAGCAGGAACCCTTTGTCCTGCAATTCGGCATTCAGGGCCTGGGTGGCGACTTCTTTGTCGACGCCGGCGGTGTTTGCACCCGTCATCACTCCCATTCCAGGGCCCCTTTCTTCCATTCATAGGCAAAGCCGATGGTCAGCACCGCCAGGAACACCATCATGGACCAGAACCCCACATCACTGATGTCCTTGAAGCCAACGGCCCACGGAAACAGAAAGGCGATTTCCAGGTCGAAGATGATGAAGAGAATCGAGACCAGATAGAAGCGAACGTCAAATTTCATCCGGGCGTCGTCGAACGCGTTGAAACCACATTCATATGCGCTGACTTTTTCCGGATCGGGATTGCGGACAGCAAGGACGACGGCCGCCAGAATCAGCACGATTCCAAGGCCCACGGCCACGGCCAGAAACACCAGGATCGGGAGATATTCCCGCAACAACTCTTCCACGAGTGGCTCCTTTCTTGCGCGGCCCCGACAAGGCGCGCCGTCAATTGGCGTGTTGACTGGATATTCTGTATCCCTGCGGGATCAGAGGGTCAACCGACCACAAGCGCGCAGGGGGGCATTCAGGGGCTTGACAGGTCTAAGAAAACCCTCGCCACCCCCCTGTTGGTGCGTTTCGAGTTTCAGAGTCAAACTTCGTTGATCCACGCAGGCTTGCGTTTGTCGAAAAACGCGCCGATGCCTTCAAGCGCTTCATCGGTTTCCCAGCGAGCGACAAGCGCGTTGATGGTGTGGTCAATGACCTGCTCGTCGATTTTCGGCCCCAGATCCCTGACAAGCGCCTTGGCCGAGGCGACAGCCCCCGGTGCGCAGGCCAGATAGGGGCGTACTTCAGCCTCAACAGCGTCCGCCAGCTCGTCCGCAGGTACAACCTTGGCCAACAGGCCAAGCGTCACCGCCTCGGTCGCGTCAAACAGGCGCGCAGACATGAAGACTCGCCGAGCCCTTGCCTCGCCCATGCGGGCGATCACGTAAGGGCCGATGGTGGCCGGGATCAGGCCCAGCTTGGTTTCCGTCAGCCCCATTTTCAGCGTCTTAACGCCAAGCGCCACGTCACAGACGGCAGCCAAACCGACCCCGCCCCCGAACGCGTTACCCTGCAACGCACCGATCAGAGGTTTCGGCAACGTGTTGAGCGCCTGCAACATCTCAGCCAGCTTGCGCGCCTCGGCAAATCGCGTTTCAGGATCCGCAGCCATCTGATCCTGCATCCACCCCAAATCCCCTCCAGCGCAGAACGATTTGCCCTCACCGGTCAGAACCACCACCCGAACGGACGCGTCCTGCCCCAAATCAGAAGCCGCCTGAGTCAGTTCCGCAATCATCTGCGCCGACATGGCGTTGTGTTTTTCGGCACGATCCAATTTCAAAGTCGCAACGCCGCGCGCATCCGTTGTGACGGTTATGGTGTCGAACATTTCAGCCCCTCATTGCGCGCGCCATCTGCGCCGCTTTTTCCAAAATTCCGGCATCCAACCCGGTTTCGTAGCCCAATCGCTCCAGATGCGCTGCCACGGCCTCGGTCGCGACATTGCCTGCGGCGCCGGGCGCATAAGGGCACCCACCAAGGCCGCCAACGGCCGCGTCAAACACCCGCACCCCCAACGAAAGCGAGGCGTCGATATTGTCAATTGCCCGCCCGTTCGTGTCGTGAAAATGCCCGGCCAGACGGGTCACTGGCACGCGCTCGCGCACGGCCATCAGCATCCGCGCGATCTTGTCCGGGGTGCCTTGCCCGATTGTGTCCCCCAAAGACACCTCGTAACAACCATGCGAGAACAGAAGATCCGCAACCTCGGCCACTTTTTCCGGCGGGGTCGGTCCGTCATACGGGCAATCGGTCACGCATGAGACATAGCCACGCACCGGCAGGTCGATATGGCGTGCTGCATCCAGAATCGGCGCGAACCGCTCAATCGACTCGGCAATCGTGGCGTTGATATTGGCCTTCGAAAATCCCTCGGACGCCGAGGCAAAAACCGCGATCTCATCCGCACCGGCGGCCAGAGCATCCTCGTATCCCCGCATGTTCGGCGTCAGTGCGGCATAACGCAGGCCGTCGGCCCGGCGGATACCGGCCAGAACCTCGGCGCTGCCTGCCATTTGCGGCACCCATTTGGGCGACACAAAACTGGCCACCTCGATCCTGTTGAACCCGGCATCGGACAGGCAATCGACCAAGGCGATTTTCTCGGCGACCGGGATGTCGCGCTTTTCGTTCTGCAGCCCGTCCCGTGGCCCCACTTCAAAGATTTCGACGCGCTCACCCATTCCTTCGCCCTCTCTGGCTTCTTCTCGTTTCAAATACGGATGGCCCGACTGTGCCACGCCGCGTGCCCGACGAACAGCTTAAGCGTCCTCCAACCGGACCAGAGCCGCCCCGGCCTCGACCTGCGCACCGTCTTCGGCCAGCACCTCGGCCACCACTCCGTCACGCGCGGCCAGCAGGGAATGCTCCATCTTCATGGCTTCGAGAATGGCAAGGCGGTCGCCTTCCTTGACCGATTGGCCTGCCGTCGCGAACACCGCTTTGACCAGCCCCGGCATGGGCGCTTCGATGACATTGGTGTCGCCCGCCGCGCTGGTGTCGCGGTCCAGAGGGTCAACGATATCAAACACCTGGCCGTAGTCCTCGAACACGGTGATCCGGGACCCTGCGACCGAGACATTGGGCATCCTCGCCCCGTCAATCAGCCAGCGCCCATTGCGCCGGGTCGCCGTGACTGTGCGATCCCCGACCTGCCAGATCTGCGTGTCTCGGCCTTCGACCTGCACATCAAGGTCGACGATTTCGCCATTGCGCTTCAACTGCGTCGCGCGATGTAGCGGAGCCCACAAAGTGAACCCCGTAGAATCTGATGCCTCCAGCAACCCAAACGCATGCATCGCTGCTGCAACCAACGTTTCCGGCTTCGGCTCATCCTCCCGCACCAGCGTATCAATGTCGCGCCCGATCAGTCCTGTATCCACATCACCCGAGGCAAAGCCTGCATGGCGGGTCAATGCGCCCAGAAAGGACAGGTTTGTGACCGTGCCCCCAACCTCGGTCCCGCATAGGGCCCGATGCAGCGTTTCCAGCGCGACAGCGCGGGTCGGGCCGTGCACGATTACCTTCGCGATCATCGGATCATACCAAGGGCTTATCGTATCCCATGTACGCACGCCACTGTCGGCCCTGCAATCCTGCGGGAAGTGCAGATGGGTCAGCGTGCCGGTCGCGGGCAGAAAGCCCTTTGGCACATCCTCGGCATAAAGTCGGGCCTCGAACGCATGACCGGTGATCGACAGGTCCGACTGCCGTTTCGGCAGGCTCTCACCCGCCGCAACGCGCAGCTGCCATTCCACCAGATCAACATCAGTGATGGCTTCGGTAACGGGATGTTCCACCTGCAGGCGCGTGTTCATCTCCATGAACCAGAACCGATCCGGTCGCAGCCCGTCCGAGGCATCGACGATGAACTCAACCGTCCCCGCGCCTTTGTAACCTATCGCCTCGGCCGCGCGTACACCGGCCTGCCCCATCGCCTCGCGCATTTCAGCGGTCATGCCGGGGGCCGGAGCTTCTTCGATCACCTTCTGATGCCGCCGCTGCAACGAACAATCGCGTTCGAACAGATGCACCGCATGGGTACCATCGCCAAACACCTGCACCTCGATATGGCGCGGTTTGGCGACGAATTTTTCGACCAGCACGGCGTCATTGCCAAAGGCGGTCTTTGCCTCACCCCGCGCGCTGTCGAGCGCGGTTGCGAAATCCTGAGGCCGTTCAACAAGGCGCATCCCCTTGCCACCGCCGCCCGCAACGGCCTTGATCAGAACCGGATAGCCGATGGTGTCGGCAGCCCCCGCCAGATGCTCGGGGTCTTGGTTGTCACCGTGATAGCCCGGCACCACGGGTACGCCCGCCTGCTCCATCAGCACCTTGGCCGCGTCCTTGAGGCCCATCTTGCGGATCGCATCCGCCGACGGGCCGATGAATGTCAGCCCCGCGGCCTCAACAGCATCCACAAAATCGGGGTTCTCGGACAGAAACCCATAGCCCGGATGGATCGCTTGCGCGCCGGTCTCCAACGCCACCTGAATGATCACTTCGCCCTTGAGGTAACTCTCTGCCGGGGCCGCGCCGCCGATATGCACCGCCTCATCCGCCATCTGTACATGCTTGGCCGAGGCATCCGCGTCCGAATAAACAGCAACGCAGGACACGCCCATCTTTTGGGCCGTCTCCATCACCCGACAGGCAATCTCACCACGGTTGGCAATCAGGATTTTATTGAACATTGGCAAATCCTTGCATTCCTAAATTAATGCCCGCAGGGTGCGAGCCATGAAACAGGATATCTACGATCCCGGGTTTGTGTCCGGCGTCTTCGACCGATGCTCTGGCGCTTATCGGAACTGGAGCGCAGTCGCGTCCTTCGGATTGGTACGGGCGTGGCGTAAGGCGTGTGTTGCAGGGCTGGACCTGCCTGCAGGCACGACGGCGGCAGGTGTTGATTTGATGGCGGGCACCGGTGAAGCGTGGCCCCATCTGTTCGCCAGATTTCCAAGTGTGAGTAAGGTCACCGCTGTCGACATCAGCCCGGGAATGCACAAACAGGCAATGGAACGGCTCCACAAAGGTCGAGAAGGTCGTGTCTCGCATCTCTGCGCCAACATGCTGACCACAGACCTTCCGAGCGAAAGTGCCGAGTTCGCAATCTCTACCTTTGGCCTTAAAACATTCAACGCCGAACAGCACTTGATCTTTGCCCGGCAATTGAACCGCATACTCAGACCCGGTGCACCGTTTTCGTTGATCGAAGCGACAGACCCGGTAGGTTGGTCTTTGCGCCCTCTTTACCGGTTCTACCTTGACGGTGTTCTGCCTCAGGTGGAACGCCTGTTTCTTAATGGCGCGCAGGACTTCACCATGATCGGCGAATACACGCGAAACTTCGGAGCGGGAACAACAGTTCTGGATGCGCTTCAATCGGTGGGGTTGAGTGTCGATGTCCGGCACTATGTCAGCGGAAGCGCCGTTCAGTTTTCGGGTCACAAACCAGGTTAGATCAATCATGATCACATCCTGAACACGCCAAAACGTGTCTCCTCGATCGGGGCATTCAGCGCGGCGCTCAGCGACAAGGCCAGCACGTCGCGCGATTTGCGCGGGTCGATGATGCCGTCGTCCCACAGCCGGGCGGAGGCATAGAGCGGGTGCGATTGCTCCTCAAACATCTCCAGCGTCGGGCGTTTGAACGCGGCCTCTTCCTCAGCCGACCATGTGCCGCCCTGCCGCTCGATCCCGTCGCGTTTGACGGTGGCCAGCACGCCTGCTGCCTGCTCGCCGCCCATCACGGAAATCCGCGAGTTCGGCCAGGTCCACAGGAATCGCGGCTGATAAGCCCGCCCCGACATGCCGTAATTCCCGGCCCCGAACGAGCCGCCCACCAGCATGGTGATCTTGGGCACATTGGTCGTCGCCACGGCTGTCACCATCTTAGCCCCGTGCCGCGCGATGCCTTCGTTTTCGTATTTCCGACCGACCATGAACCCGGTGATGTTCTGCAAGAACACCAAAGGCGTTTTGCGCTGCGAACACAGTTCGACAAAATGCGCGCCCTTCTGCGCGGCCTCGGAAAACAGCACGCCGTTATTGGCGATGATCCCGACCGGGCAGCCTTTCACATGCGCAAACCCCGTCACCAGCGTCTCACCAAAACGCGGCTTGAACTCATCGAACCGGGATCCATCGACCAGCCGCGCAATCACCTCGCGAATGTCATAAGGCGTGCGCAGATCGGCAGGCACGACGCCCAGAATTTCCTCCGGGTCATAGGCCGGATCTTCGGGTGCCTCAAGCTGTAGGCCGGGCTTCAGCCCGGCACCGCCCAACGACCCAACGGCCCGTCGTGCCAATGCCAGCGCATGGGCATCATCCTCGGCCAGATAATCCGCGACGCCGGACAGGCGCGTGTGCACATCGCCGCCGCCCAGATCCTCGGCGCTGACAACCTCACCCGTCGCGGCCTTGACCAGAGGCGGCCCGGCCAGAAAGATCGTACCCTGATCGCGCACGATGATCGTCACATCCGACATCGCGGGCACATAAGCCCCGCCCGCTGTGCACGAGCCCATCACCACTGCGATCTGAGGGATGCCCTTCGCGCTCATCCGCGCCTGATTATAGAAGATGCGGCCAAAATGGTCGCGGTCGGGGAAGACCTCATCCTGATTGGGCAGGTTCGCACCGCCGCTGTCGACCAGATAGATACAGGGCAGATGGTTTTCCTCGGCAATCTCCTGCGCCCGCAGGTGTTTCTTGACCGACAGAGGGTAATATGTGCCGCCCTTCACGGTGGCGTCATTGCACACCACCATGACCTCGCGCCCCTGCACCCGGCCAATGCCCGCGATCACCCCCGCCGCCGGAGCCGCATCGCCATACATCCCATGCGCCGCCGTCGCGCCAATCTCAAGGAACGGAGACCCCGGATCGAGCAGGTTCGCGACCCTGCGCCGAGGCAACATCTTGCCCCGAGATTCATGCCGCGCGCGGGATTTCTCGCCCCCGCCCATACGGGCCGCTTCGGCAGCGGCAGAGATTTGCGCCAACGCGTCCAGATGCGCTGCGCGGTTTGCCTTGAAGCCCTCAGAGGCGGGCATGGCTTTGGATGTGAGTTTCATGTCTAAGGTACCTGTTTTTCTTCATCGCGTTCAGTCGTGCGTTGGAGAATTCTCAGCGCCAGCCAGCCAGCTAGTGCGTCCGCATAGCCACAAGCAACCTGCTCAGAGACACCTTCGATCTGAATATCTTCACAAGAAGCTATCGCTGGTGCAAACGGTGCCAATATTTCATCGTCGAATATTCTCTTTGCATCTTTTATTAAATCCTGGGCTGCAGGAGGGTCCTCGTAGCCAAGACGATTTTTTTCTGGGATTTGAGACCACTCCGCAATCGTTTCGTTACGCATCCACTTTGACACCATCAGAACGCATCTTTCGGCCTCAGCATTTGGGTCCGCCAACTCACACATTCTGTGGCTTTGACCGATGCATTCCACATCCATAGGAAGCGCATAGTCGACATTTGGAACCAGATCAGTGCAAGCTCGCAAAAATGCGACTGTATCAAACCTATCGGGATTGGCTGCCTCGGTATGTGTTGCCAAGCTAACTGCACCCAGCGCAGTCGCCAAAATTAATAAGCTTCTCAATTCGAACATCACCTGTTCAATTCCCCCGCCGCCCGCGCCTTCAATTCCTTCCGGATCACCTTGCCCGTCACCGTCATCGGCAATTCCTCCAGAAACGCCACTTCGCGGGGATAAGAGTAATGCGCCAGACGGTCCTTGATCCACTCCTGCAACTCCTGCTCCGCAGCCTCGGCCCCCGGTTTCAGCACCACATAGGCCTTCACGATCTCGGTCCGCAGCTTGTCGGGCTTGCCGACCACACCGACTGTCGCCACCGCGGGATGGGTCAGCAGGCAATCCTCAATCTCAGCCGGACCAATGCGATACCCGGCAGACGTGATCACGTCATCATCACGACCGACAAAGCGCAGATAGTCGCCCTCCCACACGCCGCGATCGCCGGTGATCAGCCAGTCGCCCCGGAACTTCTCAGCCGTCGCGTCGGGTCGGTTCCAGTATTCCAGCAGCATCGAGGCTGAGCCGCGCCGGATGGCCACGTCGCCCTCCTCCCCGGTCGGATTGCCATCATCGTCGATCACCGCCACGTCATGCCCCGGCACAGGCTTGCCGATGCAGCCGGGCTGCACCGGGAAATACTCGGCGCAGGAGGACACTACCATGTTGCATTCGGTCTGGCCGTAGAATTCGTTGATCGTCAGGCCAAACGCTTGCTGCCCCCAGGCCAGCATCTCGGCCCCCAGAGGCTCACCGCCCGAGGCGACCGAGCGCAGGCCGGGGATCGATTGATCCGCCGCCTTGAGCATCCGCAGCGCCGTGGGCGGGAAAAACACGTTCTTCACGCCCCCGCGCGCGACGATATCGGCGCAGGCTTCGGGCGTAAATTTCTCAAGCCGCGCGGCGACCACCGGAATGCCCAAGGCAAGCCCCGGCATCAGCACATCGAACAAACCGCCGATCCAGGCCCAGTCGGCAGGGGTCCACAGGCAGTCACCGTCGCGCAAATGGTTATGGCTGATCGACACGCCCGGCAGGTGGCCAGTCAGAACCCGGTGCCCGTGCAGCGCGCCCTTGGGGCTGCCGGTTGTGCCGGATGTGTAGATCAGTACCGCCGGATCATTTGGCGCGGTTTCCGCAAATGGCACCGGCCCGCCCGGCTGACCGATCTCGGACGTGATCAAAGGCTCTGCAAGGTCGCCCAGCAGATCCGCGCCCTCGGCATCCGTCAGGACGAGCCGCGCGCCTGCATCCCCGACCCGAGACCGCAGCGCATCCTGTTTGAACAGTTTGAACAAAGGCACCGAGATCGCCCCGATCTTCCAGATCGCCAGATGCGCAGCGGCGCACCACGGCGACTGGCTGAGCAAGACGCCAACCCGATCCCGGGCCTGCACCTTGGGCAGCAGTGTCCGGGCCAGCCCGTCGGTCATCTGACGCAATTGCCCATAGGTGACGCGCTGTTCAGATGCCCCGGTCAGGTCGATCAGGGCCACCTTCTCAGCGGGATGGTCGAGGCATTGTTTCGCCATGTTCAACCGGTCCGGCAGGTCCCAGCTATCCCCAGGGCGCAAACCCGGTATGCGCGCAGGGTCAATCATGGCGATAACCCCTTGTTCCATTGGTTTTTTCGGCTTCCGCGCGGATACACCCCCACACCGAAATTTGATGCAGATCAGAGTGTGACCCGGCCCAGCCTGCCACATCCGGGGCGTCAACAAAACCAAAGGCAAGATTATGACCAAAACGCTCGTCGCTTTGACCCTTTCCACCGCACTGGCCGGACTGGCCGTGCCTGCGTTTGCTCAATCGCAAGGCGACTGGACCCTTGGTGTCGGTGTCGGATACCTGGACCCGAAATCCGACAACGGAACGATCGCAAACTCTGACGCCGAAATCGATGCCGACACCCGACCGATCTTCACCGCCGAGTATTTCATTCGCGACAATCTGGGGATCGAGCTGCTGGCCGCAACGCCGTTCAGCCACGACATCACCCTTGGCGGCAGTGTCGACGCGGGCAGCGTCAAGCACCTGCCCCCCACCCTGTCGCTGAACTATCACTTCCAGACCAACAGCGCCTGGAAGCCCTATGTCGGTGCCGGTCTGAACTATACCATCTTCTTTGACGAGCAGTCCGATCTGGGCGAGCTCAAGGTCGATAACTCGTTCGGTGTCTCGCTGCAGGCCGGGTTGGACTATATGGTCACCGAAAAAGGTGCCGTCCGTCTGAACGTGCGCTGGTTCGACATCGACTCGGACGTGACGCTGGACGGTGCCGACATTGGTACCGCCGAAATCGATCCATGGCTGGTCGGTGTGTCCTACGTCCATCAGTTCTGATCCCGCAAACGCCTCGCCGGTCCGGAACCGGCGAGGCATTCTGTGTCACTGCATCTCGCTCATCAACTCGCGGCCAATCAGCATCCGGCGAATCTCGCTGGTGCCGGCGCCGATCTCCATCAGCTTGGCGTCGCGGAAAATCCGGCTGACCGGCGCGTCCGACAGGAACCCTGCCCCGCCCATCGCCTGAACCGCCTGATGCGCCTGGGTCATCGCCGCTTCGGACGCATACAAGCAGCACGCAGCCGCATCCTGACGGGTCACATCCCCACGATCACAGGCCTTGGCCACCTCGTAGACATAGGCACGGGCCGAGTTCATCGCCGTATACATATCGGCGATCTTGCCCTGCATCAGCTGGAAGCTGCCAATCGGTTTGCCGAATTGCTTGCGCTCAGACAAATAGGGCATGATTTCATCCAGACAGGCCGCCATGATGCCGGTTCCGATCCCGGCCAACACGACACGTTCATAGTCCAGACCCGACATCAGAACCGCAACGCCGTTACCCTCTTCGCCCAGAACGTTTTCGAACGGCACCTCGACATCTTCAAAGATCAGTTCCGCGGTGTTCGACCCGCGCATCCCCAGCTTGTCGAAATGGGGCGAGGTCGAGAAACCCTTCATCTCTTTTTCGATCAGAAACGCGGTGATGCCCTTGGATCCGGCATCCGGGTCGGTCTTGGCATAAACGACCAGAGTGTCTGCATCCGGCCCGTTGGTGATCCAGTACTTGTTGCCGTTCAGACGGTAATGATCATTGCGCTTTTCCGCCCGCAGCTTCATCGAAACCACATCCGACCCGGCCGAGGGTTCGGACATCGCCAACGCCCCCACATGCTGGCCCGAGATCAGGCGCGGCAGGTATTTCCGCTTTTGTTCTTCATTGCCGTTCAGCTTGATCTGATTCACGCACAGGTTCGAATGCGCGCCATAGGACAGCGAAACCGAGGCTGATGCCCGCGCCACTTCTTCCACAGCAATCGTATGGGCCAGATAGGACATTCCGGCACCGCCATATTCCTCGGGCACAGTGACGCCCAGCAGGCCAAGCTCACCCATTTCGGCCCATAGCTCATTGGGAAATTCGTTGGACGCGTCAATATCAGCGGCCATCGGCTTGACCCGTTCCTGCGCCCAGCGATGCACCATTTCACGCAGCGCGTTCACGTCTTCGCCAAGATCGAATTTCATAGTCGCCATGAACATTGGCGGGTTCCTCCCGAGAATTAATGAACAAGTGTTCAATAACTGGATAGCAGCGAATCCGCAACCGGTCAATCACCGTAAGGACGTCGGCCCCAAAACGTACAAACGCCGCCCGGGCGGGGCGGCGTTTTGCAAACATCAAGCGTGCGCCGCAGGCGCACTCCGCTGGATTACGATTGGTAGACCGCCCCAACCTCGGCCCGAATGATGCGCGCGATCAACTGACAATCCTCCAACGAAAAGGTCAGAGGAACCCGCATGTCCATTACCCCCGCCAGCACGCGGTCCGATTTCGGCATCCGCTCGCTGTCCACATAGCGCCAGCTGTCATAGCGCGAGGTAAAACCGGTTGGCTCGGCCCCGCCAAACCACTTCAGCTCGACCCCGCGCGCGGCGCAGCGGCTGATCACCTCTGCGATACGTTCGGGCAACCAGTCCAACAGAAGAAACTGAATCGACGAGCCCACATAGGTCTCGGCCTCTGGGCGCTCGACCACGGTCAGCCCCGGCGTGCCACGCAGACCGGCCTCGACGGCGCGGTATCGTTCGTTCCAACGCTCAACCTGCCGGTCCAGATCCCGCAACTGCGGGCGCAGGATGGCCGCGCGCAGATTGTCCATGCGACCCGAGACATTGGGGGTGGTGTACTTGATCCGCTCGAACACCTCAGGCCCCGGTGCAGCCAGATGGCGCTCATACAGCATATAGGACCCCGACAGCATCGTGGCCTTGGCCGCCAGTTCTTCATCATCGGTGATCAGCAAACCGCCCTCACCTGAATTGACGTGCTTGTAGGTCTGGCACGAATAACACCCAACCGCGCCCTGACGACCCGACGATTGCCCGCGCCAGGCTGCCCCCATCGTATGGGCGCAATCCTCGATCACGGTTACACCGGCCGCGTCGCACATCTGCATCAGCCGGTCCATGTCGCACAAATGACCGCGCATATGGCTCAGCATCACAACGCGCGCCTGATCCAGCTTGGCCTCAAGATCGTCCAGATCGATGGTCAGGTCTTCCGTAACCCCAACAAAAACGGGTTTGGCCCCGACCGAGGCAATCGACCCCGGCACAGGGGCCAGCGTGAACGCATTCGTCAGCACCTGATCGCCGGGCTGCACACCCACGGCACGCAACGCGGTAGCCAGCGCATAGCCACCCGACGACACGGCGAGGCAGTATTTGGCCCCC
Organism: Ruegeria sp. N4; assembly: GCF_056531425.1. Classification (NCBI taxonomy): domain Bacteria; kingdom Pseudomonadati; phylum Pseudomonadota; class Alphaproteobacteria; order Rhodobacterales; family Roseobacteraceae; genus Ruegeria; species Ruegeria sp. N4. The sequence continues at coordinate 250,250 of NZ_JBQFLT010000006.1, forward strand.
ATCTGAGCGGCAAATTCCTGTTCCAACAACGCGGTCTCGCCCAACTCGCCGGGCGCGACATTATAGCGATGCAAGCGCCCATGTTGCAGGACGGCCATCGCCGCGTCGATTGCCTCATCGGGGATGGGTTCTTGCTGGGTGAAACTGCCGGTGAATGTCTCTGTCATGGCTCAGTTCTGGGGTCGCATCCGGTTCGGGTCAAGAGATCATGCAGCCGCACCGATCAGATCAGCAACCATTTCTGGCAGGTCATCGAAATGATGCAGCAATGCTTCGGGCTGCAACGCTGCCATGTCGTCGCCTGAGGGGCCGAATGTTACAAGCACCGACGGGACTCCGGCGGCCTTAGCGGTATTGCGGTCGGTATCCGAATCTCCGATCAGAACGCACAGATCGGGATGCCCGCCAGCGCGCCGCGCGGCTTCGCGCAACGGTTCGGGGTCTGGTTTGCGCACCGACAAGGTATCCGCACCAACCAGCGAGGCAAACTGATCCCGCACGCCCATCTGGCTCAGCAATTGATCCGCCAGCCGTTCCGGTTTGTTGGTGCAGATCCCAACGCCATAACCTGCGGTTTTCAACGCCTCGACCGCGTCCAACGCGCCGGGATAGAAATGTGTATGGGTGTCGATGTCTTTGGCATAGGCCTCAAGCAGCACGGGATAATAGGCGTCTACTGTGCTCTCATCAAAGGCCCCGACCCGTTTCAGACCGTGGGTCAACATCATCCGACCGCCGCGCACGGCGATACCCGCATCCTGCCCGTGAACCAGCACATCCCCATGCCCCATCTTGCGAAAACAGTGGTTCGCCGCGGCAAGCAAATCGCCCGACGTATCCGCCAAAGTCCCGTCCAGATCGAAGATGACCGTGCGCATCGCGCCTCCTTGCTCGGCAGGTTTCCGCCATGTCGTGTTGCAACCGGCAATCTAGTTTGATGGCCGAACGGCTTGCGCCTTTGCCCTCAGCGGATAAAACGGACGGCAACAAAACACAAAGAGAAAACGATTTCATGACCACTGCCCTTGTCATCCTTGCCGCCGGGAAAGGCACCAGGATGAATTCGGACATCCCCAAAGTCCTGCACCCAATCGCTCAGGTTCCGATGCTGATCCACGCCATGCGCGCCGGATCGGTGCTGTCGCCCGAGCGCACCGTGATCGTCACAGGCCACGGGGCCGAGGCCGTCGCCAAGGTGGCGCAGGCCGAGGACGAGACCGCCCAGATCGCGGTGCAGGAGGAACAACTGGGCACCGCCCATGCGGTTGCGCAAGCGCGTGAGGCGCTGCAGGGGTTCGAGGGCGACGTCGTGGTCCTGTATGGGGACACACCGTTTTTGCAGCCCGACACGCTGGGGCGGATGATCGAAGCGCGCGCCAAGAACGATTTGGTGATCCTTGGGTTCGAAGCGGCCGATCCGGCGCGTTATGGCCGTTTGGTCATGAACGGTGACACGCTGGAGCGGATTGTCGAATTCAAAGACGCTTCGGATGAGGAACGCGCAATAAGCTTCTGCAACTCGGGCCTTTTGGCGTGCAACGCGCAGACGCTCATGTCGTTGATCGATGCGGTGGGCAACGACAATGCCTCGGGCGAGTATTATCTGACGGACGTGGTGGAAATCGCCCGCAATCGCGACCTGACCGTGACGGCGGTTGCCTGTGATGAGGCACAGACGCTGGGCGTGAACTCTCGCGCCGACCTCGCCGCTGCAGATGCCGTGTTTCAGACACAGGCGCGTGCCGAACTGCTGGATTTGGGCGTGACCCTGATGGCCCCGGAAACGGTCTACCTTGCTGCCGATACGGTGATCGGGCGGGATACGGTGATCGAACCCAACGTGGTCTTTGGCCCCGGCGTTACCGTGGAAAGCGGCGCAACGATCCGGGCGTTTTCGCATCTGGAAGGCTGCCATGTCAGCCGGGGTGCCATTGTCGGCCCCTATGCCCGCCTGCGCCCCGGCGCGGAACTGGCCGAAAACGCGCGGATCGGCAATTTTGTCGAGATCAAGAACGCCGAGATCGCCGAGGGCGCGAAGGTCAATCACCTCAGTTATATCGGTGATGCCTCGGTCGGGGCGGCAACAAATATCGGGGCGGGTACGATCACCTGCAACTATGACGGCGTGATGAAGCACAAGACCACGATTGGTGAAAACGTGTTCATCGGTTCGAACACGATGCTGGTGGCCCCGGTGACGCTGGGCGATGGCGCAATGACAGCGACAGGTACGGTTGTGACTAAGGACGTCGAAGCCGACGCGCTGGCCGTGGCCCGTGCCAAGCAGGAAAACAAACCCGGCTACGCGCGCAAACTGTTTGATATGTTAAAGGCGAAAAAGGCTCGCCGCGATAAAGAGGCCTGATTTTATGTGTGGAATTGTTGGTGTTCTGGGACAGCATGAAGCCGCCCCCATTCTGGTTGAGGCCCTGAAACGGCTGGAATATCGCGGCTATGACAGCGCCGGTATTGCAACCGTGAATGACGGAGCTTTGGGACGCAGGCGGGCGGTGGGCAAGCTGGTCAACCTAAGCGATCTGTTGGTGCATGACCCTTTACCCGGCAAATCCGGCATCGGGCACACCCGCTGGGCCACCCATGGCGCGCCCTCGGTCAACAATGCCCACCCGCACAAGGCCGGGCCGGTTGCCGTTGTCCATAACGGGATCGTCGAAAACTACCGCGAATTGCGTGCCGAACTGGCCGAGCATGGGATCGGGTTCGAAACCGAAACCGACACCGAAACCGTCGCGCTGATGGCTGAACATCTGCTGAATACCGGACTGTCGCCGGTTGAGGCCGCGTTCAAAACCATCGACCAGTTACAGGGCGCGTTTGCGCTGGCCTTTCTGTTCGACGGTCAGGATGACCTGATCGTGGCTGCGCGCAAGGGCTCGCCGCTGGCGATTGGTCACGGAGATGGTGAGATGTATGTTGGCTCGGACGCGATTGCGCTGGCGCCGCTGACCAACAAGATCACCTATCTTGAAGAAGGCGACCGGGCGGTCCTGACCCGCACCTCGCTGGAAATCCGCAACGAGGCCGGTGAACTGGCCAATCGTGAGATGCGCAAGATCAAGCTGGATCATGCACGCGCCGATAAGGGCGAGCACAAGCATTTCATGGCCAAGGAAATCGCCGAACAGCCCGTCGTCGTGGCCGAGGCGATCCGATCCTACCTGCCCACTGGCGGCGACCGGGTCGTGTTGCCAGACACCGATCTGGATTTCACCAAGCTGGACCGCCTGACCATGGTCGCGTGCGGCACGGCCTTTTATGCCTGCCTGACCGCGAAATACTGGTTCGAGCAACTGGCGAAACTGCCGGTCGAGGTCGATATCGCCAGCGAGTTCCGCTATCGCGAACCACCCATCACCGACCGGACCATGGCGCTGTTCGTCAGCCAGTCGGGCGAGACCGCCGATACACTGGCCGCGCTGCGCTATTGCGAGGGCAAGGCAGACAAGATTGTGTCGGTCATCAATGTCCCCGAAAGCTCGATTGCGCGGGAATGCGATGTGGCGCTGCCCATCCATGCAGGGGTCGAGATCGGCGTTGCCTCGACCAAGGCGTTTACATGCCAACTGAGCGTGCTGCTGATGCTGGCACTGAAGGCCGCGGCCGACCGGGGCACGATGTCGGAGGAGGATCTGGCCGATCACGCCGCCGCCCTGCGTGGGTTGCCCTCGGTCCTGAACGCAGCGCTGGATCAGAACCGCGCCATTCGCAAATCCGCCCAGCGCCTGTCCGAGGCGCGCGACGTGCTGTTCCTGGGACGCGGTCTGATGTACCCGCTAGCGATGGAAGGTGCGCTGAAGCTGAAGGAAATCAGCTATATCCACGCCGAAGGCTATGCCTCGGGCGAATTGAAACACGGGCCCATCGCGCTGATCGACAAGCATATGCCGGTTGTGGTGATGGCCCCGAAGGATACGGTTTTCGACAAGACGGTCTCGAACATGCAAGAGGTGATGGCCCGCAAAGGCAAGGTCATCCTTGTGTCCGATGACGATGGCATTGCCGAGGCCGAGGACGGCGTCTGGAGCACGATCCGCATGCCGCATATCCACCCCAGCCTCGCCCCGATTCTGTATTCGGTCCCGGCGCAATTGCTGGCCTATCATACGGCCGTCGCCAAAGGCACGGATGTGGACCAACCGCGCAATCTGGCGAAATCGGTGACGGTGGAATGACCTGGCCCGCCCCTGTTTCGCTTGTTGGCACTCATGTCCGGCTGGAACCGCTTGACCCCGCGCATTCAGAGGCTCTGAAAGCGGCGGCAGCGGATCTGGGGCAGCTTTGGTATACCTCCATCCCCACGGTCGAGGGGATGGACGCCGAAATCGCCCGCCGCATTGGGTTGCACGATATGCAGCCCTTTACGGTCATGACACCAGACGGCACCCCAATTGGGATGACCACCTACATGAACACCGATGAGGTCAACCGACGGGTCGAAATCGGCTCGACCTGGATTGGGCGCGCGGTTCAGCGCACGCCCCTGAACACCGAAGCCAAATTCCTGTTGCTGCGCCACGCTTTCGAGGATCTGTCCTGCCATGCGGTCGAATTCCGCACCCATCGGCTGAACACTCAATCCCGGCAGGCTATCGAGCGGCTTGGGGCGCAGTTGGATGGCATCCTTCGGGCCAATATGGTGATGGCCAACGGAACCCTGCGCGACACGGCCGTCTATTCAATCACCGCACCGGAATGGCCTACGGTGCGCGCACATCTTCTGCATAAGCTGGACCGATGACACTGGACGACGCCCTTGCCGCGATAAAGGCCCATGCCGACGCAGAAAAGGCCGCGCAGATGGCAGCGTACCACAAGGCGGACCGCCCCTATCTGGGCGTCGCCAACCCGGTTCTGAACGACCTTTCCAAAGCGTGGCGGCAAATGTTAGACGTGCCCGCGCGCATCCATTTGGCAGATACCCTGTGGCAGACCAATGTGCACGAAGCCCGTCTGGCGGCTGCCAAGCTGCTGACGCAGGCGCGCATCCGACCGGACGACGCAGTGTGGGCGTTGCTGGAAAGCTGGCTGCCGGATTTCGATGCCTGGGCCGTTGCCGACCACGCCTGTATGGCAATGCAAAAACGGCTATCCGCCGACCCCACGCGTCTGGATCAGGTCGAGGGCTGGACGACCTCGGACCATATGTGGACACGCCGCGCGGCGCTGGTTGCCACCCTGCCCTGGACCAAGCAGAACCACCCGAAACCGGATGATCTGGCCCGCCGGGACCGTATCCTTGGCTGGGCCGCCATCTATGTCCCGGACCGCGACTGGTTCATCCAGAAAGCCATTGCTTGGTGGCTGCGCGAGCTGTCCAAACACGACGCCCCGCGCGTTCTGGCCTTTCTGGACCAACATGGGGATGCCATGAAACCCTTTGCCCGGCGTGAAGCCGGGAAATACCTGAAAGATCAGTTGGCGTAGACTTCGACCTCAACCAACTCATCCAGCGGAACCAGCAATGCGCGCATCGCATCCAATGAAAGCTGGCTGCCGCCGCCTTCCGGCCCGCGCGACGGCACCAATGTGATGTAAGCCTGCGCACCGGTTCTAGGCACCACCACACGTGCGGTTACCTCAGTGTCCACAAGCGGCGTTTGCATCCAGCGGCCTGGCGTCGTCGGATCGCCCAATCCTGCAATGGTCGTTCTGGGGCCCACCCAATCGGCGCGGGCAGCAACCGGCTCGGGCTCGGGTGTGGCTTCCGTAATTTCGGCTTCCACCTCTGGCGCTGCTTCGTTCCGGCCAAAAACGCGATCCGTTGTTGACCGAACCGCATCGCAACCTGTGACCAGAACGCACAGGAAAACAAGAAAATACCTCATCCGTCTTACCTACAGCCCAACACCCATCTGTTCCAGCCCAAAGCGCAGTTCGCTCTTGTCGTGGACCGGTTCCACATCTACCTATAGCGCATGACTGCTCCGCTGATTGATCCCTTCGCCCGTGCCATCACCTATCTGCGCGTCTCGGTAACCGACCGATGCGATTTTCGCTGCGTGTACTGCATGTCCGAAAACATGACCTTCCTGCCCAAGAAAGACCTTCTGACGCTGGAAGAGCTGGACCGGATGTGTTCCACCTTTGTGAAGATGGGCGTCGAAAAGCTGCGTATCACCGGCGGCGAACCCCTTGTGCGGCGCAATATCATGACGTTTTTCAACGCCATGACCCGGCATCTGGACAGCGGCGCGCTGAAAGAGCTGACGCTGACCACCAATGGCTCACAGCTTCACCGCTTTGCCGACGATCTCTACGCGGCGGGTGTACGGCGGGTGAATGTCTCGCTTGATACGCTGGACGATGACAAATTCGCCAAAGTCACCCGATGGGGGCGTCTAAAACAGGTGCTGAACGGCATCGACGCGGCACAAAAGGCCGGGTTGCGGGTCAAGATCAACGCGGTGGCCCTGAAAGGCTTCAACGAGCCGGAACTGCCCCGCATCACCGAATGGTGCGCAGAACGTGACATGGACCTGACCTGGATCGAGGTCATGCCAATGGGCGATATCGGCAACGAGGATCGGTTGGATCAGTACTGGTCGCTGAAAGACGTGCGCAAGGAATACGAAAACCACTATGCCGTCACCGATCTGGCCGAGCGCACCGGCGGCCCGGCGCGCTATGTGCGGCTGGAGGAAACGGGCCAGAAGATCGGTTTCATCACGCCCTTATCCCATAATTTTTGCGAAAGCTGCAACCGCGTGCGCCTGACCTGCACGGGTGAGCTGTATATGTGCCTTGGACAAGAGGATATGGCCGATCTGCGCGCCCCGCTGCGCGACCACCCCGACAGCGAAGCACAGCTTGAAGACGCGATCCGCGCCGCCATCACCCTAAAACCCAAAGGGCATGATTTCGACTATTCCCGTCAGGCCGTCGATGGCCAGATGAGCCGCCACATGAGCCACACGGGCGGCTGACATGCCCGGCCACCCAACGCTGCTGTACCGGCTGTATTGCGGCCTGACGACGTTTGCGGCACCTCTGGTCTGGCGCGCGGTGCGCCGCAAACTGCAGGCCGCTGACGTCCCCCCACAGCGACAACAGGAACGGCTCGGCCACGCCAGCCTGACCCGCCCGCAAGGCCGCCTGATCTGGTTTCACGCCGCAAGCGTCGGTGAAAGCCTGTCGGTTCTGAGCCTGATCAAGAAGCTGGGCGAACGTCTGCCCGACGCCGAGTTCCTGATTACCTCGGGCACCCCGACCTCTGCCGCTTTGATCGAAAAGCGCCTGCCTGCGCGTGCGCGCCACCAATACCCGCCGCTGGACACCGCCGGCCCGGTTAACCGCTTCCTGGACCATTGGACACCCGACGCCGGTATCTTTGTCGAAAGCGAAATATGGCCGCGCCTGATCGTCGAAAGCGCCCGACGGGGCGTGCCGCTGGCCCTGCTCAACGCGCGCCTGTCCGAGACGTCTGTCAAAGGCTGGAAGAAGCGCCCCAAAACGGCGCGCTTCCTTCTGGATAAATTCCGGCTGTTTCTGACCCAGAACGAAAAGACCGCCAACAACCTGATTGCCATGGGCGCGCAAGTCGACCGGGTGAAACCCGGCACCAACCTCAAGGCCATGTCCGACCCACTGCCCGAGGACAGCGCAACCTTGAACGAGATACGCGCGCAAATTGCAGATCGCCCCGTCTGGATCGCCAGTTCCACTCATGACGGTGAAGAGGAAACGGTAATTGCGGCGCACAAGGCTTTGCTGGAACGCTGGCCGAACCTTCTGCTGCTGCTGATCCCCCGTCACCCCGAGCGCCGAGGCGACGTTGCCACCCTTCTGCGTCAATCCAACCTACCCGCCGCCTTCCGCGCCGCTGGCCAGCCGATCACCGACCAAACCCAAGTCTACGTCGCCGACACGCTCGGCGAAACCGGCACTTGGTACGCTATTAGCCCCATAGTCTTTCTTGGTGGATCACTCAAACAGATCGGAGGCCACAACCCCTTCGAACCCGCCCAGGCCGGGGCCGCAGTTATCACCGGACCGGGCTACTTCAACTTCGCCGAAACCTTCGCCCCACTGGTCGAGACCAAAGGCGCAATCGAGGTCCAGACTGCCAAAGACCTGTCCGATGCTGTCGAAACCTGGCTATCAGATGACACTGCCCTGACCCGCGCACGCGCGGCAGCCCAAACCTGCGTCTCTACCCAAAAGGACGCGCTGGATGCAGTCGTTGAAACGCTCTGCACCCATCTGACCCTCACCCAATAGGCGCAGGATCCCTCTTCATCTGGCTAAAAATATCTCGGGGGTGTGGGGGCAGAG